>JBGPGG010000031.1:0-27887 GCA_041483715.1 Thermoanaerobaculia bacterium
CATCGCGTCGAGCTCCGGGAGATTCCGGTGCTTGCGGATCGCGTTCAACGCATTCTTCAGGAAGTAGACGTTCGAAACGCCCGGGATCTCGACCGGGTACTGGAACGCGAGGAAGACGCCCTCGCGGGCGCGCGCTTCAGGGGCCATCGCGAGCAGGTCCTTGCCCTTGTAGAGGACCTTGCCTTCGGTGACCGTGTAGCCGGGCCGCCCCGCGAGCACGTGCGCGAGCGTCGACTTGCCCGAGCCGTTCGGGCCCATGACGGCGTGGACCTCACCCGGGTTGACCGTCAGGTCGACGCCGCGCAGGATTTCATTGCCCGCGACCGAGGCGTGCAGGTTCTGGATCTCGAGAAGTGGTTGTGTCATCGATCGAATTCCCTGTCTCCCGTCGTAGGGGCGGCCGTTACCGCCGTGCTGTGCACGGCGTTCCCTACGGGTTGGGCCGCCCGAGGGCGGGGACGCCGCAGGCAACGCCGGCCAGAGGCCGGCGGTTACCCCCGCCCTCACATTGCCTGTCTAGCCGACGCTCCCTTCCAAGGACACGCCGAGCAGCTTCTGCGCCTCGACCGCAAACTCCATCGGCAGCTCCTTGAAGACGACCTTGCAGAAGCCGTTGACGATCATGTTGACCGCCTCTTCCGGGGAGATCCCGCGCTGCTGGAAGTAGAAAATCTGGTCCTCGCCGATCTTCGACGTCGAGGCCTCGTGCTCCATCTGCGCCGTCGAGTTGTTGACCTCGATGTAGGGGAAGGTGTGCGCGCCGCACTTGTCCCCGATCAGGAGCGAGTCGCACTGCGAGTAGTTCCGCGCGCCGTCCGCCTTGCCGAGGATCTTGACCATTCCGCGGTAGGTGTTCTGGCCGTGGCCCGCAGAGATGCCCTTGGAGACGATCGTGGACTTCGTGTTCTTCCCGATGTGGATCATCTTCGTGCCGGTGTCGGCCTGCTGGTAGTTGTTGGTCACCGCCACGGAGTAGAACTCGCCGACCGAGTCGTCGCCTTGCAGGATGCAGCTCGGGTACTTCCAGGTGATCGACGAGCCCGTCTCCACCTGCGTCCAGGAAATCTTGGAGCGCTTCCCGCGGCAGGCGCCGCGCTTGGTGACGAAGTTGTAGATGCCGCCCTTGCCGTTCTTGTCGCCGGGGTACCAGTTCTGGACGGTCGAGTACTTGATCTCCGCGTTATCGAGGGCGACGAGCTCGACGACGGCGGCGTGGAGCTGGTTCTCGTCGCGGATGGGCGCCGTGCAGCCCTCGAGATAGCTGACGTACGCGCCTTCCTCGGCGACGATGAGCGTGCGCTCGAACTGGCCCGTGTTCGCGGAATTGATCCGGAAGTACGTCGAGAGCTCCATGGGGCTGCGCACGCCCTTCGGGATGAAGCAGAACGACCCGTCGGAGAAGACGGCGGAGTTCAGCGTCGCGAAAAAGTTGTCCGAGTAGGGGACGACCGTGCCGAGGTACTTCTTCACGAGCTCGGGGTGGTTCTGGACGGCCTCGGAGAACGAGCAGAAGATGATCCCGACTTGCGCGAGCTGCTCGCGGAACGTGGTCGCGACCGAGACCGAGTCGAACACGGCATCGATGGCGACGCCGGCGAGCTTCGCCCGCTCGCGCAGGGGAATCCCGAGCTTTTCGTAGGTCTCGAGCAGCTTCGGGTCGACCTCTTCGAGCGACTTGGGCGCGTTCTTCTTCACCTTCGGCGCCGAGAAGTAGACGATCGACTGGTAGTCGATGGCGGGGTAGTGAACGTTCTGCCAGGAAGGCTCCTCCATGGTGAGCCAGTGGCGGTAGGCCTTGAGCCGCCACTCGAGCATCCACTCGGGCTCGTTCTTTTTGGTGGAGATCAGCCGGACGACGTCTTCGGAAAGACCCGGCGGGATCGTCTCCGACTCGATGTCGGTGACGAACCCGGCCTTGTACTCGCGCTCCGTGAGCTCGAGGATCGAGGCGGATTCGGAGGCGATGGAGGGGTTTGCGGTCGGCATGAGGGGGTTAGCATACGGAATCTATACTGAACTGTCAAGTTTCATATAAACCGTAAATATCTGATTCTATTGCTTATATTCGCAGTCTCTCAGTGTCAGTCCAGGACCGTTGCTCCACTATGGCCTCGCCCGGCGCCCACTTAGACTGGTGGATCATGGCAGCCTCGCGCGTCGCCAATCCTCCCGAGCGGCCTCTTGCGATCTTCGACGGCGATTGCGGCTTCTGCCGCCAGTGGATTGCGCGCTGGACGGCTCGGACCGGTCCGCGCGTGGACTTCGCGCCTTCGCAGGAGGTCGCGCACCGCTTCCCGGAGGTGCCGAAGGAGGCATTCGCCCGCGCGTTCCAGCTCGTGTTGCCGGACGGCCGTGTGCTCGAAGGCGCGGCGGCCGTCCTGGGCACGCTCGAGCGCGCTCCGGGGAACGGGGAGTTGAGCGCGGTCTACGCCCGGGTCCCCGGCTTTGCCGCGTGCTCGGAGCTCGCCTATCGCGCCGTGGCAGGCCACCGGCCCGCGGCGGCCGCGCTGACTCGATTCTTCTGGGGCCGTTCCGTCGAGAAGCCCACGTACTTCGGCGCCAGCGCGGTCTTCCTGCGCGCCCTCGGTCTCTGCTACCTCGCGGCGTTCGTCTCGCTCTGGGTCCAGGTGGACGGGCTCGTCGGCGCGCGCGGGATCCTCCCGGTCGGCCAGTTCCTCGACTGGGTGCGCGCGCAGACGGGGTCGGAGCGCTACTGGCTCCTGCCGACCCTCTGCTGGCTCTCGTCGAGCGACGCGTTCCTGCACCTGCTCTGCGGCGGCGGTGCTTTCGCGGCGCTCCTCCTCGTCGTTGGCCTCGCTCCCGCCGCGAGCGCGGCCGCGGCCTGGCTCCTCTACCTTTCGCTGACGATTGCCGGACAGGTGTTTCTGGAGTTTCAGTGGGACCACCTGCTGCTCGAGACGGGCTTTCTTGCGATCTTTCTCGTGTCGCCGCGGCGCGGGCGCTTCCGAAGCGGTCTCGCGGCATCCCCGGTCGCCCTCTTCCTCCTTCGGTGGCTTCTCTTCCGCCTGATGTTCTCGTCGGGCTGGGTCAAGCTCGCGAGCGGAGACCCCGCGTGGCGCAATCTCTCGGCCCTGCGCTTTTACTACGAAACCCAGCCGCTACCTCCCTGGACCGCGTGGTTCACGCACCAGTGCCCGCCCTGGTTCCAGACCGTGTCAGCGCTCTTTCTCTTCTTCGTCGAGCTCGTCATGCCCTTCCTCTTCTTCGCGCCGCGACGGCTGCGCCTCTTCGCCTTCCGCGCCACGGTTCTGCTGCAGCTGCTCATCGCCGCGACCGGCAACTACGGGTTCTTCAACCTGCTGGCGCTCGCGCTCGCCCTGCTCCTCGTAGGCGACCAGTCCCTTCCGCAGCAATGGCGGCGCGCGGCCGAGGCGACGGCGGGACCACCCCGTCCGTGGCCGTCCCTCGTTCTCGTGCCGCTCACCTGCGTAGCGATCTTCGCGTCGTCGGTCGAGTTCGCGGCCACGCTCGACCGCGCGCTCGCGCTGCCGCGGCCGGTCGTCGCGGCCGAGCGGCGGCTCGGTGCGTTTCGCAGCTTCAACCGGTACGGTCTCTTCATGGTGATGACGACGGAGCGGCCCGAGATCGTGATCGAGGGCAGCGACGACGGTGCCGCGTGGCGCCCGTACGCGTTCTACTGGAAGCCGGGAGACGTCGCGGGCCGGCCGCGGTTCGTCGCGCCGCACCAGCCCCGTCTCGACTGGCAAATGTGGTTCGCGGCGCTCGGAAGCCCCGAGGAGAATCCTTGGCTCGTCCAGTTCCTCGGCAGGCTCCTCGAGGGGGCGCCGCAGGTCGAAGGCCTCCTCGCGGCGAACCCCTTCCCGGATCATCCGCCGCGCTACGTGCGCGCGACGCTCTACGACTACCGATTCACGGACACTGCCGAGCGCCGCCGCACCGGTGCCTGGTGGCGCCGCCGCCCGCTCGGACTCTACGGCCCGGTTCTCGAGCGAGGATCGTGACTACTCGGGAGCCCGTTCCGACGACTCGACCAGGATTTGCGGGACTCGGAGAAAGTGCGCGTCGGTCGTTATGACCCTAAGCCCATGCTGCATCGCGGTCGCGGCGATCCAGAGATCGTTGGTCGGAATGGGCGTCCCGGCGCGCCGAAGCCCGTCGAGGATCGCCGCGTATCGGTCGGATGTGCCTTCGTCTACGCGCGCCAACGTGACGCGCGGAGAGCTGAGAAAGAGAGCGAGCTCGTCCTCGTTCCTGCGGCGGGATTTCCCGAACAGAAATCCGGCCTTCAGTTCTCCGAGGATGATCGGGTTCACGACGATCTCGTCGGCCTCCTGCAGCCTGCGCTTGATGGATATATCTCCGCGTAAGAAAGCCGAGTAGCCGGAGGTGTCGAGCAGGATGCGGCTCACTTCCAGAGATCCGGCTCGATGCGGCGACCTTCCGCGACGCTGCGGTCGAATGCGGCCGCCTCCTTCGTGGTCCAGGAGCCCGCGAGCGTGTCGAGATCGTGGTGAAGAACCCTTCGGCGCTTGCGCCGCAGGCCGGACGCCTCCTCCAGCAGGGAAATGACCACTCGATTGAGGCTTTCTCCCGACTCGGTCGCCGTCTTGAACAGCACGCGCTCGAGCTCTGGCGGCACCCCTCGGATCGTGATCGGTTTCATGATTGCATCAGCTTACACTTCACTATGATGCATAACAAGATGCATCCCGGACGGCCCTCTTCCTACTGATTGTCGCGAGGGCCAGTCGGGGCTGGCTAAACCGCGAAGCGGTCGGGGTGCCAGGTGAGGCCGAGCTCGCCCGGCGGGGCCATGTAGCCGGCCAGGGCCGAGGCCGCGACGACCGCGGGGCTCGCGAGGTATCCCTCGCCGCCATAGCCCATGCGGTTCTGCCAGTTCCGATTGAAGGATGTGATGGCTCGCTGGCCGGGCGCGAGCGCGTCGGGGCCCTGCCCGAAGCACGGCCCGCACCAGGACTGGCGGATCTCGCCGCCGACGGAGCGGAAGACCTCCGCGATCGACTCGCCACCGAGGCGCGGATCGGGCTTCTCGATCTGCCGGCCGACGCCACCCGAGCCCGGGAAGATCGTGAATGCGCGGGCGACCTTGCGAAACCCGAGCTCGCGCGCCGCGTGCAGCACGAGTGCGGCCGAAAGCAGGTCGTCGTAGCCGCCGTTGGTGCATGAGCCGATCATGGCCTTGTCGAAGGTGAGGCGCTCGCGCGCGACCTCCTCGGCCAGGAATGCGTTGCCGGGCGCGAAGGGCTTGGCGATCATCGGAGCGATTTCCGAGAGCGCGAGCGTCTCGTCGATCTCGTAAACGGCGTCGGCTCCCGGAGCGATCCGCGGATACGGCCCGGTCATCCCTTTGGCGCGATACCACGCCTCCGTCGTGTCGTCCGCGGCGAAGATGCCGTTCAAGGCCTCGGCTTCCGCCATCATGTTGGCGATCGTGTTCCGGAAGGCAATCGGGAGCTGCTTTTCCGCGTCGACGAACTCGACGGACATGCCCTGCGACTGCTTCGCCCCCCACCGGCGCAGGAGCTCCAGCACGATGTCCTTGCCCGAGACCCACGGCTGGAGCTTTCCGGATAGGACCACGCGGCGCGGCTTTGCGAGCGTGAAGTAGATGTACCCCGTTGCCCAACCGAAGCCGAGCGTCGTCGAGCCCACGCCGAACCCCACGGCCCCGTAGGCGCCGTAGGCGCGGCTGTGCGAGTCCGCACCGGGGATGAACTGGCCCGGCATCACGAGGCCTTGCTCGGGGAAGTAAAAGTGGAAGATGCCGTCGCCGGGGTCCGCGTAGTACGGCTTCTTCAGCCCGTGGAGGCGGGCGAACTCGCGGCCGATCGCGGTCTGGCGGTCGTCGTCCTCCCGGCCGGTGAAGACGAAGTGGTCGTTGGCGACCGCAGCCTGGCGCGGATAAATCGAGCGGCCTCCGGTGATCTGGTTGAACGTGTGGATCGCAAACGGCGCGGTCCCGTCGGACGCGGGCAGGAGGTCCGCGTACACCCGCAGGGTCGCTCCGGGGTGCAGGGCGGCGTCCTTGTCCACGCGATGCGCCCAAACGATTTGTTCGGTCGTCGTCATGCGCCGGGCGAGGTCCGGCTCCGGCCACCGGATCTCGGGAAGGGCCTTGACCGAAGAGCGGAACTCGCGCCGGCCCACGGCGAAGATGCCTCCGCTCGAGCGGATCTCCTCCTCTTTCAGCGTCAGGGGCACGGGCGTGTAGCTCTTCGCCTGCGTTTCGTTCGTCAGGCGGCGTGTCGCCGGATCGAAGGAGAGCGCGTCGCCGTCCTGCGCGTCCTCGACCGCCTCGGGGCACTGCACGACGTGGAGCCCGAGGTTGAAGGCGTTGCGCCGGAAGATGTCGCCCATACCGTGGCTGCAGACGACGACGAGCTCGAGACCCTTTTCCTCGGCGACGCCCTTCAATCCCGCCGGGCTCATCTCGCGTGAGGAGCCGATGGCGAAGCGCTCGCCCGCGATGAGGAAATTCTCGCCGCGGTGGACGCGGGCTCGGAAGTCGGGCATGAGGTGTCGGAAGGACCCCGTCTTCCAGCGTTCATCGAGGGTCTCGAGGCTCTCCGAGACGCAGTCGGCGGCCGGCGTGATCTGGTCGGTGTCGATCGCGTCGAGTTTCCTGCCGGGGGTCTTCGGGTCCCAGAAGATGAGCGCCTTGCCTCGGATCGCCGGCGCGGGCCCGCCCGCAGCGGCGTCGGAGGACCGGGGGCCCGGCAGCGCGTCATGTGCGACGTCCGGTTTCAGGCGCGCGGGCTCGATCCTGTGCATTCCCACCAGGCCATCTTAATAGCGGTTCCCGAGTCGGGGAACGCTTCTCGGCCCTCGTCTTGACCGCGTCGAGCGGCCGCTACAGTTGTTTACGGGTTGGCGGAGAGGCTCGTGTCGCGGACGCGCTCCTGGAAGCTGACTTCCTGCGCCTCCTGGAAGAGCTGCGCCGCGCGGCTGAAGGCCATCTGCGCCGCGTCGTAGTCGCGCTGTTGCAGAAACCGCGCGCCTTCCTTCTCGCTCTGCTCGCCTTCTCCGAAGATGTCGGAGGCCGTCTCCCGCGCGTTCAGCCGGTCGGCATCGATGCGCGCGAGCGCGGCCTTGTATCGCAGGTCCTCGGTCGGCTGCTTGAGCTCCTTCCGGATCTTCTTTCTCGGCCGGACCGAAGAATCGGGGCGGTTGGCCGCGGGCTCGCCGGCGGACGCTGCGGTGCCAACCAGCGCGGCGAGCGGCGGTCCAACCTGCGCCGGATCGGACGAAGGCGCTGCGGCCTCGCGCTCCGCCGCGACTCCCGCGGGGACCGGGGCGGCCGGATGAGAGTCGGAGTCCAGACGATCCGCGAGGAAAAAGACTCCGGCGGTCAATCCGGCTGCGGCGGCCAGGGCCAGGGCCGACCGCCTCCAGGAAATCGGAGGATGGGCCTGGGGCTCGATGAGCGCGCCGCTCGGGGCAACCGGCTCGGGCACGAGTGGCTCGGGCGCGATCGCTTCCATCAGGCCGACCGCATGCTCCTGGATCGGAAGGGGCGCGGGGGCGAAGTTCGCCGGGGCAGGCGCGGCGACGGCCGGCGGGACGGAGACAGACACGCGCTCGACCGCCACCTCCTCGGCTTGATCGAGGTCCCCACGGCGCCTGCGGGACGACTCGACTCCGGGCGAGGTGGGCGACGTGGATTCGCCGCGCCGCGTCTTCGTCTCGATGACGACCGGGCTCGTCGACTCCCAATCCGAGGACGGCGCCACGCTCTGGCTCTCGGGATTGAGAAGCTTGTAGAGAAAGAGCGCGAGGTTCGCCGTGAAGAGCGAGAAAGGATTGCCCGTCACCATCTGCTGCAGCGCGCGATGGGTCTCGGTCGCGGAGGCGAAGCGCTCCCCGGGCTGGGCGAGGCAGCGGCGCAGGAACGCGCCGAGCTCGTCGGAGCGGGGATCGCCGGCGCGCAATTCCGCTGATGGCGTGTCGAGCGAGGGCCGCCGCCCCGTCATGAGCTCCACGAGGATAGCGCCGAGCGAGTAGACGTCGGACTGCGGCGTCACGGCGCCCCCGCAGCGCACTTCCGGAGCCACGTAGGGCGCGATCTCGGCCGTCATGCGCGGCCCCCCGAGCGAGGGGAGGATGGCTCGGGCGATGCCGAATCCGCCCACGCGCACGGCCGCATCGTGTGAAATGGAAACGAAGCCGGGCCAGAGGATGCCGTGCTCGGCCGTTACGCCCGCCGCGACGGCCTGGTGCGCGTGCTCGAGCGCCGCCGCCAGCCGCTCTGCGATCAGGAGCGCGTACTCGGCCGGGATGCGGATGCCGAACGCGCGCACGCGCGCGAGCATCGTGTCGAGCGTCCACCCGGCCGTTTCGTCCCAGGTCATGAACGGAATGCCGTCCACGACGTCGAGCTCCGGGCGCAGTACGATCGCGTCGTGCGCGAGAGCCGCGTCGCGGAGCCGATTCTCCCGGACCGTGAGCAGGACGCTCGCCGCGTCGAGCTCCTCGGATTGCAGGACGCGCAGGCGCACGAACCGCCGTTCGTCGGCCGCGTAGAGGGCGCGAAAGACGGTTCCGAGCGGGTCCTCGGAGAGCTGGGCGACGAGCAGGTAGTCGCCGAGGTGCCGGGAGAGGAAAGGCGCGGAAGTGCTCACGCGCGCCTCCGGCCCCTGCCCGGAAGGGTCAAAGACGGCCCGCGTCGGCCACCGGACGTCGGCAAATCGACCATATCCTCTTTCTTTTGTTGAGATTGTAGCAGTTTCCGTGCCCGCGGTAGGGTCATGGCCTAACCCTTGGCGGCACAAGCGTGTGTTGCGCCCGGGCGGGCCTGTCCGTTCGGGCACGTGACAAAAAAAGGCGGAGCCGCAAGAGTGCGACTCCGCCGAATTGTCCGTTTGGAGGGGGAAAAGGCTACTTGATCTCGATCAGCTCGACCTCGAAGATCAGCGTCGCGTTGGGCGCAATGGCGCTGCCGGCGCCGCGCGAGCCGTAGCCGAGATCGGGCGGGATCAGGAGCGTACGCTGGCCGCCGACCTTCATGGTCGCGACGCCCTCGTCCCATCCCTTGATCACTCGTCCTTGGCCGATCGGGAACGGGAACCCCTTGCCGTTATCGCTGTCGAACTTCTTGCCCTTGGCGCCGTTCTCCCAGAGCCAGCCGGTGTAGTGCATGACGCAGGTCTGGCCCTTCTGCGGCGAGGCGCCGGTGCCCACCTTCGTGTCCTCGTACTGCAGGCCGCTCGGAGTCTTGATCATCTTGCTCTCGTTTTTCTTCGCCGCCTCGGGCGCGGGCGTGGGCTTCGGGTCGTCGGCAAACGCCGGGGCCGCGAAGAGCGCGGCGGCGAACGCTGTCGAGAGAAGCCGGGTCGTCGTCTTCGTCATGGTCATTCGATTCCTTTCGTGCCCCTCGAAAGGGCCGCGGGAGTCTACCGCAAACTCGGGGGTTGCTCCGTCGGGGCGGGCCCATGGATCGTGTCGAGGGGCGCGGGGGCCTGCGCACCGACAGCTCCGGCAAGCAGGAGGGACAGAGACAGGGCGACCGCGAACGCAGACCTCGGGCGGTGCTTCATGCACCGGTCTACGTTCGGGCCGCTCCGAGGATTCGCCTCTTTATGCCTTGAGCTTTGCCAGGGCGTCGTTGATTCGCTTCTTCTGCACCGGGTCGGGAGTCATGGCGAGGGCCTTGCCGTAGTACTCGATGGCGCCCTTCTTGTCGCCCGAGGCGCCGAGCGCCTCGCCGAGGCTGTCGTACGTGTTCCAGGAATCCGGGTGGTCCTTGACGTTCTTCCGGAAGAGCGCGATCGCCTCGGCGGTCTTGCCCTGTTGGAGGAGCTGGTAGCCGCGGGCGTTGATGTCGACTTCCGTGGCGAGCTTCATGGCCTTGGCGCGGAGCGCTTCGACCTCCTTCGGGTCGCCGCCCTTCTTCTCCAGGATCGCCGCCTTGGTCTGGAGGTTCTGGAAGTTCGCCTGGATTTTGATCGACTGATCGGACCACGCCAGCGCCTGGTCGAGGTCATAGTCGTTGCGCAGGCACCAGTTGGCCGCCTGGTTCCAGCCCTGCCACGAGAAGCGTGGCAGGCCGCGCATCTGGCTCTTGATGCTCGCGAGCACGACGACCTTGGTGTCGACCGCGATGGGAAAGGAGACGGCGAGCTTGTCCCACTGCAGAACGACCGTGGCCGAAGTATCGGTCGGGTCTTCGAAGCGGTACTCGAGACGCTCCTCGAAGTCCGCCGCCTTCGGCGTGGCCGTGAAGCGTACGGCGTCTTCCTTCTGGTCGTAGCTGAAGCTGCCCCAGGCGGTGGACATGTTGCTGAAGATGACGGTCCAGTCCTTCTCGGTGGGGATCATGTGGAGCCCGTAGGTGCCGGCCGCCAGCGTCTTGCCGCCGACGGTGACGTCCGAGGAGAACGTGACCGTCGTGTTCATGTTCGCGCCGGCGCGCCAGACCTCGCTGTAGGGGACGAGCTCCCCCCAGATCTTGCGCTTGTTCACGGCCGGGCGGTGGTACGAGATCGTCATGTCCGTTAGCCCGACCGTCTGAATGACCGAGGCGGCGGGGCTCGCATCGGGCAGGGTCAACGGGGGGCTCTGGGCTAGTGCCGACCCTGTGGCCAGGACGAATACCGCGAAACCGAGGATGGGGCTCCTCTTCATGTGACCTCCTTTGGGGGCTGGAGGTCTTTACGACGAAGTCGGCGCGGAGTTTATCGGGGAATGTTGCGGAGGGCGGCGGCCGGTCAGGCCGCCGAGACCGAGACCGACCCGCCCGGGTTCTCCGGCCGCTTCGTGCCGGAGTCTTGAAGCGCGCGGAAGAGGAGGTCGGTGCGGCGGCGAACGCCGTGCTTGACGAGCAGGTTCGAGACGTGGAACTTCGCGGTGCGCTCGGACATCTGGAGGCGCAGGGCGATCTCCTTGTTGGAGAGATTTTCGAGCACGGCCTCGAGGACCTGGCGCTCCCGGCGGGTGAGCCCCTCGTATCCGGTGGCGTAGATGCGCAGCGGCACGGTGCAGAGGGCGGAGTCGACGAACCGCGAGAGCAGTGCCCTGCCGATCCACAGGCCCGAACCGATCACGGTCTGGAGGGCCTGCGGCAGCGTACGCGTGGCCTCGGTGTAGGTCAGCAGGCCCTTGACCCCCAGACGGAGCAGCGCGAAGGCCATCGGATCGTTGAACCGTTCGCCGAGAACGAGGATGCGGGCGGTGGCCTGTTGGGCGTGGATGCCGGTAACGACCGCCTCGGTCACGGGCGTCTGCGGGTGGGCCTCGACGATGTAGACGGAGGCCTTCGGAACCGAGAGGTTCTCGAAGTCCGGGATCCGGTTGGCTTCGAGCCGCCGTGCCAGTAGCCGATACCCGCCATCGGAAATCAGCTGCTCGAACTGCGGCAGAACCAGCGGATGGCACCAAAACAAGCTGACCGTGGAACGATGGGCTGCCACCGTTCTGGAGGTTAACGGATTCCCTAAGCCGGGGGCAACCCTTAAATTCCTCCCCGGGGTCCGGGCCTCAGGCGCGCGTCGTCGAGCGGCCGGCTTCGGGGCCGGCGATCGGCGCCGCGTCCGCGTAGACCGGGTGGCACCAGTGCCGGTGCTCCGGGCTCTTGCCGCGAACTACGTCGAAGTACAGCGCGCGCAGCGCCGAGACCACCGGCCCCATGCGGCCCTGCCCGATGGGCCGATGGTCCACGCGCGTGATCGCGGCGATCTGGACGCCGGTGCCGCAGAAGAAGGCCTCGTCGGCGAGCGTGAGCTCCGTGCGATCGATCGAGCGCTCGACGACCGGGACGCCGAGCTTCTCCCGCAGCAGCTCCAGGATCGTGCGCCGCGTCACTCCCTCCAGGATGTTGTCGGTCACAGGCGGCGTGACCGCGACTCCGTTCTTCACGAGGAAGAAATTCTCCGCCGAGCCCTCGGAGATGTGCCCGTCCGCGTTGAGCACGATGGCCTCGTCGAAGCCGGCGCGCTGCGCGTCGGTCTTCGCGAAAGCCGAATTGACGTAGGAGCCGGTGATCTTGCCGCGGGGCGGGATCATGTTGTCGTCCACGCGGCGCCACGAGGAAATCGTGGCATGGATGCCTTCCTCGTTCTCGAGGTAGCGGCCGTATCGAATCGCGACGATCGAGACTTCCGGCGTGAGGTTGTGAAGGCGCACGCCGATCACCTCGTCGGCGTAGAACGCGAGCGGCCGCGCGTAGCAGTCCTCGCGCAAGAGTTCGGCGCGCAGGAGCCCGACGAGGGCCTCTGTCAGCGTGGCGGCGGTGTAGGGCAGGGTCATGTCGAGCAGCCGCGCCGATTCGAGGAAGCGGTGGAAGTGGTCCTGCGGCCGGAAGACGAAGAGCTCGGCCTCGTCCGCGTTCCAGTACGCGCGGATCCCGCCGAAGACTCCCGTTCCGTAGTTCAGTCCGTGCGTGAGGACGCCGACCCGGGCGTCGGCATAGGGGACGACGCGGCCGCGAAAGAACGCGTGGCGGGGAAGAGCCATGGAGGACCTCCTTGGGGGTGCGGGGCTATAAGTCCACTTGTGCAGTCCACTTTAGGCATATGCTTCAATTGGACATTACGATGGACTCCTCGGAGGACCGAATCAATAGCCACCTGCGGTGGAAGTGGACTTAAGACCGCGTGACCCCCGCGGCGCTCGTCGGCATCCTGGGAAAGTGGTCGAAGGGCGAGGGCCCCGTCTACCGGCGGCTCTCGACGGCCGTGGCCGCTGCGATCGAGCGCGGCGAGATCGAGCCGGGCGCCCGCCTGCCGGCCGAACGGGTTCTCGCAAAGGCGCTCGCCGTGTCCCGCACCACCGTGGTCTCGGCGTTCGAGGAGCTGCGCGGACAGGAGCGCGTCGAGAGCCGGAGGGGCAGCGGCACCCGCGTACGCGGCGCCCTCTCGCGCGGACCGGGGCTGCGCCTGCGCGAGGATCCGTCGGGGTCCTTCCGGCGTCACCCTGTCTACCGCAGCCTGGTCGACGGCCCGGGCGACACGATCGAGTTCCTCGGCGCGCACCTGCCGGCCCCGGAGCTGCTCGCGCGCGAGCTCGCCCGCGTCGACGAGAAAGCGGTCCGGGAGCTCGCGCGCGGACCGGGCTATCTGCCGATGGGGCTGCCGGCCCTGCGCGCGGCAATCGCGCGGCACCTCACCGGATGGGGCGTGGCGACGACGGAGGAGCAGGTGCTCGTGACCCACGGCGCGCAGCAGGCGATCGGCCTCGCGGGCGCGCTCTTTATCGAACGCGGCGATACCGTCGTCCTGGAAGACCCCACCTACCTCGGATCCATCGACATCTTTACGGGGCTCGGAGCGCGCCTGGCGGCCGTGCCGGTGGGCGGCGATGCTGCCTGGTTGGCGCGCCTCGAGGATCTCGTGAAGCGAGCGGCGCCGCGTCTCATCTACCTGATGCCCACGTTCCAGAATCCGACCGGCGTGGTGATGCCGGAGGCCTGCCGCCGCGCGCTCGCGCGCCTCTCGCGGGAAATGCGCATCCCGATCCTCGAGGACAACACGCTGGCGGACCTCTCCCTCGGCGGCAAGCCCCCCGCGCCCATCGCGGCGTTCGATTCCGCCGCGCCGGTCCTCACCATCGGCTCGCTCTCGAAGCTCTTCTGGGGAGGCCTTCGCATCGGCTGGATCCGCGCCTCCGAAGAGCTGCTCGTGCGAATCACGCGGCTGAAGATCATGGCGGATCTCGGCGGTTCCCTCGTCGGCCAGCTCGGTGCGGTGCGTCTGATCAGCGAGGCCGATCGCGTGAGGCAGGCGAGGCGCCGCGAGATGCGAGAGCGGCTCGAGCGCCTGACGAAGCTCCTCGCACGCCACCTGCCGTCCTGGAAATGGGCGAACCCGGCCGGGGGACTGTCCCTCTGGGTAAAGCTGCCGCAGGGCGACGCCAACGCCTTCGCCCAGGTCGCGCTCCGGCATGGTGTGGCCGTCGTGCCGGGAACGCTCGCCTCCCCCGGCGGCGGCTGCGCCGATCACCTGCGGATCCCCTACGTGCTCGACGCCGGGCCGATGAAGGAAGGCGTCGAGCGCCTCGCCCGTGCCTGGGCGGCTTACGCTGGCGCTCCCGGCAAGCGCGCGCGGGCGGCGGGAGTGCTGGTCTAACGACGCCCGGGCGCTACTTCGCCGCGGCCGCCGGGACGGCTACGCCCTTCAGATACTTGTCCAGGAACTCGCGGATCCATTTCTCGGGGTCGCCGATCCCGTCTCCAGGACTGCGGCGCGGATGTCCTCGAGACCCTCGTCCATCCGGTCGCGGTGCGTGCGGAAGGAGAGCACGCAGATGCGGATGACGAAGCGGCCGCGCAGCATCGTGCCGGTCAGGTAGACGCGCTTTTTCGCGTTGATCCGCTCGAGCAGCTCCCGGTTCAGCAGATCGAGCGCGGGTGCGTCGAGCCCGGCGCGCGCGAGGCGGAAGGCCAGGATCGAGAGCTGGGGCTCCGCGAGGATTTCGATGCCCGGCATCTGCGAGAGCTCCCGCGCCGCGTGCCGCGCGAGCTCCAGCTTCTCCTCGAGGTTCGTCCGGAAGGGACCGATCCCGTGCATCTTCAAGGGCAGCCAGACGCGCAGCCCGCGGAAGTCGCGGGAGAGCTCCGGCGACAGCATGTTGAAGTCCACCAGGTCCGGGTCTTCCTGCATCGAGGGCATGTAATCGGCGGAGAGCGCGTGCGCGTGCTTGAGCGCCTCGCCGTTCTTCACGAGCAGTGCGCCCGTCCCGTACGGAAGAAAGAGCCCCTTGTGCGGATCGAGCACGATGGAGTCGGCGCGCTCGATGCCGGCCATGCGGCGGCGCCCCTCTTCCGTCAGCAGGAAGAAGCCGCCGTACGCGCCGTCCACGTGGAGCCAGAGCCGTTCGCGGGCGGACAGGTCCGCGAGCACGGCAAGATCGTCCACGGCGCCGGTGTTGGTCGTGCCCGCGTTGCCCGCTACGAAGAAGGGCGTCCGGCCCGCGGCTCGGTCCGCGGCAACGGCCTCGGCGAGCGCGGGGACGCGAATGCGGTAAGCGTCGTCGGTCGGAATTTCGCGGACGTTGTCGGGCGGGAATCCGGCGAGCAGCGCCGCTTTCTGGAGCGCGTGGTGCGTCTGGTCGGAAGCGTAAAGAGTTCCGGAGAGGAAATCCTCTGGCAGCCGGTCCCGGCGCGCGGCGACGAGCGCGGAGAAAGTGGCGAGCGACCCGCCGCTCGTCAGAATGCCGCTCGCCGCGCGCGGATACCCGACGAGGTCCGCGAACCAGCGCACGACGTTGGCCTCGATCTGCGCGAGGCCGGGTGCGGCGGCGAACACGCCGACGTATCGGTTGACCGCGTCGGCGATGAGGTCCGCGACCGCCGAGTGCGGAAGTCCGCCGCCCGGGATGTAGGCGAGGTACCCGGGGCCCGCCGTGTTGAAGCTTTTCGGGATGACGCGCTCGAAGAGCAGGTCGAGCAGCTCCTCGACCGGGCGGCCGGACTGCGGGACCGGCTCGGCGAGCGAGCGCGCGAGCGCGGCGCCCCCGTCCGTGTCCGCGGAAGGTTGATCGGCCAGGGAGGCGATGTGCGCCACGACGCGCTCTGCCGCGGCGTCGATCAGGCTGCGCAGCGCGGCCGGGGAGAGCTCGAGGCTGCGGTCTTCGTTCGTCACGGCGTCGGGCGTCAGAAGTGCGCGACCCGGTCTTCCCGCGCGGGCGCGGGGGGCACCCACGGAGGCAGCGGCATCTCGAGGAGGGCCGACAGCGCCGAGACCGCCGGCTCGTACATCGAGCGCAGCTCCGCGAGCCGGGGGTCCGCTTCAGCGGACGGTCGCAGGGGGATACGCGCGTCTGCGAGTGCCTCGCGCAGACGGACGAGCTCGGCTGGCGGCAGGCGATCGGGATTCGGGGCGGCCGGCTTCCGGTCGAGCACGCGGCCCATGTCCGCGACGGCGTGGCGCGCCATCGCGAAGGTCATGCGCGCCTGACGCCGGCAATTTGTGTCCACGACGGCGAGGAGGAGGGCGCAGGTGTCGAGCAGCGCCGTCATCGCGGCAACCCAGGATTGGTTGTCGTGCTGGGAACGGTAGAAAGCCAGCACCGGGAACGAGACGTGGCTCTCGAGCAGCTCCGCCGACCACTTCTCCCAGTCCCGCAGGAGCTCCGCGAGCGCATCGTCGCCGCCGTCGCCGATGTGCCGCCGCAGGAGCTCCAGCGCCGTCGGCGGGGATCCGGCGCGCGCGTCGAGCAGGGCGATCGCCGTCTCGCGCCGCGAGAAGGCCTGCGAGAGCACGGGCAGGTAGCCGATGACGAGGGCGAGGAAGCCGAGGCCGATCCCCGACTCGAACACGGTGATGAAACGCCCCATCGCGGAGTGCGGGGTCACGTCGCCGAGGCCGAGCGTAAAGAGGGTCGTCCCGCTCATGTAAAGCGTCGTCAGAAAGCTGTCGCTCCCGTCCGGCGACGCCATGCGCGAGCCCGCTCCCCACTGCATGAGCCCGAAGGCGAGCACCATGCTGAGCGCCCACAGCGCGATCAGCAGCAGGAGCCAGAGCGGGCCGTAGACCATGAGGAAGTTCTCGCGCCGGTTGCCGCGCGGGAGCCGCCGCGCGATGGCCCGCCACGACGGCCAGCTCAAGCGGTAGAAGAGCGTCGTCAGGCGAGTCCCGCGGGAGACACGGCGCGAGAGCACCATCGTCTCGAAGGCGTCCCACAGCGTGCCGGCGAGAAGCGCCGCTCCGCCGACGATCATCGCAATGGAGACTTGGGCCCGGGTCACGGCGCCATTGAATCACGACGCTTTGCGGGGCGCTCGACGCGCCCGAGGGGGCGGGCGGGGCCGGGTGCGGTAGAATGGATCGATCGCAGCCTGGAACAAGAGATGACCGACCCGATCCGCTTTCGCGAGACGAGCACCGAGCCATCGGTCGGCTCCGAGTTGCGCGACGCGGTGGCGTTGCGCGTCGATCCGTCACGACGCGTGATGCTGCGGTTCCAGATTGCCCTCCAGGCCGAGGACGAGGTCGAGGCGCTGCGCTACGCGCGCCGCGCGATGATCCGGGAGGAGCGCACGCGGGGTCTCGAGTGGGACGAGCCGTCGATGGAGGATCCGTCGCTTTCGGGCCACGAGATTCGGTGGTTCGCGCTCGCCTCGCAGGCCGCCTGGTGTCGTCAGAAGGTCGCCGAGCTCGTCGAGCGCGCCAACCGCGCCGTCACCGATATGCGGGCGCAGGGCCGCTAACCCGGCCCGGATAGCCGGCGACGCGAGTTGCGTTACCGCCAGTAACAGTTTCCCGATCCTGCCGCGCGCCCCGCCTGCCTGCACCGCCCGCAAGTCGCTCTTGTTCGAGGCGCTTGCGCCGCGGGCGCCGAAGCGGCACGCGCTTCGCTACTATGGAATGGCAATGGCAAGGCGGATCGGATTCTCCGAGGTCGAGGAGTCGTCTGAGATGATCGCCTTCTCGGCGGGCTCGAGCGCGGCGCTTCTCGAAAGCGCGGACGTGACCCTGCGCTTCCGGCTCACTTCCACCGACGACTCGAGTCTCGAGGCACTTCGGTACGCGCGCCGCGCCATGCTGCGCGAGGAGTGGACGCGCGGCGTCGTGGAGGGAGAGCCCTCGCTCGAGGATGCGGTCTTCTCGGCGTTCGACGTGGTGTGGGAGGTCCCGGCGCAGCACCGCGAGCGCTGCCGCGCCAAGCTCGAAGAGCTCGTCGCCCGGGCCAACCGCGCGCTCGCCGATTCGTCCGCGTTGCGGCGGTCGTGAAGCGGCGGCGCCCGGCGGCCCGAGACGCCGTACAATCTTCTTCATGACAGGACGTGGACTTCGTCGCCTGGCGATCCTGGGCCTGGTGGCCGGCGTCGGATACTGGATCTACAGGGACCAGCCCACCGTCGCCGGTCTCGTCGACTCGATCACGAGCCCGCTCATGGGCTCGCGCGCGGCCGTCAAGAGCTCGGAACGCAATCGCGTGACCGGGGACGCGACGGCCGCGATCTCGGAGCAGACCGATACGGCAGTCGGCACCCTGCGGGAGGGGATGACCACCGCGGAGATTCGCGAGCTGCTCGGCAACCCCGATGAGATCGAGAATGAGAAGATCAAGGACAAGGCGTCGCAGCGGCTTCGCTGGACGTACGGAAAGATCGGACGTGTCTTGATCATCGAGGACGGCCGCGTCGTCTCGATCGTCCTGCGCTAGCAGGCGGCCGTCGCTGCCGCTCCGTAGAGCCCGAGGTTCGAGTCGAGCACGACGCGCACCGGAATTCCAGCGATCAGCTCTTGCATCGGCGGCTTGTCCTGGAGCGCGCGCAGGAAAACGGGGCGTTTCAACGCGGGCAGGATTTTTGGCGCGATCCCACCGGCAACATACACGCCTCCAGTGGCGCGGTATTGCAGGGCCGTGTTGCCCGTCTCCGAACCGTAGATCGAAACGAAGAGATCGAGCGCGGCCCGCGACAGCCGATCCCGGCGCGCGAGGCCGAGGCGGCTGATGACGGCGGCGCGGTCTTCGGCCGCCGCGAGCTCTGCCGTCACGGCCCGGTCCGGCCGCGCGACGCCTTCGACCGCGAGGAACTCGTAAATGAGCTCGAGCCCGCTGCCCGAGAGAATGCGCTCGCGCGTCACCCGGCCGAACCGCTCGCGGAGAAAATCGACGAGGCGGCCCTCGAGCGCCGTGCGGGGCCCGAAGTCCACGTGACCCGCCTCCGAGGCGACGACGACGTCGCCCCGCCCGATCGGCAGCACGCCGGCCTGTCCGAGACCCGTGCCGGCGCCGAGAATTGCGATCGGGCCGCCCGCTTCCGGGCGCCCGCGCCAGAGGGTCGCGACCTGCCGCGGCCCCAGGTAGCGCAAACCGCGCGCGTTGGCGCCGAAATCGTTGACGAGCGCGACGCGGCGGATCCCGATCCGGCGCGACAGCTGCCGCGCGTCGAGGCGCCAGGGGAGATTCGTGATCCGGGACTTGCCGTCCCGGACGGGGCCCGCCACGCCGAACCCCGCGGCGGCCGGCAGGCGTTTCTCGGAAGACAGGAATTTCGCGAGAATCGCCTCGAGCGTGTCGTACTCGGCGCTCGGGTAGCGCTCGGCGCGCAGGATCCGGCAGCGCCCCGCGCCGATCTCGATCGTCGCGATCGCGGTCTTGGTTCCGCCGATGTCGCCGGCCAGCACGCGCACGGCGCGAAACTACCATCGGGCTGACAGAATCGGGACAGTGGCTTAAAGTCCTCGAAGACGGCGCCGGGGTTCGGCGGACGGGTTCGCCGAGCGTTCAAGTTGCCCTGATAAAAAAAGGCCCCGGGTCGGGGTGGGGCCGCCCGGGGGGCGAAAGGAGGAGGTTGAGAAGTTCCTTTGCTCGCCAGACTGAGACTGCAATCTGGTGGCCAGCCTGCGCCATGGAATCAAGGCATTTATTTTCAATTGTTTGCGACTTCCAAGTAGCCTGGGCATGACGAGAAGTGTCAGCGAGGTGGGAGCGCTGGCTGCGACTAATTGCGGCCCGCGGGCCCGCCTGCGGCGAGGCTGGCTCGCGCGGACGCTGGCGGTCTCGGCGCTTTGCGGCCTTTTCCCGATCGAGGGCTGTTCCTACATCTTCTCGGAGAAGCGCACCGTCTATCAGTTCGATCCGGCCTACGGGGTGGACAGCCCTCAGTTCCTCCGTTCGCTCGACGGGCTCGGCACGGAGATGGTCCCCGGCAATCAGGCCCGGCTGCTCGAGAACGGTGACGCCATCTTTCCGGAGATGCTCGAGTCGATCGCCAGCGCCCGGCAGTCGATCAACCTCGAGATCTACATCTTCGACCACGGCGCGATCGCGACCCGGTTCGCCGGGGCGCTGGCCGAGCGCGCCCGGGCCGGAGTCGAGGTCCGGCTCCTCGTCGACGGGTGGGGATCGGATCTCGGGCCGCTCGAGGCCGAGCTCGTCGCGGCCGGAGCGAAGGTGCGCATCTACAGGCCGCTGAAGGTCTATTCGATCGACCGCGTCGGCAACCGGACCCACCGGCGCATCCTCACCATCGACGGGCAGATCGGCTTCTGCGGCGGTGTCGGGATCGACGACCGCTGGAAGGGCGACGCGCGCGACCCCTCCCAATGGAGGGACACGATGATCCGGATCGAGGGCCCGGTCGTCACCCAGCTGCAGCACGTGTTCGCGCAGGATTGGGTCCACACGACGGGCGAGGTCTTGAACGGCGACCGGCAGTTTCCCGCGATCGCGCCCGCGGGGCCGATGCTCGCGCAGGCGATCGCGGCCGCCCGCGCCGATGCGATCTCGATGTCGAAGCTCGTTCTCTACATGGCGATCCAGGCCGCGCGCCGCAGCATCTGGATCGAGAACGCCTACTTCGTTCCCGACCCACAGATCCGCGAGGGCCTCATCCAGGCGGCACGCCGCGGCGTGGATGTGAAGGTGATTGTGCCGGGGGCCCACACGGACTCACCCAACGTGCGCCTGGCCGCGCACTACCACTACGGGGAGCTCCTCCAGGCCGGGGTCGCGATCTACGAGTACCGGCCGACGATGATGCACAACAAGGTGATGGTGGTCGATCAGATCTGGTCCACCGTCGGCTCGATCAATTTCGTCAACCGTTCGATGAAGAAGAACGCCGAGGTGAACATCGCCGTGTACGACCGGGCGTTCGCCGTCGAGGTCGAGAAGATGGTCCTCGCGGACCTCGCCCGGTGCGATGTTCTCACCCTGGCCGAGTGGAACAAGCGCGGCCCCCTCGATCGCGCCGGCGAGCTCTTCTTCTGGCTCTTCTCGGAAAACTACTAGTAGGATCTCGTCCGATGTTGCAGAACCTGCTTTCGCTCGAGCGCCCCCTGATCGTTTTCGACACGGAGACGACGGGGACCAATCCGCGCGCGGACCGCGTCATCGAAATCGCGTGCCTGAAAGTGCACCCGGACGGCCGGCGCGAGCAGTGGCTGCGGCGGATCAACCCGGGGATTCCGATCCCCCCGGCTTCGACCGCGATCCACGGGATCACCGACGCCGACGTGGCGGGGGAGCCGCGCTTCCGGGAGCTCGCTCCCGAGCTCGCCGCATTCCTGGCGGGTTGCGACCTCGCGGGCTACAACATCGCCGGCTTCGACCTGCCGGTGCTGCGGGCCGAGTTTCTGCGCGCGGGCGTCCCGTTCGACGTGTCGGACCGGCGCCTGGTGGACGCGCAGCGAATCTTCTTCTCGCGCGAGCCGCGGCACCTCGCGGCCGCCGCCCGCTTCTATTGCCAGTCGGAGCACGCCGGGGCGCACGGCGCGCTCGCGGATGCCGAGATGACGCTCCGGGTGCTCGAAGGGCAGCTCGAGCGCTACGCGGAGCTGCCGCGGTCCGTCGGGCAGCTCCACGATCTGTTCTGCGCGGGCATCGACCAGGACCTCGATCCGGAGGGGCGGATCCGGCTCGTCAACGGCGAGCCGACGATCAACTTCGGCAAGAACCGGGGCCGCGCGCTGCGCGACATCGGTCGCGAGGAGCCGGGCTTTCTTCGCTGGATCTTGAAGGGCGACTTCTCCGAGCCGGTCAAGACGATCGCCCGGAAGTACCTGCCGGAAGGGTGACAGGCGAAGCCTGTCATCCCGAGCGAAGCGAGGGATCCCTTTGAAGTCACACTGCGGCTAAGAAAGCGATCCCTCGTCGCGCGCTCCTCGGGATGACCGGGGCTTCGCCCCGGTCATTTCTCGATCTTCTTGAACCGCAGGGTCTCGCCGCTGTCCACGTTTCGGACGCGCAGGGTCCCGGGCTCGATCTCGAGGCTCCATTTCCCGATCGCGCCGCGCATCGCGAGCGCGCAGGTGGCGGAGCCGAGCGTGTCGCCGGCGAATCCGTCGCCGCGGGGCTTCAGAACGAAACTGCACGCCGACGAGAGCTCGCGCTCCGTGAACCGTCCCGCGTCGTTGGAGAGCGCGGTGACCAGCGGATTGAAGTGAGGAATGTAGGTGAAGTAGATGTCGGCGCCCTGGGTCTCGAGGCGGATCACGCCCTGCTGCTTGATGTTGTCCTTCTCGAACTTCCCCGAGACGGAGAGAAAGAGGTCGTAGGGGCGGGCCGGCTCGAGCGTGACGGACGACAGGTTGAGCCGCAGGTGATTGCCGGGAGTCGAGCCTTCAAAGGTCCCCGAGAGCATCGAAGAGATTTCGTAGATGCGGGACTCGGACTTTTGCGCCCGCGCGGCGGGGGCAAGGGCGATCGCAAGAAACAGGGCGATGGTCAGGGGCCTTTTCATGGAACCTCCGGCAAACTCAGACTGCGATTCTCGTTCCAGCCGCGCGGCGCGGCTGAAATCAGCTTCGTATGGCGGTCAAGCGTCCCGGATTCATCGGCTTACGCTATGCCCGCGTCGGAGCTGCTTGCGGAGTGGCCGTCCCTTCGCGAGGACGAAGGGCGTCGATCCGGGGCAGTGCGCGCAGCCCCTTGACCGTCCGCTCCAGCGCTTTCTGGAAAGCCTGCGACAGGGATTCCTTCTCGTTGTCCGACCCCCGGTAGCCGAGGCGGGAGACCTCCTCGTTGGCCTCGAACTCGGTCAGCGTGCGCCCTCCCGCGTTGGTTGCGCGGACGGTCCACTCGGCCGCGGCCTCCCAGGAGCCGCTTTCGAGCCGCGAGGCGAAGCGGTGGACCTCGATCGTGATCGAGCCTGCGCCGGCCTCGGACGACGCGGTCCACCGGCACCCGGGAAAGGACTTCTGGATCCCGTCCCGGATTGCCACGATCGCCTGCTCCGCGCCCTCGCGGTCGGCGCGCCGGTCGACGATCTCCAGGCTCCAGCGGGTCTGCGCGCCCGGGCAGGGAACGCCCGGGTCCGCATAGGAAGTCGGCCGCACGCTCGCCGGGCCGCAGGCGGCCGAGAGAGCGGCGAAGGCATAGACGACGCCGCGCAGGAGAATAGCCGTTCGGGTCATGGCGTCAGCGAGAACGCGGGGACCCTTCCCGCTTCTTCCGGGTTCCGGCTCCCGGGGCCGCTTTTCCCTGGGACGGGTCGAGGCCATAGAGCTTCGCCATCGCGCAGAGCTCGGCGCGAAGGTCCTCGACGAGCTCCGGCGGAGAGAGGGCCGTCGCATGCTGGCCGTAGGCCAGGATGAACCGCCGGGCCTCGCGCAGGGACTCGGCGGGGAGCTCGAGGATCGCCTCGCCGCCGCGGCCCGTCTCGATCTTCTGCTGCGGGTGCCAGACCATTTCCCGAATCTCGTCGGAGACCCCGGGTGCGAAGCGCACGCGAAATCGAAAGGCCCGGCCTTTCCCAACGAAGAGCCCGAAGGTGTTCCGAAAAAACGTTTCGGCGTCGAAGTCCTTCGGGATCGCGTAGCGGTCCCCTGTCAGCCGGGGACTTTCGATGCGCGCGAGATAGAAGTTCTTCACGAGGCCTTGCGCCTGGTCTTGCGCGAGGACCATCCAGTCGCGCCCGGCGAGAACGAAAGCGTACGGGCGGATGACGCGCGGATCGCCCGGGCTCTCGCCCGGCCGGTGGTATCGGATCGAAAGGGCAATGCCCTTCTGGAGCGCCTCGGAGACGGCCTGCCAGGTTTCTTCGCGCACGGGCCTAAACGCGGCGGCGCGCATCGCGAGCTTTTCGCGAACGACCTCGGGGCGTAGCCGGACGGCCGGAGGCATCAGCGGGGCGAGGCGCTCGTAGCAGGAGCGCAGGCTGCGCGCGAGCGGCGTGCCTCCGAGAAGCGAGAGCACCTGCGCGGCCACGCCGATCGAGAAGAGGTCCTGGCCGTCCACCGGCAGAAACGGGAGCACGTAGTCGTCGCGGCCGTACTCGTAGCCGTTCTCCTCGCGCCGAAACTCGATGGGCGCCTCGAGCTCGTCGCGGAGGTAGTCGATGTCGCGCTGCACGGTCTTGGTGGAAACCGAAAGCTGCGCCGCGAGCGAGCTCGTGTTGGGGTGCCGGCCCTCCTTGATCTCGTGATGAATGATCTGGAGTCGTCGCCAGAGAGGGCGGTCTTTGAATGCGCCTGCGCGACCCACGGGGGGATTCTCGGGCCGGGTCCGCCCGGGCGCAACGAATCAGTGTCAGAAAGTGTCTTCGATGTAGTGGCCGACACATCCTCGACTGTCATCGGCCGCCGTTCCGGGGTCCCTAACTCATTGAAACGAAAAGGGCCTCCGGGGAGGGACCGCCATGGCTCGGCGATTGCTGCATCAAGAGGCCATCATGCAGATTCCCTACGACCTCGAGTTCGTCGAGAACCGTCCCACGGTCGCTGTCCGCGCTGTGGCGCTGCGCCAGCCGATGCCAGCCTGGCGCGGCGAGCGCTCGAGGAGCGAACACCACGGGATGGACGCGCTGCTCCACTGGGCGTTCCGGCTCATCCGCCGGTTCGAGACCTCGAAGCAGTAGCGCCTTCGCCCCGGGTCCGCCCTCGCGGCTGCCCGCCGGCGGGGGAGAACGCGCCCTGCCCCTACTTGAGCGTCGGCAGGATCTCTTTGACCGTGCCGGCTTCCTTCCCGTTCGGCTCCAGCTCCAGGTACTTCTGCAAGTGCTCCTTCGCGGACGCCTTGTGGTTGAGATTGAAGGCCGCCATCCCCAGGTAGAACTGGGCGTTCGCGAAATCCGGCTTCGCGTCCACGGCCCTGGTCAGCGTCTCCTCGGCTTCCTTCATCTTGCCCTTGTTGTAGGCCTGGATTCCCTTGTTGTAGAGGATCTCGGGCGAGTCCGGATTGGCCTCCGCGTACCGCGCGCTCCAGTCGGCGGCGCCCTTCTTGTCGCCCATCGACTTCGAGGCCTCGGCCAGCATCGGATAGAGGTTGGTCAGGGTAGGATCGAGGTCCACGGCCTTCTCGCCGTACTCGACCGCTTTCGCCCAATCCTTCTTCTCGTACGCGAGGCTGCTCAGGGCCTGCCAGCCCGCCGAAAGATCGGGGTTCTTCTTCACCGCTTCCAGGAACTTTGCTTCCGCGGCCGTTTTGTCGCCCGCGTTCATTGCCTCGACGCCGGCGTTGAAGGCCAGGACCGCCAGCTCGCTCCCGGAGGGCGCGGCGACGGGGGCGGCGCCCGGCGCGGCCCTGACTTCCGAGGTCTTCATCAGCTTCACGTCGATCGTGCCCAGGTCGTTGATCGGGATCTTCTTGTCCTCTCTCGAGGAGACGAACCCATCCTTCTCGAACACGACGTGGTATGGCATCGTGCAGTCGTTCAGGATCGTGCTGTACTTGCCCTTGGAGTCCGTCTTGACGGTGTGCTTGAAGGTCGTGAGGTTCGGCGTCGTGATGACGACCGCCACTCCATCCACGGGAGCGCCCGCCGAGTCCGTCACCGACCCCACCAGGCGGCATTGCGCGCCCGCGTCGAGAAACCCGGCCGCCAGCAACGCCATGAGCGCCGCGGCCATCCGCATCGTAATCCTCATCTTTTCTCCTCCGGGGCGGGATCTGATCCCGGTCTTCCGCCCATTCGTCCGGATTCTATGGGAGTCCGGCCCGACAGGGAAAACGGGAACGGGGGCGAAGAGATTCCGGGCCGGGCCGGCCGGGGCTTTCGGCCGCGGGCGTTCGCTTCGCGAACAGCGGCCGAGAGTCTCTGCTACCGGGGCCCATGAGTACGCCTGCCGCAACTAAGCCGTGGGGATCGCTTCGAGCACCTCTGCCACGGTCGCATACCGCCCCATGGGCATGATGTGGATTCCGCGGGCAAGCTGCGCGATGCCCGCCGCGAGCTCGCGAGCGACCGCAATGCCTTCCGCCCTCTCGTGCTCCTTGCCCTTCTCCGCCGCACGCCGCATCCGTTCCTGAATGGCGGCTGGGACGACGATGCCGGGGACCTCGTTCGCGAAAAACAGGGTCTGCTTGAGCGAAAGCAGCGGGATCAGTCCGACGAGGACGGGAATGGCGCGGGCCTCGGAGCGCCCGAGGAATCGCGCGAGCACCTCGAGGTCGTAGACCGGCTGGGTCTGGGCGAAGGTCGCGCCGGCCTCGATCTTCGCGCGCAGCTTCGAGAACTCCACGTCCTGGTCTGCGGCGGCCGGATTGGCCGCGCAGGCGACGGCAAAGCGCGTCGGCGCGCCGATCGCGTTGCCCGCCAGGTCCGCGCCGGCGTTGAGCCCCTTTGCGATGCGGAGCAGCCCGAGCACGTCCACCTCCGACACCTGTTTGGCCTGCGGGTAGTCGCCGATCTTCAGCGGGTCGCCGCCGAGGCACAGGATCGCCTTGACGCCGAGCCCGGCCGCGCCGAGCAGGTCCGACTGGAGCCCGAGCACGTTGCGGTCGCGCGTCGTGATCTGGACGACGGCGTCCATGCCCGTCTCGCGCTGGATCAACGCCGCTACGGCGATGGACGACATGCGCAGGCGCGCCATGGGGTTGTCCGTCACGTTGACGGCGTCCACGCCGCGGGCCTTCATGAGGCGCGCCCCTTCGACCGCGGCCGTCGAGTCCGCGCCCCTGGGCGGCTCGACCTCGGCGGTGATCACGAATTCCTTGTCGTCGGCCAGTTTTCGCTTCAGGCGCGAGGTCTCGACGGCCGCCTCGGCCAGATGCTCGATCTCGGCCTCAACGACGACGGAGATCGGGTGCCGGGCGCGAACGCGCTTCGACCCGGCGACCTCGCGCGCCATCGCGCGGACGTGCTCGGGCGTCGTGCCGCAGCAGCCGCCGACGATGGCCGCGCCGGCCTCGATGAATGCGGCCGCGTACTCTCTCAGGTAGTCGGGCGACGAGAGATAGACGTTGCGCCCGTGAACGACGCTCGGGTAGCCGGCGTTGGGCATGACGGAGAGCGGCGCCGCGATCGAGCCCGGCAGTTTCGAGAAGATGTCGTGGGTCTCCTGGGGCCCGAGCGTGCAGTTCATCCCGACGCAGTCCGCACTGGCCAGGGCGAGGGTCGCGAGTGCGTGCGCCGCGCTCTCCCCGAAGGCCGTGCGGCCGTCGGTCAGGAAGGTCATCTGCGCGACGATCGGGATCGCGGAGGAGAGCCCCCGCACGGCGCGCACCGCCTCGGCCGCCTCCAGAAGGCTGCCGAAGGTCTCGAGGAGAATGAGGTCCACGCCCGAGTCGAGCAGGACGCGCGCCTGCTCCTCGAAAATCTCGCGCACCTGCGTCAGGTGGAGCGATCCGTACGGCTTGACGAGCGCGCCCAGGGGGCCGATCGAGCCCGCGACGAAGACGAGCTCGCCGGCCGCGGCGTCCTTCGCCAGGCGCGCGCCTTCGCGATTAATCTTCTCGAGCGAGTCCGCCCACTCGTGCGCGGTGAGTTTGACGCGGTTGGCGTCCCAGGTGTTGGTCGTGATGATCCGCGCGCCCGCGCCGATGTAGTCGTCGTGGACCTCGCGGACGGAATCCGGATCGGAGAGGTTCAACGGAGACCGCGCCTGCTGGGGGGAGGCGCCGCGGGAAGTCAGAAGCGTCCCGATCGCCCCGTCGGCGAGCAGGACCTCTTCGGCGATCGTCTTGCGGAAGTCTTTCTTCACTGGACGCCCAACAAAAAAGCCTCTCGATGCGAGAGGCGCCGGCCCCGTCCGGGCCATGTCGCGGCGCCCCTCATCTTCTTCTCCGTCTGGAGAATTCCGGATTTGGCACCTGTCGAAGCCGCGCCGCGATGCGCGGATCCGGTTGCCGTGGGTTCTTCGGGCCGGTCCCTCACCCACTCTCGATGCGGCCGGGACGCTGCGGGCGGCCCGGACGGGGTCAAAGATCTGTCAGAGACGGTAAACCCGGACGCGGAGAGTGTCAACGCCCAGGCGCAAATGCCATAGAATAGGCGTGTCCTCCCGGGTCGGGCGTTCCCGTCGGCTCCCCATCGAAAGGAGCCGGAAATGAACCCGATTCTCGCCCTCTCCCTGCTTCTGCTGACGGCCGATCCCCCCGCCTCCCCCTGGGGCGACGTCCGCCTCACGATCTTCCGGGACCCGTACACCTCGAGCGATCAGGTCACAATTTGCCGCGTGCGCGCGGACAACCTCGGCGGGCGCACGTGGTCGGGCCGGACGCTCGCGTTCGAGGCGCGCGCGCTCGGCGGCGGCGCGCAGGACCGTGCCCGGGGCCGCTTC
>JBGPGG010000032.1:0-25866 GCA_041483715.1 Thermoanaerobaculia bacterium
ATCGCCGAAGAGCTGCGTCATCAGCTTGATGTACGGTGTCTCGCCGCAGCCGGTGCACGCGCCCGAGTACTCGAAGAGCGGCTGCAGGAACTGCGAGCCTTTCACGTCGAGGCGCACCTTGGTCCGGTCGACTTCGGGCAGCGAGAGGAAGAACGCGTAGTTGGCGCGCTCGCTCTCACGCAGCGGCATCTGCGGCCGCATCATGAGCGCCTTGTGCTCGGGGGCCGCCTTGTCGCGGCCGGGGCAGATGACGGCGCACACGCCGCAGCCGGTGCAGTCCTCGGGCGCGACCTGGATCGTGTAGCTCCAGCCCTCGAAGTCGGCTCCGCGGAAGCGGTCGGACTTGAAGGTGTCGGGCGCGCCCGTAAGCCGCGCCGGCTCGAAGACCTTCGCGCGGATCGCGGCGTGCGGGCAGACGAGCGCGCACTTGTTGCACTGGATGCAGATGGCCGGGTCCCAGACGGGGATCTCGGAGGCGATGTTGCGCTTTTCCCACTGCGCCGTCGCGGTCGGCCAGGTGCCATCCACCGGGAAGGCGGAGACGGGCAGGCGGTCGCCGTAGCCGGCGAGCATGAGCGCCGTGACCTTCTGGACGAATCCCGGGGCCTCGGCCGAAACGATGGGCGGCCGGCGCCGGGTCGCCGTGGCCTGCGGCGGAACCGTCACCTCGAAGAGCCCGCCGAGTGCCGCGTCCACCGCGGCGAAGTTGCGCTTCAGGACCTCGGGGCCCGTCTTCGCGTAGGTGTCGGAGATCGCCTGCTTGATCCGCGCGATCGCGGTTTCGGGCGTGAGCGTCTTCGTGATCGCGAAGAAACAGGTCTGCATGATCGTGTTGATGCGCCCCTTCAGGCCCGCCTCCCGTGCGATCCGGAACGCGTCCACGACGAAGAAGCGCAGCTTCCTGCCGACGATCTCCTCCTGCATCTCGCGGGGCAGCTCCCCCCAGACGGCGTCGGGGCCGTAGGGCGAGTTCAGGAGGAACGCGGCGCCCTGCGCCGCCGTTTCGAGGACGTCGTAGCGGTGGACGAACTCGAACTGGTGGCAGGCCACGAAGCTGGCGCGGCGGATGAGGTACGCGGAGCGGATGGGCCGCGGCCCGAAGCGCAGGTGCGAGATCGTGACGGCGCCCGCCTTCTTCGAGTCGTACACGAAGTAGCCCTGCGCGAAGCCGTCGATCTCCTCGCCGAGGATCTTGATCGAGTTTTTGTTGGCGCCGACCGTGCCGTCGGATCCGAGGCCGTAGAAGACCGCCCGCGTGACGTCGGGCGGCTCGATGTCGAGGTCCGGATCGAACCCGAGCGAGGTGTGTGTGACGTCGTCGACGATTCCGACCGTGAAGTGGTTGCGCGGCTTCTCTCTCGCGAGCTCCTCGAAGACGCCCGCGATCATGGCCGGCGTGAACTCCTTCGAGGAAAGGCCGTACCGCCCGCCGACGATCCGCGGGAGAGCCGCGCCGTCGCGCGCCTCCGCAAAGGCCGTCACCACGTCCTGGTAGAGCGGCTCGCCGATCGCTCCCGGCTCCTTGGTGCGATCGAGGACGGCGATCGCCCGGACGGTCGGAGGCAGCGCGGCGACGAAACGAGCGACGTCGAACGGCCGGAAGAGCCGCACCTTGAGGACGCCGACCTTTTCGCCGCGGGCAAGGAGCCACTCGACTGTTTCGTGCGCGGTCTCGGCCCCCGAGCCCATGAGAATGATGACGCGCTCGGCCTCCGGGTGACCGACGTAGTCGAAGAGCGAGTACCGACGCCCCGTGATCCCGGCAAAGCGTTCCATCGTCTTCGCGACGAGGTCGGGACAGGCGAGATAGAAGGGGTTTGCCGCCTCGCGCGCCTGGAAGAAGGCGTCGGGATTCTGCGCGGTGCCCCGCAGGACAGGATGATCGGGCGTGAGCGCGCGCCGCCGGTGCGCGTCGATGTCGGCCTCGTCGATCATGGCGGCGAGCTGCCCGTCGGAGAGCTCTTCGATCTTGGCGACCTCATGGGAGGTCCGGAACCCGTCGAAGAAGTGGAGAAACGGGATGCGGGAGGCGAGCGTGGCCGCCTGCGCGATCGCCGCGAAGTCCTGCGCCTCCTCGACCGAGCCCGCCGCGAGCATCGCGAAGCCCGTCGCGCGGCACGCCATCACGTCCGAGTGGTCGCCGAAGATCGAGAGGGCGTGCGTCGCGAGCGTGCGGGCGGCCACGTGCATCGTGAAGGGTGTGAGCTCGCCCGCGATCTTGTACATGTTCGGGATCATGAGGAGCAGGCCCTGCGAGGCCGTAAACGTCGTCGCGAGCGCCCCGGCCTGGAGGGCCCCGTGGACGGTCCCCGCCGCGCCCCCTTCCGAGTGCATCTCGATGACGTGCGGAACCTTGCCCCAGAGGTTCGGCCGTCCCTTCGCGGACCAGGCGTCGGCGAACTCGCCCATGGGCGAGGACGGCGTGATCGGGTAGATCGCGATCACCTCGTTCGTCCGGTGGGCGACCGAGGCGACCGCCTCGTTGGCGTCGAGCGTGAAGCGGTTGTTCGCAGGCATCGCTACTGCAACCGTAGCGAGCGGCCGCGGGCGCGCGGTGATGCGTTTGCATCATTCGGAGCGCAACGCGGGCGGGCGGCGGCGCGAGGCGAGTCAAAGTGACAGGGGGCAGGTCCGTTTCTCGTCGAGATCAGGCCGAGGCGGCGTCCGGGATGAGCAGCGTGCGCATGCCGCGGTCGAAGCGGGCGACCATGGAGTGGTCCTCGTTGTTGCGGCGCACCTTGCCCGGGTGTGAGAGGGCCGCGAGGTCCACTTCGACGAGCGAGGACGCGCCCGCCGGCTGCCGCGGTTCGGGTTCCCGCTGCACCGGCAGCTCGGCCGTGTCCTCCTGGTTGCTCCCCATGCCCTGCCTCCGGCTTACCGCGCCACGGCCGCCAGTGCCTTCTCGGTCGCCGCCAGCAGCGCCTGAGCCCCGACGGGCGCGCCGGTCGCCTGCTTCATCCAGATGTCGGGCGCGACGTTGCCGATCTTCGCCATTCGCTCGAACTCGGAGCCGAGGTTGCGCGCCTTCTCGACCTGCTGCTCGATCTGGAACGCGATGAGGTGGCCGATCGGGTAATCGGGCAGATAGAGGAAGGCGTCGATCATGTGCGAGTAGATGCCGAGCGTCGAGACGACGTCCTTCTTCTTGAAGACGGGGGCGTAGTACTGGTTCCAGAGGTCACGGCAGATCTGGAGCGTCGCTTCTTTCAGCTGCGCGGGCGTTGCGTCGGGATGGTCGTACATCCAGTGCCAGACGCCCATGTCCACGAGCGCGACGCCGGCGATCTCGTAGGTCATCCAGAAATCGTTGAGCGTCTTCAGGGCCTGCGCCTTCGGATCGGGCTTGGCGAGGCCGAGGAGCTCGAGGTCGTGCGCCTGGAAGACGAAGGCGAGCGCCTCCGTGAAGGCCGTGTTCGGGACGCCCTGCAAGAGCGTCGAGTCCACGTCGTTGAGCGAAAAAGTCTGCTCGACGTTGTGGCCCATCTCGTGGACGGCGATGTTGAAGCCCTTGAAGTTCATGCCGTCCTTCTCGACGCGCGTGCGCAGGTGCGCCTGGTCCGCCCGCCGCTGCGCGCCCAAGGCGTGCCCCGAACCGCGCGCGGGATCCACCACGATGTGGTCGGCGAGGTACTGGGCTTTCTCTTTGGAGAAGCCGAACTGCACGAGCAGGTTCGGAATGTCCGCCTTGTAGGCCTCGGCCGAGGGATAGCGCTTGCGGACGATCGCGTCGAGCTGCTCTTCCGTGTTCGAGCCGCGCGGGCGGAAGCCGTCGTACCAGACGTCGAAGGGCTCGAGCGGGCGGCCCAGGCGCATCTCGATCAGGGCCGCGAGTTTCGGCACGAGCGGCGAGGTGAGGACGGCCTCGAGCATCGCGCGCACCTGCGCCTCGGGGATCTGGCGGTCGTCGTCGAAGCGCCGCGCGATCAGGGTCGGCGCGAGCGGCGAATACGGATCGGCCTTGCGCGCGGCCTGGAAGGTCGCGAGCAGCGTCGCGTAGCGCGTGTCGGGCTCGGGCGCGCTGGTGATCTTGAGGCCCGGCGGCGTGGCCGAATCGAAGTCCTTCACCGTCGAGAGCTTGACCGTGTTCGTGAAAGGGTCCCAGTCGACATGCGGGTTGTCCACCACGACGTCCGGGATCGTCTGGGTGACGATCCGGTCGCAGACCAACGCGATCTGGCGCTGCCGGGCGAAGCCGTCCTTCTTGTCGGTGTAGTCCGCCTTGATCTGGTCGCGCAGGTTCCAGTGAGAGAGCAGGCGCTGCTTCGCCGGGAAGAGGCGCTGCCCCTTCGCGTCCACGAGGTGGTGCGTCCAGATGTTGTAGCGGGCGATGTAGCGGTCGGCGGTGGCGCCCGCCTCGGCGATCGCGAGGTTGACCTCGGCCGGCACGCGGCGCGAGAAGCGCTCGGCCAGCCGCGCCTCGGCCCACTGGCGGCGGGACCAGGTCTCGCCCTCGCTGAGGCGCTGCTCGAGCGTCGTGACCGGGAAGTTCAGGAGGACCGCGAAGGCGAGCCGGTTGCCGAAAAAGTCGTCGTTGATGTGCGCCGACGGGTCGTAGCCCGCGAGGATCTCATCGAAGGGATAGATCTCGCCGATGTCGAGGTCCGACTGCCGGCGAAAGTCGCGCGCGATCTCGTTCATGTGCCCGTTGAGCGACTCGAGGGCGAACTCCATGCGCGAGAAGAGCGCGTTGCGGGCCGTGGAATCCTGGGCGACCTGCGCGCGAGCGATCTCGGCGAACGCGGCCTCGTCTCCGTCTTCCTTACGCCAGAACCGCGCGGCCTGCCGGAGCCCGCGCTCGATGCGCGAGCGCTCGGATTCTCCGTACTTCGACGCGAGCTCGGCCGTGAGCTTGTCGATGGTCGATTGCGTCACGAGCGATTGTCCCCCCTGCGGCGCGGCCCCGGCGAAGGCCAGGAGCGCGGCGAGCATCACGAGGATTGTCTTACGCATGGAGCCTCCTGCGGCGAGGAGTCTATTCCCCCCGCAAGGAGTTTCTTGGGAAGTACTAGGAGCGGGCAGGGTGAGGGGGCGTCGGTCCCTACGCCTTCGCTGCCCCTGCCTTGACGAGCGACTTCAGGAGCTCGTCGATCTCGGGCTGCGCCTTCTGCATCGTCGCGGCAGGACCGACGCACTTGAAGAAGACGTTGCCTTCGGGCGCCTCGACGATCGCGCCGGAGAGGCTCCAGCCCGACTTCTTGCCCTGCGACTGCATCATCGGTCCGGCCGGTGAGAGGTACGCGCCCGAGACCGCGATGAGGTGGATCTTGAGGCCGTTGATCGTGCGCTCGGACTTCTTCGGGGCGCTCGCGCCCTCGAACTGGCCGACCCACCGCTGCAGGTTCTCGTCGATGCCGCCGCCCTGGCCCGTGCCGAAGTAGAAGACGCCGCACTCGCCGGCCTCGGCGCCCGCGGCGCCGGGGATCGTGTACGTCGCCGCGCGCATGGGCTTGGGCGCCGCGACCTGCCACCTTGCGGGAACGGTCCAGCGCAATCCACCTGCGGAGCCCTCGACGGAGGCGAGCAGAACAACCGACATTAAGAGGTTTTGGACTCTCATATCGCGAAGCATAACCTGACCGGCACGCCCTTCGCCCTCTCCTGAGTTAGAGTCCGGTGCTGAAAGAGGAGGAACCGTCATGAAGGTCCGTACGCTGACTGCCGCATTCGTGTTCGCGGGTTTTGGTCCGGCGCTCGCACTCGCCGCGCCGGAGGCCCCGAAGCCCGGCCCCGAGACGAAAAAGCTCGAGGTCTTCGCGGGGAAGTGGAAGGGTGAGTCCGAGATGAAGCCGGGCCCGTGGGGCCCCGGCGGAAAGATGACGAGCGAGAGTGAGTGCACCTGGTTCGAGGGCGGCTTCGAGATCGTCTGCCGCGAAACCGGCAAGGGCGCCATGGGCAACATGAAGAGCGAGGCCGTCCTCGGCTGGAACGGCGAGGAGAAGGTCTACAAGTACATGGGCTTCGACAGCATGGGCATGATGGGGTCGGCCACCGGAACCGTTTCGGGGAACACCTGGAACTGGACCGGCGAGGACAAGATGGGCGGCAAGATGATCAAGTCGCGATACACGATCGTCGTGGCGTCGCCGACCTCGCAGAGCTTCAAGTGGGAGACCTCCGAGGACGGAAAGACCTGGTCGACGGCGGCCGAGGGCAAGTCGACCAAGAGGTAAAGGAATACGGGGGTCAGGTCTTCGTTTTTCTGCCGGCGCGATCATCTCCCGAGAGCTGAAAAACGAAGACCTGACCCCTACCGCATGGCCTCCATCGGCGAAAGCCGGGAGGCGCGGACAGCGGGGTAGAGGCCGAAGACGACGGCGAGCACGAGCGCCGTCACCCAGGCGACGAGCAGACCCATCGGGTTGACGACGAGGCCGTAGGGGAAGTTCGCGGAGAGCGCCTTGCAGGCGGCCGCTCCGATGAAGGTCCCGAGCGTGGCGCCGACGGCGGCGAGAACGCATGCCTCGAGAAGGAACTGCATCAGGATCTCGCCGTCGGAGGCGCCCATGGCCTTGCGCAGGCCGATCTCGTAGCGGCGGTCCGAGAAGGAGATCAGCATCACCGAGAGCACTCCCACGCCGCCGACCAGCAGGACGGTGGCCGCGAGGCTCGTGAGCACCACTCTCCACCCGTGGATCTGATCGATGAACTGGGCCCACCCGCGCGCGGATTCCGCTTCGAGGTCCTTGATCTCGAAATCCTCGATGCCGTGGTGCGCCTGCCGGGCGCGCCCGATCATCATGGCCGAGACCTCCGCCATGTCCTTCTTCGCCTTGAGCTTGACCGCGACGTTCGAGAGCTCGTGTTTGGGGTCGATGCGGTCCATGTAGGTCTGGAGCGGAATCGAGATGCCGTTGGAGTCGTACCAAAGCTCCTCGGTGAAGATCTGGCTCGGCGCCTGGACGCCGACGATGCGCAAGCGCACGCCCTCGACGGTGATGTCGCGGCCGACCGGGTCCGCGCCACCGAAGAGCTTGGAGCCGAGCGTTCCGCCCACGACGGCGACCGTGGAGCGGCGGCGTTCGTCGTTTTCGGTCAGGCCGCGGCCCATCGCGATCGGCCGGTTCATCCAGCGGCCGTAGTCGGGCCACACGCCGTTGACGTACATCCTCTCCGTGCCGCCCGCGACCTTGACGGCCGACTGCTTGGTCGCGCGCGGCAGGTAAGCGAGGACCTTCGGGTCCGGCGCGGTCAGCCGCGGCAGGTCCTCCGCCCGCAGGCCGGGGCTCATGGCGAAGCGCTTCTGCTCCTCCGTCGTCTCGGGCGACCTCGGCGCGAGCATGACCGTGCCGTCCCAGCTCATGCCGGAGAAGCCCATCCCGACCTTGTCCATGACGCCGTCCATGACGGAGGACATCACGACGAGCGCGAAAACGCCGAGCATCAAGAGCGTCAGCGTCAGCGTCGAACGCAGCTTGTGCGCCCACAGTTCCACGAAGCCGCCCTTGACGATTTCCCAGGCCAGAGCGAGCTTTGCGCCGGCGGAGAGACGCCGCGGTTGGGAATCGGAAATCGCAAGCCCTGAGGCGAGGGCGGCTTCACTCATAGTGCAGCGCCTCCATGGGCGAGAGGCGGGAGGCCTTCCACGCGGGGAAGAGCGCGAAGACGAAGCCGAACACGGCAGCCAACAGATAGGCCGATACGAAGCTTTTCGCGTCGATGTGGAGCGGCACGCCGATGTACGAGGTGATGAGCCTCGAGAAGCCGATGCCGATGAACAGGCCCGCGATCGAGCCCACCGAGGTCAGCAGCAGGGCCTCCGTCATGAACTCCTTGAACACCTCGCGGCCGGGGGCGCCGATCGCCATCTTGACGCCGACCTCGCGAATGCGCTCCTTCAAGGTCGCCATCTGGATGTTCACGTTCACGATGCCGCCGCCGATCAGCGATAGGAAGCCCGACAGCATGAAGATGATGTCGTACACGTCGCCCTGCGACTGTTCCTTCTTCACCCGCGCGGCGACGTCGTCCAGGCGGAAGTCATTCTGCTGGCGGTGGTTCGCCTTGAGCATGGAGGAGAGGCTCTTCGAAAAGGTCGCCATCGCATCCAGGTTGCGGATGCGGAAGGTGACACGGTCGACGCGGTGGTACTGGTCGCCCTCGAAGCGCCGGGCCACGAGCGTGGTCGGCAGCGCGATGATCCGGTTGCGCCGGCGGAAGATGTTGCGCTGCCCGTCGCGGAACCGGAAGACGCGTTCGCGCAGCACGCCGACCACCTGGACCGGCGTGTCGCCGACGCGGAGCGTCCGCCCGAGCGCCTGCCCGTCCGGGAAGAAGACGGCGACGGCTTCCGTGCCGAGGATCGCGACCGGGGCCGCGGAGTCCACGTCTTGCTGGCTGAAGTTGCGGCCCTCCGCGATCTCGAAGCCGTCGAGGGCGAGGAAGTCGCCGCCGATGCCGCGGACGTCTCGCTCCTGGTCGGCGTAGGACGAGCGCACGCGCGCCCGCGCGTTCTTCTGGACCGAGATACCCTCGACGGCCGAGGCCGCCAGCTCTGCGCCCTCGTCGGCGTCGTGCGTGCGCAGCCCGAGGTTCGCGGTCTGGAGCGCCGTTGCCGCGCCGTCGTTGACGACGGCTGACTGGCGCACGTTCAACTTGTCGAGGCCGCCCATCTTCACGTAGAGGTCCATCGACCGCCTGCGCATGCTGTCGGAGATGGACATCCCGCCGAGCACGGCGGCCACGCCGAGGATCACGCCGAGCGACTGCAGGACCGAGCGCGTGAGGTTCTCGCGCAGCTCGACCCAGGAGTTGCGAAGGCGTTCGCGGAATTGGCCGTTGAAAGTCATGGCCTCATCAGGCCGCCTCGGACAACTTGATCAATCCATCGTGAATCTCGACCTGGCGCTGCGTCATGGCGGCGATCGAGAGGTCGTGGGTGACGATGATGATGGTGTTGCCCTGGCGGTGCAGCTCGGCGAAGAGCTCGAGGACCTCGTGGCCGGTCTTCGAATCGAGCGCGCCCGTAGGCTCGTCGGCGAGCAGGATGGCGGGCCGGTTGGCGAGGGCACGCGCCACCGCGACGCGCTGGCGCTGGCCGCCGGAGAGCGCGGCCGGCAGCACCTGCGCTTTGTGGGGCACCCCTACTTTCTCGCGCTGTGCGAGCGCGCGCCCGCGCCGCTCCTTTCGCCCCACGCCGGCGTAGAGCATCGGCAGCTCGACGTTGCGGACGACCGAGGCCTTGGGCAGCAGGTTGTACTGCTGGAAGATGAAGCCGATCTTCTCGTTGCGAATCTGCGCGAGCTCCGGCCCCGAGAGGCCGTCCACGCGCCGCCCGTCGAGCGTGTAGGCGCCGGCCGTCGGCTGGTCGAGGCAGCCGAGAATGGCCATCAGCGTCGACTTACCCGAGCCCGAGGGCCCGATCAACGCGACGAACTCGCCGCGCGAGATCGTCACGTCGATGCCGCGCAGCGCGTGCACCGCGACCCCGTTGGAACCGAAGACCTTCGTCAAGCCCTGAGTGTCGATGATGGCGGACATCAGTTGTCCTCGTCGTCTTTTTCGACGCGCTTCTTCGTCGGGTCCTCGAGGGCGACTTGCTCGCCCGACTTCAGGCCCGAGACGATCTCGACGCGCTCGAGGGTCGCTATGCCGGCAGAGACCGGGACGACGTCGAAGTAGTCCTTCCAGTGATCCGAGAGCCAGATGAACTTGTTGCGCCCGGAGAGGCCGTCTTTGGCCGCCGCGAGCTGCTTCGGCTTGAGGTTCGCCTTCAACCGGTACGCGATCGTCTTGCCGTCGCGCTTCTGCAGCGCCTCGAGCGGGATCGACGTCGCCTTGTCGCGCTTCTCGCCGAGGATCTCGACGTTGGCGCTCATGCCGGTCTTGTAAGACTCGCCGAGCTCGTCCAGGGCGACCTCGATCTTGAAGACCTTGATCTTTTCCACGAGCTCCGCCGAGGGCGCGACGAAGCTGACCTTGCCGGTGAAGATCTTCTGCGGGTACGCGTCGAGAGTGATGCGAACGGGCTGGCCGACGCCGACCTTGGCGATGTCCACCTCGTTCAGGTTGACGCGGATGATGAGCGACTTCAGGTCCGCGACCGTGAAGAGCACCGTCCCGGCGTTGAACGAGGAAACGCCCGAGGTGACCGTCTCGCCGAGCTCCACGCCCTTTTTGATGACGACGCCGCTCATCGGCGCCGTGACGCGCGCCTTCTGCGAAGCGGCGTTGCCGGAGATCGGGATGCCGCGGTCCTCGACGATCTGGTAGCGCATCTGCGACGCGCGCAGGGTTTCGGTGGCCTGGTCGCGCTTGATCTGCGAGGCGCGGTACGGATCGCGTCCGATGAGCCCCTGCTCGAAGAGCGTCTTCTGCATCTCGAACTCGCGCTCGGCGTCCTGGAGCTTCAGCTCCATTCCCTTGACGCTCGCCTGCACGTCCGAGAGCGACTGCGCCTGGTTGACGTCCGGCTCGATCTCGGCGAGCACGTCGCCCTTGCGGACGATCGCCCCCTCGCGCACGGCCAGCGAGAGCACGCGCCCCGAGACCGCGGACTTGACGTCCACCTTGGTGACCGGATCGACGACGCCGACCTCGCGGACGGAGACCTGGAGGTCTTCGGCCTGGACCTTGCCGAGGCGAAACGGCGTGCTGTCGACCTTGGCGTCGGCCTTTTCGCGGCCCTTGGCCTTCACCAGGGCGGCCCCGGCCACGACCAGCAGGACCACCAGAATTCCGATCCACTTCTTCTTTTTCACGAGAAAACCCCCTAATCCAGCGAAAACTCGGGCCACGTCCTCTTTATACGCAGCCCCACGGGGGATGTTCGAAGGGGAGGGCCGCCCAAGGGCCGCCCCGACGATCCGGCATTGGGGACGAGGGCGGGGGGCCGATCTACCTTCCAGGGGTCTATTGCCTCCGGGCCGGCCGGCCTTCCCGCCTCGCCGGAGGGAACCCACACACAAAATACAAGGGGCGACGTTACCGCCGGGTGACGCCCGGCAGTATCCCCCGCCCCCACAAACAACGGCAGCATAATTCGCCCCGTGACCAGCGACGGAACGGGCAGGATCAGCTCCGGCGCGGACACCAGCCGGTTCACGGTCCGGCGATTGCGCTCCGCGTTTTTCCTCTGGCGCATGTCGCTGCGCTCGACCGACGTTCTCATCGCGAGCGTTTTCGTGGCGCTGTCGCTCGGGATCGGCGCGTACGTCTTCGCGCGTGCCCGGGCGGCCGCGCACCTCGCCTTCGCGCAGCGCGCGCAGCGGCTCGAGGCGCGGGTGAGGGAAAAGCTCTCGTCCGCGCTCGAAAATCTCTACACGCTCCAGAGCTTCCTCGAGGCCTCGGACGTGGCGCGGCCGCAATTCCGCCTGCTCGCATACCCGATGCTCGCGCGCAACCGCGAGGTCTACTCGTTCGAGTGGCTTCCGGTGGTGCACGAGGCCGAGCGCAAGGCTTACGAAGCCGAGGCGCGCGCGGCGCACCTGACGGACTACGGGTTTTGGGAGAAGGGCGCCGGCGGCAGGCGGGTTCCGGCGGGCCGCCGCGCGTTCTACGTCCCGATCCACTATATGGAGCCGCCGAGCGCATACGCGCTCGGGTTCGACATCGCTTCCGACGAGATCCGCTGGGCCACGGCGGGCAAGGCGCGCGACCGCGGAGAGATCGTCGCCTCGCCTCCGTTCGGGCTGGTCGAGGACGAGGCCCGGCATGCCACGGTGCCGGTCGTCGCCGCAATCGCCCCGGTCTTCCGCGATGGCGATCCGGGATCCCAGGAGGCGCGCATCGCCTCGCTCAAGGGTTTCACGCTCGCGGTCTTCCGGGTGGCGCCCCTCGTAGACAAGGCGGCCTCCGAGGTGGACGCATCGGGCCTGGCGCTCTCGCTGCGCGACATGGAGCAGCCGAAAGCGCCGCCGCTCGCCGAGCGGCCGCAGAACGTCGCGGCCCTGCCGCGCCGCGATGGGTTCGAACTTCCGTTTCCGGTCCTGTTCGCCGGCCGCGAGTGGCGCCTGGATGTCTTTGCCCTGCCCGACGCCTTCCTGCCGCCCAAACGCGGCGCCATCGAGGCCGCCGCGGCGGGAGTGCTGGCGTCGCTGATCGGGCTCGTCACAGTGACGTCACTGCGCACGATCTCGCGGCTGCGGCGCCAGGCGGAGAAGGTCGGGCCGTACCGCCTGATCGCGCGCCTGGGCAAGGGCGCGATGGGCGTCGTGTGGGAGGCGCGCCACGCGCTGCTGCGCCGGCCGACCGCGGTCAAGCTGCTCGCGCCGGGCGTGGAGGGAGAGCGCGCGCTCGCGCGGTTCGAGCGCGAGGTGCAGTTGACGGCGGGCCTGACGCACCCGAGCACGATCGCGATCTACGACTACGGGCGCACGGCCGACGGCGTCTTCTACTACGCGATGGAGCTCTTGCACGGCATCAACCTCGGCCAGCTCGTGGCTTTCGACGGGCCGCTGCCGCCGCGGCGCGTCGTGCACCTGCTGCGGCAGGCCTGCGGCGCGCTCACCGAGGCGCACGCTGCGGGCCTGATCCACCGCGACATCAAGCCGCAGAACCTCATGCTCTGCATGTACGGAGGCATCCCGGATTTCCTGAAGGTCCTCGACTTCGGCCTCGTGAAGGAGATCGGCGACGTCGAGCACGCGGCCGAAGGCGAGCCGGGCGGCCACGATGCTGCGCTGTCGCAGGACGGGTCGCTGCTCGGCACGCCGCTCTACATGGCGCCGGAGGGGATGAGCGACCCGACGAAGGTGGACGCGCGGACGGATCTCTTCGCGCTCGGCGCGGTCGGCTACTTTCTCCTGACCGGCAACTCGCCCTTCCCGGGTCGCACCGCGCTCGATGTCTTCCGGCTCGAGCGCGAGGGGCCGCCGCCCCCGCTCTCCACCTCCGCGCCGAATCCCGTGCCCGAGGCGCTCGAGCGGACCCTTCACCGCTGCCTCTCCTTCGAGCGCGGGGAGCGCCCGGGCTCGGCGGAGGAGCTGGACGCGATGCTCGAGGCCTGCGCCGTCGTGCCGCCATGGTCGCCGGCGGACGCCCGGGCCTGGTGGCGGGAGCGCGGCCCCGGAGCCCTCGCCACGGCCGCCGCCGAGCACGAGGAGCACGAGGAGCGGGGCCAGTTCCTGATGCTCTCTTCGGATTACCGAGGCCGGGGCTGATCCCGCTTATAGAATAGGCGCCACCAAACGAGGTGCCGCCATGTTGAGCCTCGACGCCGCCTTCGATCGCATCGGCTCGGCCTTCCGCGATATGGGATACGCCGCGACGGAGCAGACGCCCCCGGATGCGTCTGGGAACCGGCAGGCCGTCTACACGCTGCCGAGCATGTCGGTGCGCATCTGCTCCTACGGCCGCGCGCGGCTGCTCACGGTCCAGGTCAAGGTCGACGGCGAGTGGGTGGACTTCACCAAGCGCGGCGTCGGCCCCGAGGGCCTCGATGAGGCGGCCGTCGAAGCGCTCGTCCACAAAGTCCGCGACGAGGTCGACGAAACCTCGAGCGACTCGTAGGGTCAGGTCTCTCGAGATGTGACTTTTCTCGAGCTCCTCCTGAGGAAACTCACACATTGAGAGACCTGACCCCAGCTAAGACGTCAGCAGCAGGTACACCAGCCCGACGCCGATGACGAAGACGCCGGTTCCGCGGTTGATGACGGCGAGCTTGCGGTAGTCGCAGTGGCGGCGTAGCGCGTGCGCGCCGCCGCAGAGGATCATCCACCAGAGGGCGGAGCCGAGGAAGACGCCGCCCACGAGCTCGGCCGTCAGGATCGAGTGGCCGCGCACGGCGCCGATTCCCATCGTCGTGAAGACCGCGGCGAAAGCGACGAAGGTCATCGGGTTGGTGAGCGTGAGAAGAAACGTCGAAAGAAAATCCCCCGTCAGCCCCTTGCCGTCGATCGCCTCTTCCTTCTCGACCGGCTTCGTCAGGAAGAGGCGCAGTCCCATGAAGATCAGGATCACGCCGCCCATCCGCTGCATCCACGTGCGCTCGGAGATCAGGAACTCCGAGATCATCGTCGCGCCGAAGGCGGCGACCGCGCCGTAGACCGCGTCCGCCACGGCCGCGCCGAGGCCCGACACCAGCCCCGAGATCCAGCGCTTGGCGATCGTGCGCTGCACGCAGAGCGCCGCGATGGGCCCCACCGGCGCCGCCAGGCAAAACCCCACGATCAGTCCCTTGAGAAGGAGACTCATGTGACGGCCACTATACGAGGCCCGGCCCGATTTGGAGGCTGGATCTACAGCATTTGGAGGGGTTTAGACAACTCATTGACTTACGCCTTTATTACGCCTATTTTGCTTTTCCCGTGTCTACCTCCGCGCAGGCCCTGGCGCTCGAAGCGCTTCTCGAAGGCAGAGGCCTCGCGAAGAAGACGGCCGCCCTCGGCCTGCTGACGGGACTCGGCGCAAAGCTCTCGCGCGCGTCCGACCTTCCATCGCCCTCGGCGCCGCGCGACTCGATCCCGACGATGGTGCCCGCGCTCGACCGCCTCCTCTGCGGCGGACTTGCGCGCGGCGGATTCGTCGAGCTCTCCGGCCGGCGCTCCTGCGGGCGCTTCTCGATCGGGATCGCGGCGCTCGCCTCGGCGACATCGAGCGGCGAAGCGGCTGCTCTCGTGGATCTCGGAAGCCATCTCGATCCGCAGGCGGCCGAGGCCGCGGGCGTGGAGCTTGCGCGCCTGCTCTGGGTGCGCCCCGAAAATCTGAAGGACGCCGTCGCGAGCGCGGAGATGCTGCTCGCGGCAGGATTCCCGCTCGTCGTCGTGGACCTGGGGCTCGCCCCCGTGCGCGGACGCTTCGTGCCCGACGCCGCGTGGGTGCGTCTCGAGCGCGCGGCCCGCTCGCGCCATGCGGCCCTGCTCCTGCTCGTCCCCTACCGCGTTAGCGGCGTCGCCGCCGAAACCGTGCTCGCCGCCGACTCCGCGCGCGCGAGCTGGAAGGGGGCGGGCCTTGCCCCGCGACTTCTCTGCGGCATCTCCTCGCGCCTCATGCTGCAGAAGGACGCGCGCTCGCGCTCGGGGGTGACGGAGTCGCTGGCGCTCTCCGTCTTCTCGACTCTCGACCCTCGACTCTCGACTTCCCATTGATCGCCTGCATTTTCGTCCCGCTCTTCCCGCTGGCTGCGCGGCTGCGCAGCGAGCCGGAGTTGAAGGACGAGGCGGTCGCGGTCTGCGAGGGCAACGGCAGCGCCGCGCGCATCGTCGCCGCCACGCGCAAGGCGCGCCGATCCGGTGTCGAGCCCGGCATGACGCTTCCCCAGGCGCGCGCCCGCGTCCCGAAGCTCGTCGCGCGCGGCCGCGATCGCGAGTGCGAGCGCACGGCGCAAGAAGCGCTGCTCGAAGTGGCCGAGATGTTCTCCCCGCGCGTGGAGGATGAGGGGGAGGGGGTGGTGTACCTGGAATTCGGATTTCGGATTTCGGGTTTCGGATTTGGGAATTCGGAATTCGGATTTGCCGCCCAATCCGCAATCCGCAATCCGAAATCCGACATCGAGGTTGCCCGGGAGATTCTGTGCGCGGCAGAGAAGGCGCTGCTGCCCGCGCGCGTCGGCGTGGCCGCGTCGAAGCTCGCGGCGCGCATAGCAGCGGGCCTTCCCGATTCGCCGACCGTCGTCCCCGAAGGGGAGGAGCCGCGCTTTCTCGCGCCGCTGCCGCTCGAAAAGCTCGCCCCCGCGCTCGAGATCGCCGCGACCCTCGAGCGCTGGGGACTGCGCTCGATCGGCGACCTCGCGAAGCTGCCCGAAGGCGAAGTCGCCAGTCGCTTGGGCGAGATCGGCCGCGAGCTCCACGCGACCGCGCGCGGCATCGATCCGCGCCCGCTCGAGCCGTACCTGCCGCCGCCGTCTTTTTCCGAGGGCATGGACCTCGAATGGCCGCTCGCCTCCCTCGAGCCCTTCCTCTTCGTCGCGCACGCCGCGCTCGAGCGCCTCGTCCGCCGCCTCGAGGCGCAAGCCCTCGCCTGCACGCGCCTCGAAGTCGTGCTGAAGCTCGACCCCGACGGCCACGACGCCCGCGCCATCGCGCTGCCCGCGCCCACCCGCGACGTCAAGACGCTCCTGACCCTCGTCCGTCTCGAGCTCGAGGCCCGCCCGCCCGGCGCTCCCGTCGCCGGCTTCACCTTCTCCGCGCACCCCGACCAGCCTCGCTGCGCGCAGCTTTCCCTCTTCGGCCCCGCCGCCCTCTCGCCCGATCGGCTCGCCACCACCATCGCGCGCCTCGCCGCGCTGCTCGGCTCGGGCCGCGTCGGCTCCCCCCGCGCGCTCGACGGCCACCGCCCCGAACGCTTCACGAACACCGGCTACGCCCCGCCGCCTTCGCCGCAGATGCGCCTTGCGCCGCGCGAGGGACGCGGACTTCTCGGTGTGCGCGTGCTGAGGCCAGCGGTGGCGCTGGAGGTGTTAGTCGACAGTCGACAGTCGACAGTCGACGGTGAATTCCGTCCCACCTCCCTCAAAACCAGCTCGCCCGACGCTGCGCCGCCGATCGCCGGCTCCGTCCGCGTCGCCGCGGGACCCTGGTCTCTCGAGGATGGCTGGTGGACCGAGGCCCCCGCCGACCGCGACTACTGGGACGTCGAGCTCTCCGACGGCGGCCTCTACCGCATCTACCGCGAGCGCTCGGCCGGCGCCTGGTTCGTCGACGGGGTGTACGACTGACGAAGAGAAAGGAGAGGTCATGGAAATGCAGCGCGTCACTCTTCGGCTGAGAAAGACTCTGGTCACAAAGCTCCAGCGGACGGCAAAGCAGCGAAGAACCTCGATCTCGAGGCTTCTCGTGGTGCAGCTCGAGGAGGAGCTCCGCAGCGCTGGGATCTCCGTTCCGACTTATCCCTCGCCGCCTCGCAACAAACCGAAGCGCCGCAAGCTGTTGGCGAAGACCCGTCGCAGGGGCCGTCGCGACAATAAGAAAGAGACATGAAGGCCGAGAGTAGACTGAGGTCGGCCGGAGGATATGGGCATGCCCAGGAAGCTGGAGCAGATCGAAACAGAAGCACTGAAACTCGGCGAAAGGTCCCGAGCCGCTCTCGCCCAGAAGCTCCTCAAGAGCCTGGAGCCGGCGACCGAAACGGACAACGAGCGCGCCTGGTACGACGAGGCCGAGCGGCGAGAACGAGAGCTGGACGAAGGCAAGACCGATACGATCCCGGCTCGCGACGTCCTTCGACGTCTCAAGTCCGAGATCGGGAGGAAGCGCCGCACCGGCTAGATCGGATCGTCTTTCTCCCGCGCGCTTCGGAAGAGGTCCTCAACGCTTTCCATTTCTGCGAGTCCCGGGAGATCGACCTGGGTTCCCGTTTTCTGCGCAGTATCGCGGCCGCGCTAGCCCGGATTTCGACGTATCCCGAATCGTCCCCGGTTGTCCGCGGCTCCATGCGCCGAAAGCAGCTGGGCCAGTTTCCATACAGCCTTCTCTTCTCCGTGAGAAGAGTGACGATTCGTGTGCTCGCGGTGATGCACGACAGCCGAGACCCCAAGCACTGGAACGCGAGCAACTGAAATGCCCGAGCCAGCCGCCCAAATCAGCCCCGGCTGCTCGATCGCGTGCGGCAGGCGATCCGCGCCCGCCACTACAGCCTGCGCACCGAAGAGGCCTACGTCGGCTGGATCAAGCGCTACATCTTCTTTCACAACAAGCGCCATCCAATGGAAATGGGCGAGCCCGAGATCAACGCCTTCGTCACGCACCTCGCTGTCGAAGGGCCCGTCAGCGCGTCCACACAGACTCAGGCCCTCTCGGCGCTTTTGTTTCTCTACCGCCACGTTCTCGCGAAGCAGCTCCCCAAACTCGACACCGTCATTCGCGCCAAGCGGCCCGGCCGCCTACCGAGCGTCCTCACCCGCTCGGAGGTCCGGCGCATTCTCGGCCGCATGAACGGTACGCCCAGGCTCGTCGCAACGCTTCTCTACGGCACCGGCATGCGCCTGCTCGAGTGCCTGCGCCTTCGCGTCAAGGACGTCGAATTTGGCAACAACCGTATCGTCGTCCGCGACACCAAAGGCGGCGAGGACCGCGTCGTCCCCTTTCCGCTCGTCGTCCGCGCCGAAATGCCGACCTGGCTCTCCCGCGTCAAGCGCGTGCACGAACGCGACCTCGCCGACGGCTTCGGCACCGTCTACCTGCCGGACGCGATCGCCAGGAAGTTCCCCGGCGCCGACCGCGAATGGGGATGGCAGTACGTCTTCCCCGGCGAGCACCGGAGCCGCGACCCCCGCGGCCGGGAGGGCGGCATCCCCGGCGCGCCTCGAGCCAATCAAACGCCCGGTGCCGAACCTCCCGCCGGCTCCGTCGGCGCCGAACAACCCGAGCGCCGCCACCATTTGCACGAAACCGCCGTCCAGCGCGCCCTGCGCCGCGCGGTCCTCGACGTCGGCATCTCCAGGCGGATCAGCTGCCATACATTCCGGCACTCTTTCGCGACCCACCTGCTCGAGGAGGGGTACGATATCCGGACGATTCAGGAGCTCCTCGGGCACAAAGACGTGAAGACCACGATGATCTACACCCACGTTCTCAACCGTGGTGGGCGCGGCGTGCGCAGCCCGGCCGACATCCTTTGGGCCGGATTCCCGGGCGGTCCTGACGCTAGGCAGCTTTCATCGCAGTCTAACTACCTGACCTCCCTCGTGCCTCCGGCGAGACAGCTCCTTTCCGGCGAGGAACTTCCCGACGAATCCTCGAGTGAAGACGCAGATGAATAGGCAATGTTTTCTGCAGCGAATGACAGTAGCGCTTGGGAAGTCTAAGTTACAGCCTATGCAGGTGTTAGCCGGCCTAGAACTCAGTAGGCCCTTTGCCTGATGGAAGTTCTATCGGTGGGATATGAAGTCCCCGGCGGCTCCGTGGAATTTGTCCCGCTGGAGTCTTCACGTTCGCTTCTCGATGCCGACCTCGTCATCTTCGAACCTAGCCTAGGCGAACACAGCTCCCGTGAAAGCTACCAGGGCAAGCTCTCTTTAGGGGAACACGAGTCCTTCGTAGTGAAGGAACGGCTCAGCCATTGGCGTCGCGAGTTACTTGGTTCCTTCAACGCCGGTAAAGTTGTGGTGCTCTTTCTTGCGACGCCAGAAGAGGCGTATGCCCGTACCGGAACAGAGGAATACTCTGGAACGGGCAGGAATCGCCAGGTGACGGTGCACGTCGCGCCCATTTCGAGCTACGACTCCTTGCCGATCAAGATCGAGGACCTCGTAGTCGCTTCGGGGAGCGGAGTTGTTCCCGCAGGCGATCTTGGGTACTTCGCTGGTTTCTGGCAAGACTTTGGTCCTCTCCTGCGCTACGAGGTCCACTTCGGTGGACGATTCACGAAGGTCTTGCTTAACACGAGGGCTGGCGGCCGCATCGTGGCGGCTGTCTTCACAAAGGGCAACGGTGCCGTGGTCCTAATACCTCCTCTCGCCTTCGACGAGGCCAAGCTAGTGAAGAACGACCAGTGGACGGCCGAAGCTCGCAAGGTCGGTCTGAGGCTGGTCACCTCGCTCGTGGAAATGGCAAAGGCCCTGCGCAGTAGCCAGGCGATCACGCCGCCACCGGAATGGGCGTTGCACGAGAACTGGCGATCGGATCTCGAGCGAGATCTCGAAAGGCAGATAGGCGAGCTGTCAATGCAACTTGATTCGCTGGGGATACAGCGCGACCAGCTGCGCGACGATCTAGCGCTGGCTGGCGATCTTAGGAGGCTTCTATACGAAAAGGGAAAGCAGCTCGAGAATGCAATCGGTGACGCTCTTCGACTGCTTGGCTTCAATGCCGGGCCGTTCCGCCAGGGCGACTCGGAGTTTGATTCCGTGTTTAGCAGTCCGGAAGGCCGCTGTCTCGGCGAAGCAGAGGGAAAGGACAGCCACGCAATCAATATCGACAAGCTCAGCCAGCTTGAGAGGAACATTCAAGAGGACTTCGCGCGCGAAGAAGTAAGTGAGCACGCAAAGGGTGTGCTATTCGGCAATGCATACCGTCTCATAGAACCCAGCGCCCGCAACGAGTTCTTCACGAGGAAGTGCCGTAGTGGGGCGGCGCGGGCTCAAGTGGCCCTCGTCCGTACGCCGGACCTGTTTCCGGTGGCGCGGTACCTTAGGAGCACCAACGACTCGGTCTTCGCGAAGGCGTGTCGGCAGGCAGTTTTTACTGCCGAAGGGAGAGAAGTCGATTTCCCGTCGCCGCCCCCTGACCGGCCGGAGGATGCTGATACGAACGTAAGGGAAAGCTCCCTCGGTGACTAGGCCGGCTAACCCGCGGCTGCAGCGGACTCGCGCTGCGCGCTCGCCGCTGAGCGGCCAGCCGTTAGACGGCACGAAGGGTAAAGGATGAGCACGACAGATCGTAGCCATGTGATCCACCTCGCCGAGGCTCAAGCTGGTATACCCGCCAGCGAGCGCTCCATTAGCGTTCTGCAGCGCGGCACCCTCGATATAAGCCTCGGGACACCAGCGCGCCCGAATGAACAGACGCCGCACGAACAGGACGAGTTTTACGTCGCGATTCGCGGGCGAGGCGTTCTATCTCACAATGGCAGGCGTGACCCATTCGAGTCAGGCGACTTGCTTTTCGTGGCGGCCGCAACCGAGCATCGATTCGAAGACTTTAGCGATGACCTGCTTGTGTGGCGCGTGTTCTACGGACCCCGCGGAGGTGAAGTGACTGGCGATCCAGGTTCAGGTGCCGCCTAACACGCGCGTGCAGCGGACTCGCTCATCGCCTTCGGCTCTTCGCTCGCCGCTGACGCGCCGCCCGTTAGGCGCGATCCGAACGATTTCATGCAGGCTGGAGAGCGAGAATGATCGTTGAGTGTAAGTCGTGCGAGGCTCTAGTCGATGGCCAGATTGTGTCGCGATACCATGTTCCCGAAAGCCCTGAGTACGGGGGCGAGCGGATCACTCTTCTCAAATGTCCGAAATGTCTTGGCCCTCTTCTGATGGGTGAGTTGGACCTGGGCGGCGCTGGGTGTGACTCCAGTGACTTCGATGAGCCGTATCGACTGTATCCAGCCCAAGACACACGCGTGAATCCGGCGCTCCCGCAACCGATACAGGTGTCCTTTGGCGAGGCCTTGGCCTGCCTAAAGGCTAGAGCCTACACGGCTGCGGCCATCATGTGCCGTAAGACTCTCGAGGGCATTTGTTCCGAGCATGGAGTCGTGACTCGGAATCTAGGTTCCGGCCTGAAAGAACTACGAGACAAGGGGCTAATCGAGAACCGGCTTTACGATTGGGCCGACGCCTTGCGGATTTCCGGCAATGAGGCGGCGCACGATGTCAAGGTCACTATCTCAGCGGACGACGCCAGAGACATCGTCGAATTCACAAATGCGCTTCTTGAGTATGTGTTCACCTTTCGAGACAAGTTTGAGAAGTTCAGGACAAGACGCTCAGGCAAGGCCCGCGCCTAACACGCGCGTGCAGCGGACTCGCTCATCGCCTTCGGCTCTTCGCTCGCCGCTGACGCGCCGCCCGTTAGGGAGCAGGAAGCTACGGATGGGCACCTGCTTCACTGCGCTCCTCGCGTTGGCCGGCTTCGTTAACGGTCAAGCGCTCGTGGTGCCCGATGCACGAACAGCATCTTGGGTGATTAAGCCTGGGGAGGGCGTTGGCCCCATTCGACTTGGAATGAGCCGCGAGGAAGTGAAAGCGGCGGTAGGCGAGCCGAAGACGACTGAGCTCGCCTGGGACTATCCGTCGGACGCGTTCTCAGTCGCGTTCTCCTCGGATGGAACCGTGATTTCCGTATTCGCCGGCATCGGTTCGCCATCGCCTGATTCCGACTCAGTGCCCGAGTACGCCTTTCGGTTCAAGGCGCGGACGCCGGAAGGCGTCGGCATCGGCTCGACATTAGAGGAGGTGCTGGCAGGCCTAGGGACGCCCTCAACGGATCGCAAGGACGGCTCGGGCGCGGAGTACCTCTGGTACCGCGAGGCGCACTTGAACGTCTCGCTATGGCATGGCCATGTGTACAACATCGCGATCTTCAAACCTGCTCCCTAACACGCGCGTGCAGCGGACTCGCTCATCGCCTTCGGCTCTTCGCTCGCCGCTGACGCGCTACCCGTTAGGCGACGCTGAAGAGAAATCGGTGGCTGCCGATCGGGTAATCGATCGCCGAGCTCTCGGCGGCACACCGCGGCAGGGCTTCCTGCGAGCGCCGGGGCGTCATTGACCACGCGCGCTGCAGCGGAGACGGAGCCTTGGCCAAGCTTGGCTCTGGAGGCGTGGAGTGATACCTGTGCGACCTTGCATCTGTGGACGCAAATCGTTGGCAAGGTCCGGCTAGCCCAGAGTCCTTGGGTCAATCACGGGTGGAGCGTGACTCTTTACGTCACGGCTCGAGGTCTGACAACCTCGCCCATTCCATATGGAACGAGGAGTTTCCAGATTGATTTCGACTTCATCGACCATCGGCTGTTGATCCAGTCCAGCGACGGCGGCGTCGGGACTGTTCCACTCCGGCCCCAGTCCGTCGCGTCGTTTTACGGAGAGCTCTGGAATGAGCTCGGCCGGCTAGACCTGCACGTCCGGATCAACTCGATACCGAACGAGGTCCAGGACCCACTTCGATTCGAAAGGGACGAGCAGCACAAGTCGTATGACCCCGTGTACGCAAACCGGTTCTGGCGTGTGTTGATGCAGTCGGACCGGGTCTTCAAACGATTCCGAGGACGTTTCGTCGGAAAATGTAGCCCGGTCCATTTCTTTTGGGGAGCCCCGGATCTGGCAGTGACGCGGTTCTCGGGCCGGCCGGCGCCTGAGCATCCCGGCGGCGTTCCTCACCTGCCCGACGCCGTGACCCGCGAGGCCTATTCTCAGGAAGTCAGCAGCTGTGGATTCTGGCCCGGGGGAGGCGCGATTCCCTATCCCGCCTTTTATTCGTATGCCTATCCGGAGCCAGACGGCTTCGCGGATGCTCCGGTGAGACCGGAAGCCGGCTTCTACAGTCGTGAGCTTCGTGAATTCATACTGCCTTACGACGCAGTTCGAACCGCCGGGTCACCCGAGGAGTATCTCCTCGAGTTCCTCCAGGCGACGTACGAGGCGGCAGCAAACCTGGGAGGTTGGAATCGGAAGACCTTGGAGCGCAATGTATCCGTAGGCGTCGCCTAACATGCGCGTGCAGCGGACTCGCTCATCGCCTTCGGCTCTTCGCTCGCCGCTGACGCGCAGCCCGTTAGGCGCCGGATAGTTCCATGGCCCCTGAGATCGAGAGGGTCACGAAGCTAGATGCAGCACGGAGGCAGTTGGCTACAGCGATACGCTTGCTGTTTGACGACGGGGACCGTATCTCAATCCACACGTTGGCTGCTGCGTCGGGCGAGATCCTACGAGATCTGGGTCGTCCCAAGGGCCTCGGAAGCATGTTTAAGGACAGTTCGCTCGTGAAGCCCGAAAAGCAGAAAGAAATCCGCGACATCTTCAGCGCGGCTCAGAACTTCTTCAAGCACGCAGACCGAGATCCGGAAGCTGTCCATGATTTCCGGCCGGAAGTGACGCCATTCCACATCTTTGACGCCGTTGAGCTGTACAGCGCGGTCGCTGGAACGCTGTTTCCGGAGGCAGAAGTGTTCAGAATCTGGTTGCTCGTCAAGTATCCTCAGTTTACGCTCGGAGACTTACGTCTTGCAGTGGCCAAGGCTCGAGAGCGGGGCATCGATCCAGATGATCTGCAGACTGTCAGAACGGCTCTCGACCTTTGGAAGGCGAAACGTGCCGGCGCCTAACACGCGCGTGCAGCGGACTCGCTCGTCGCCTTCGGCTCCTCACTCGCCGCTGACGCGCCACCCGTTAGCCGGCCGAAGTCATGCCTTCCGTTAAGTACGTTTTCCCCGAGTTCCTTCGGGACCAGTGCTCGGAAGCCGCATATCTCCGCTGGCTCGCCCGGAAAGCCGGAGCGCACATCAGGCGTGACCGTGCCCGCGGTAATTCCATGGCAACGCCAGAAGCGTACAAGCGAGCTATCCACGCGGCGGTCTTGGAGAGCTCCGGCCGAGACGGCTATACCGGGCAGCCGCTTCGCTGGGACCTCATCAGCAAATTCGAGAACGAAGCCGCAAAGCAAGGAAGGCGAAAGTACAAGAAGTCCTTTGGTGACCTGCCGACCCTGGATCACGTTGGCGATGGTTTGGGCGCGCCTGAATTCGTCATCTGCTCGTGGCGAACAAACGATTGCAAGAATGACCTCACGCATGAGGAGTTCATCAACTTCTGCCGCTCAGTTCTCAAGTACCATGACGACCAGCAAAAGCCGGCCGGCTAACCCGCGGGTGCAGCGGACTCGCGCCCTCGCTTCGCTCGGGTGCTCGCCGCTGACCCGCCGCCCGTTAGACAGCATGGCTCGAAGGCCCTGAGAGAAGCGTGAGCATCCTGATTGAGGGAATGACCATGAAGCGTCTAAGTGCTACTCGGATAGTTGCGATTCTTTCTTCAGGTTTGATGGCCGGACTACTGTTCGGAGACTGGCTGGGACCTTCATTCGCTCGGTCAGCGATGAATGCGTCCAGCTTTGTTCAGTTCCAACAGATCGTTCACATCAACTATTTGCGTACGCTGCCAGCGCTGTCGACGCTCGCCGTCGCTGCGCCAATCCTGTGGTTGGTTACATTGCGTGCTCGGCGTGATAGCGCTGAATTCAAGCTTCTCCTTGGCGCGACCGTCGCGATCGTCACAGGGTACACGATCACGTTCGTATTCAACGTTCCGATCAACAACCAGCTCGAGACATGGAACGTCGCTACTCCCCCCGCGAATGCCCGAGAGATCTGGAGCCAGTGGGAAAAAGCGCACGTGATACGGACAATGTTCTGGGTAGTCGGGTTTGCCCTCGAAACAGCGGCCTTGGTGGTGTCGGCGTCGTGCGGCGGCAGTTCTGGCCCGTCGAGAGGGCGCTAGGTGTGGTTCTGCGGTCCATGCAGCATAGGCGTGAGTCCGAGAGTGGCGATCAGGCGTCAGGGCGTGTGTGGCCGGTCAACGCACATGCTGTCTAACACGCGCGTGCAGCGGACTCGCTCGTCGGCGTCGCCTTCTCGCTCGCCGCTGACGCGCAGCCCGTTAGGCGTCGGAAGGTGCGTTGAACCAGCTGTACGATCAGGCGGTAGGTCATGAATCGGTTCGTTGTTCTCGTGATCGTTGGAGTGTTGCTCGCGTGCACAGGCTGTGCGTCCGCAGGCAGCCAGACCGATGTTCAGTCTCAGATTCTGCGACTCGACGCGGAGTGGTCGCAAGCTGCGCAGGACCGTGATGTCGACCGGGCTGTGTCTTTCTGGGCCGACGACGCGATTGTCTTCCCACCGGGAAGCCCTGCCGTGGCTGGAAAAGCGGCCATCCGAGAGTTTGTCGCGAAGAGCTTCCGAACGCCCGGCTTCAGCATTTCCTGGAAGACGACGACGGTTTCAGTGTCGCGCAGCGGCGATATTGTCTACACGACCGGAACCAACCGCGTTACCTTCAGCGCGCCCGATGGCAAGCAGGTCACGGTGGAGGGAAAGGCTGTGGCGGTCTGGCGGCGGGAGAAGGACGGCGTATGGAAATGCGTTGTCGACATCTGGAACGACGTGTCGCCTTCGCAATGACCTCCAGTCGCGTGCCTACTCCGGCGCCTAACACGCGCGTGCAGCGGACTCGCTCATCGCCTTCGGCTCTTCGCTCGCCGCTGACGCGCCGCCCGTTAGGCGGCATCACAGTCTTCCGAGAGGACCAATGACAGAGACGTTCCAGGCATACAGAAATCGAATCCTGAGCTATCTTGGCGATCAGGAGCCCGTCGGTGTCCAGCAAGCCACCCCATCGCAGCTCGAGCGTCGTCTGCGCGATGTCGCGCCCGAGGAGTTGATCCGGCGCCCAGCACCTGAAAAGTGGTCAATCGGCGAGATCGTCGCGCACTTGGCGGACGCGGAGCTGGCGATGGGATGGCGATTGCGAAACATGCTGGCGAATCCAGGCGTGGCCTTGAC
>JBGPGG010000033.1:0-25627 GCA_041483715.1 Thermoanaerobaculia bacterium
GTAAAGCCGATGACGAGGCCCGCGGACGTCTTCAGGAACCGCCGCCGGCTGACGCCCTTCGTGGCGCTCACGATTTGACCCTCTTTGCGGGGATTTCGGCCGCGCGGTGCACGGCCTCACGGATCTTCTGGTACGTGCCGCAGCGGCACAGCCCCATCGCGGCGTCGATCTCGGCGTCGCTCGGCTTCGGCGTTTCCTTCAAGAGCGCCGCGGCCGCCATGATCTGGCCGGGCTGGCAGTAGCCGCACTGCACGACATCCGCCTCGATCCACGCGCGCTGCACCGGGTGGAGGACGCCGCCCGGGGCCAGTCCCTCGATCGTCGTCACCGCCCGGCCTTTCACCTCCGAAACGGGCAGCGCGCACGAGCGCACCGCCCCGCCATCGAGGTGCACGGTGCAGGCGCCGCACTGCGCGATGCCGCAGCCGTACTTCGTCCCGGTCAGGCCGAGCAGATCGCGCAGGACCCAGAGCAGCGGCATGTCGTCCGGAGCCGCGACGTCCCGTAGCGTGCCGTTGACCTCGAGCTTCATGGCTGGAACCGGATCCTACTCCCGAACACTCCCGACCGGGCAAATCGTCGAGGTCTCAGGCGCCCTCCGGGATCTTCTCTTCGGGCGGCGCCGCGAGGGCTGCCAGGTTCCCCGCCTCGATCGCGTCGCGGATGGTCCGCATCCAGGAGAGATAGAAGAAGACGTTGTGCATCGACAGCAGCATCGGCGCGGAAAAGTCCTTCAGGACGAAGAGATTCCGGAGGTACGCCCTGCTGTGCCGGCGGCAGACCGGGCATTCGCAATTCGCATCGAGCGGCTCGAGGTCCTCCTTGAACCGCTCGTGCTTGATCGCGATCTCGCCCCGCGACGTGTAGACGTGGCCCATCCGGCCGTTGCGCGTCGGCAGAACGCAGTCGAAGAGGTCCACACCCGCGCGCACCGAAGCCAGAAGGTCGGCCGGCGTGCCCACGCCCATCAGATACCGGGGCTTCTCCGCGGGCAGGAGCGCGGCGGAAAGCTCCGTCACCGCGCGAATCGCCTCTTTCGATTCTCCGACCGCAACGCCGCCGATCGCGTAACCGGGAAAGTCGAGGTCGGTCAGGGGCCCGGCGCTCTGCCGCCGCAGGTCCTCGTGCGTGCCGCCCTGGAGGATGCCAAAGAGCAAACCGGGGCCGCCGTAGGCCCGCTTCGAGCGCTGTGCCCAGGCGAGGGTGAGGCGGCAGGCCTCCTCGATCTCCTTGCGCTCGGCCGGGAAGGGCGGGCAGACGTCGAGCACCGTGGCGATGTCCACGCCGAAGCCCGACTGCAACTCCATGGCCCGTTCCGGCGTCAGGAAGTGCTTCGTCCCGTCCTCGAGGGCGCGGAACTCGACGCCCTCCTCGAGGATCCGGCGGCGCGAAGCGAGGCTCATGACCTGGAAACCGCCGGAGTCGGTCAGGATCGCGCGCTGCCAGCCGATAAACCGGTGGAGCCCGCCGGCCCGCGCGATGAGCTCGAGCCCCGGCCGAGCCATGAGGTGGTACGTGTTGGCGAGAACGACCCGGCAGTCCCAGGCTTCAGCCTCCAGCCAGTCGAAGGCGACGCCCTTGAGCGCCCCGCGCGTTCCGACGGGCATGAAGCACGGCGTCTCGATCGCGGCGTGATTGGTCTCGAGAAGACCCCGCCGCGCGCAAGACGCGGGGTCCCTTGCGAGAATTCGGAACATCTTCTCGGGACTCGGGACTCGGGACTCTTCTAGAAGTGCACTTTCACGTCCGCCGACGCGCCGAGGGCCTCCCGGTTGGGATTCTTGTAGTTGAAGCCGCCCGACGGGCCCCAGACGACTCCGATGTCGACGGAAACGATCGGGATCCCGAACCCGACGCCGAGCGAGTACGCCCAGGTCGGGTTCGCGGAACCGAAGTCGTAGGTGGCGCCGCCGCGGAACGCGAAAAATGGAATCTTCACCTCGGCGCCGAGCGACATCTGCTGGCTCTGCGTTCCCGGCGCGAGCGTGTCGCTCTTGATGAAGTCCCCGTCGGCCGCGAGCGTCAGAAACGAGAGCACGTCGACCGCGACGCCGCCGCGGACCTGCCGCGGCAGCGGCACGCTGCCCGGGCTGCCCGGGAGGTTCGCGACCGTGAACTCCGGCTGGTTCAGGGCCATCCCGGCCACGCCGAGCTTGACGATGCCGAGGTTGGCCCGCGCGCCGAGGTCGAAGGTGAACTTGTTCGTGGTCGTCGCGTTCTCGTCGAACGCGTCGTGGACGAGATCCGAGAGGTCCTGGCCCTTGCAGGTGTTATCGAAAACGGTGCAGCGGCCGAAGTAGGTGACGCCCGAGACGAAGCGCGCGGCGCCGCCGACCTCGAGCGCGCCGCCGAGAAAGCCGTGCCCGTAGGCCACGCGCGCCTCGCGCGCCGAGAGGCCGGTCAGGTAGAGGCCGGTGGTGTTGTAGCCGAGCCCGTTGTCGGGCCCTCCGCCGGGAACGATGTGCTCGAGGTCGATCCGGGGATAGATCCCGGAGTAGGCAACGCTGCCGATCGAGACCGAGAAGCCCTCATAGGAGCCGACGATCCCGGCGACCCCGGAGGCGACCACGCTCGTGCCCGGACGGGCGAGATTCACGATGCCGCCGACGAGCACCGGGACGAGATCCGGCCGGTCTCCCGCCACGATCTGATCGTACGGCAGGTCACCGAGCGTCGTCAGCGTCCCGACGAGGTTGTTGCGGTTCTGAGCGACGCCCCCGCCCAGGATTTCGAAGTTCCAACCCTTCAGGCCCGCCAGGGCCGCCGGATTGACCCAGGACGCAGTGGGGTCGTCGACGGCCGCGACCTGCGCGCCGCCCATGCCGATGGCCCGGGCGCCCGCCGACGGGAACTGCGCTCTTGCTGGCGCCGCCGCGACGAGAAGAAGGGACCCGGCGAGCAGAAAACGCGTTGCGGAGCATCGTATTTTCATCGGCCGGATCGTAGCACGCGCTCCCGGTTGACCCCCGAATACCCGCGTGCTAGGTTTGGCCGCCTTTCGAGGGGGAGAATGCCCGAGCTCGGAAAAAAATACGAGTGCTTCCACTGCCACACGAAGTTCTACAACCTCGCCAAGCCGGATCCCATCTGCCCGAAGTGTGGCGCGAACCAGAAGAACGCGAAGGCGGACGACGCTCCGCCTCCGGCGCCGCGCCCAAAGCGCCGTGCGGCGATGCTCGAAACGATCCCGGACGAGAACCCGCCGGAGTTCGGTGAAGAGGCGCCCGCCGAGCCGGAGGAAAGCGACCTCGACGACGACGAGCTCGAGGAAGGTGAAGAGCCGCGCGAGAAGGACGACGAAGAAGAGGAGTACTGAGGCCCCGTCCGGCGGATCGGTCGCCTTTCTGTCCCTCGGATCCAACCGCGGCGACCGCCGCGCCCACCTGGAGAGCGCGCTCGCCGCAATCGCCCGCTTCGCGCCGGTCCTCGCCGTCTCGTCCTTCTATCGGACCGAGCCGGTCGGCTTCGCCGGGCAGCGCGCCTTCTGGAACGCCGCCGCCGCGATCCGGTGGGACGGCACGGCCGCGGGCCTGCTGCGGGAGACGCAATCGGTCGAGCGCGACGTGGGCCGCACGCCCAGCTTTCGCAACGGCCCCCGCGAGATCGACGTGGACATCCTCGATCTTGGGCGACGGACCCAGTCCTCGGACCCGATCCTGCCCCACCCGCGCCTCTCTACGCGGCGCTTCGTCCTCGCTCCGCTCTCCGAGATCGCGCCCCATTGGAAACACCCGGCCACCGGACTCACGGCCGCACAGCTGCTAGGGCGACTTCCGGAAAGGCCCCGGGCTACGAGGCTTTCTTCCAGGCCTCGAGGTTCTGCCGCGCCAGCTCCTGCATCGAGAGGTCTTCGACGAGGCGCTGGGGAGACGGCGCGTCGGCCACGAGGCCCTCTTCGAGCGCCACGGCCTCGGCCTGCTCCGTCGCATCGCCGCGGTGGAGCGCCTCGGCGAAAAAGTGGCGGTTAGCAAAGTTGCGCGCGTTGACCTTCATCGCGAGGCGGAGGTACTTGAGCGCCTCGTCCCGCGAGACCCACCCGGTGATGGACGGGATCCACGGCGTCTGGTCGTTCAAGCGGCCGACCACCCGATAGCCTCCACCTTCCTGGAACGCGGGGTCGATGCCGATGACGGTCAGGCCGTAGTCGCGGATCTTGTCGGCGGCGCCCATGCGCGCCGCCTCGATCTTGCCCTCCGTGAGCGCCCACTGCCCCCAGCAGGCCGCCGCCCAGAAGTAGGTCGGCGCCGCATCCGAGCGGTCCTTCAGGTTGCCCGCGAGCGCGTCCGGCCCGTACTCGAGGATGCTCTTGAGGCCGCGCCTCTCGAGGCTCGCCGAGAGGATCGCGATCGCCTCGTCGCCCGCCCGCCTGGCCTTCTCGAAGACCGCTTTGCGGGAGTCCTCGTCGAGACCCGTGTATTTCCCCTTGAAGTAGAGGGCGCGCATCAGCTTCCAGCGCGCCTCGACGAGCTCCGGATCCCGCGAGGCCGCCGCCTCGTACCCGGCGATGGCCGCATTGATCGGGCCGGGGCTCGCTTTCGGGCCCACGCGGCCCTCCTGCCGTTTGAGATACATCCGGTCCGCCTCGGCCACGCGCGGGTTCGCGGCGAGCCTTGCCGGCGCCTGCGAGCGGTCCGACACGGTTGGCCCCGTCGACGACTGGGCGCGGGCGAAGGCCCCGGTGCACGCAACGGCAAGGACGGCACAGCAGAGAAAGCGCTTCACGGCGCCAGTCTATATGGGGCGCGCCCGCGCTAGACTGGGGCTTCGGAGGCTCCGATGACCGACGACAAGCCCATACCCGTAAAAGTCACGATCGACGAGGCGACGGCCGAAGGGCACTACGCCAATTTCGCGAACATCCTGCACAACCCGACCGAGTTCGTCCTCGATTTCGGACGCGTCGTCCCGGGGCGCAGCGACGTCAAGGTGGTGAGCCGGATCCTCACGACCCCGTACCACGCGCGCCAGCTCCTGCGGGCGCTCCAGCAGAACATCGAACTCTACGAGCGCAACTACGGGCCGATCCGCTCGGACTTCCAGGCGCCCCTGATCGAGACGACGGATACGCCGACCAACTGAAACGCGGGGTCAGGTCTGAAAACTTCTGAGTTTGGGCGGGACCGTGGTTGGGCAATACCCGTGCTAAAACTAAGATTTTTACAGACCTGACCCCCTTCCGGATGACTCCCCCTCCCAGCACGACGTCCCCGTCGTAAAAAACGCAGGACTGGCCCGGCGTGACGGCGCGGACCGGCGCATCGAAGACCACGCGGGCGGTGCAGGCCTCGCCCGGGTGGACCGTGGCCGAAACTTCCTCCGCGCGGTGCCGCACGCGCGCGGCCACGCGCAGCGGCGCGGCCGGGGCTCCAGCGAAAAAGCGCACGCCCGCCAACGTCGCTTCGGACGCCTCGAGCTCGCGGGCCGGCCCGACGACCACGCGGTTCGCGGCCGCGTCCACCGAGAGCACGTACAGCCGCTCGGACGCCGCCAACCCGATACCGCGGCGCTGCCCGATCGTGAACCGGTAGTGCCCCGAATGAGTCCCGAGAAGGGCGCCTGCGGAGTCCTCGAGAGGGCCGTCGCCCGGCGGCGCGCCCAGGCCCAGAGAAGGAGCGTGCGTCGCGACGAACTCGCCCGCCCGCGTGCCCGGCGGGACGAAACAGATCTCCTGGCTCTCTTGCTTGTCGGCCGTCGGGAGGCGGGCGCGCCGCGCGTGGGCGCGCACCTCGGCCTTCGTCAGCGATCCCACGGGAAATCGCGCCGCCGCGAGCTGCTCGGGAGTCAGGTCGTAAAGGAAGTAGGACTGGTCCTTGCCCGAATCGATCCCCTTTTTCAGGACGACGCGGCCCGCCGGGCCCGGCTCGGAGCGCACGTAGTGCCCCGTCGCGATCGTCTCGCAGCCGACCGCGCGCGCGCGGTCCCAGAGCGTCGCGAACTTCACCTTCGCATTGCACGCCGAGCACGGGATGGGGGTTTCGCCCCCGAGGTAGGAGGCCACGAACGGCCGGACGACGTCGCGCCGGAACTCCTCCTCGAGGTTGAGCACGTAGTGACGGATCCCGAGCGCCCAGGCCACGCGCCGCGCGTCGGAAAGGTCGTCGAGCGTGCAACAGCGGCCGGTGCGTCCGGACTCGGCCGAGTGGTCCCAGAGCTGCATCGAAAGGCCCACGACCTCGTGCCCGGCCTCCTTCAACAGAAGGGCGGCGACCGAGGAGTCGACTCCCCCCGACATGGCGACGGCGATGCGCATGGGACCGGGAACTCTACAACGCCGTAACGATCAGCATGAGGGTGGATCCGCCGACCGTGAACTCCCCCTGGTTCTCCAGAGGCGCCTCGGCGACCGACTCGTCGCCGACCCGGGTCCCGTTGGCGGAGCCGAGGTCGACGACCGTGACGCGCTCGCCGGCGACTTCGATCGCCGCGTGCTGCCGCGAGATCTCGGGATCGTCGAGCGCGAGGTCCACGCCCTCCCGGCCGATGACGGTGCGCGGCTTTTCGATCAGGAACATTCGTCCCGCGTCGGGCCCGGCAATGACGGCGAGCGACAGCTTGACGTCCTGCGGGAGCTTGAGCTCCGCAGCCGGAGGGCGGGATGCCGCAGGCGCTTCCCGGCGCAACGGGCGCGCGGCGCCCTGGCCCGAATGCCGGGTCGCCGTCTCGTCCGGCGGAAGTCTTGGCCGCACGGTCGGCTGCGCTTCGAAGGCCCGGGTGTTCACGACCTCGAAAATGGCGCGGCACTTCGAGCAGCGCAGCTTCTTCGCCGCCTTGCCGTCGAAACGCTCCTCGTCGTAGTGAAACTGCGCGTGGCACTGATCGCATTCGACGATCACGGCCGCCCCCCCGCGCCGGAGGCGCCCGCGAGGGCTCCGGCGACCGGCACCGGCAGACCGCGCGCCTGCGCGACGGCGTCCGGCAGCAGATCGAGGACGCGCGAGATCTCCTCCGCGGTCGTCTCCCGGGAGAGCGAAAAGCGCACGACGCTCTTCGCCTGCCCCCGCGACAGCCCGAGCGCGAGCAGCGCGGGCGACGGGGCGAGCGTGCCGCTCGAGCAGGCGCTGCCCACGGACACGGCAACCCCCTCGAGGTCGAGCCGGATGAGCAACGCTTCGCCGGAGACGCCGGAGAAGGCCACCGCCGACGTGTTCGGCAAACGCTCCACGCCGGCGCCGACCACGCCCGCTCCCGGGACTCGCTCGAGGATGCCGCGCTCGAGACGGTCCCGCAGCCTCGCGATCGCGGGCGCATCCTCGGCCTGCCGCCGCGCGGCCAGCCGCGCCGCCGCACCGAAGCCGACGATCGCGAGCGTGTTCTCCGTTCCGGCCCTCAGCTTCTTCTCCTGCCCGCCGCCCGGCGTGCGGGCTTCGATCGAAACGCCACGCCGCACGTAGAGCGCTCCCGCCCCCTTTGGACCGTGCAGCTTGTGCGCCGAGATCGAGACGAGATCCGCGCCCCATGCGTTGGGGTCCGCCAGCAGACGCCCCGCGGCCTGCACCGCGTCGGTATGAAAGAGGGCGCCGCGCCGGCGCACTTCCGGGGCGAGGGCCGCGACCGGGAAGACGCCGCCATACTCGTTGTTGGCGGCCATCACGGAGACGAGCAGCGTCCCGGCCGTCGCCGCCGCGAGAACGCGCTCGGGGTCGAGCGCTCCGGAAGGGTCCGGATCCACCGTGACGAGCTCGCACTGCCCTCTGGTGGCCAGGCGCGCGGCCGGCTCCCTCACCGACGGATGCTCGACGCCGGAGATCACGACGCGCCCGCGCCGCCCCGCGACCGCGCCGAAGATCGCCATGGCGTTCGCCTCGGTGCCGCCGGAGGTGAGGAAGACGTCTCCTCCCGTTGCGCCGATCAGCGCGCCAATCCCGTCCCGCGCCTGCTCGATGGCGCGCCGCGCCCTCTGCCCCTCGGCGTGGACCGAGGACGGGTTGCCGAACGCCTCGGCGGCATCCACCATCGCGGCCCAGACCTCGGGATCGAGCCGCGTGGAAGCGTTGTTGTCGAGGTAAATCATGCGTTCAGATTCCCGGACGCGGACTTCAAATTATCGCTCCGACAGAGGGCGCGCCGTAAAACTATCTTCAAGGAATACCCGTACCGAATCCGGGAGTTAAGATCAACAGTCCGATGAAGGCGCGACGCACTGGGGTTCTGGTCTTCGCGGCTACGCTCGGTTTCTACGGGCCTGTCGCCGTTCGCGGCTCTGTGGGCACGACGCCCGAACCGGAACCCACGCCTCCGGCAGCCGCGGCCGCCGCTCCCGCACCGACCCCCGCCCCGGCGCAGGCGCTGGCTCAGGACGTCGCGTCGCGGCATCTGACCCAGCTCAGCAAGAAGGAGACGGCCCAGAGGATCAAGGCCCTTCCCGAGGAAGAACGCCGGTGGCTCGAGGACTACGTCGCGCCCATCATTCTTCCCGAGGAAAAGAACCTCTTCGTGCAACTGACCGAGCCGCACCAGCGCGAGATCTTCAAGGAGGACTTCTGGAAGCGCCGCGAGCAGCCCGGCCTGCCCGAACCGCTCGGCCCGGGATACCGCAACCGCTACGAGCAGTTCCGCGAGGCGGCGGCGACGGTCTATGGAGGACTGACGAGCGACACCGGGCGCATGGTCGTTCTCCATGGAGAACCGGCGGGCATCCAGGAATTCACCGACTGCAACAACGTGTTCCGCGACCTCGCGCTCTGGAACTACGGCAAGTCGTCGCCGGGCTTCGGCCTGCACGGCGAGGTCCAGTATCTGTTCTACCGCGCGTCCGTCAGCGCGGGACCATGGAAGCTCTGGCATCCCATGCTGCCGGACAAGGAAATCCTGCTGCCTTCCTCGTGCCTCAACACGATCGCCGAAGCGTGCCGGCAAGCCGGCACCCCGGGTACGCCTTCGCTCGACACGTTCTGCCCGAAGAATGCGGTGCCGCAGACCTGCGACGGCGCCTGCGCGATCGTGCGCATCATCGAGGGGATCCGGTTGCGCGGCGAAGGCCCCGTCTCGATGGCGATCTCCGAGCCGCCGCAGGTCAACGTCGAGGGCATCGAGAAGCTCGCCGAGCGCTTCCCCCTCGTCGGCGACCCGAAGGCCAAGGCGCTCACGGTCGAGGGCCCGTCGGGCGCGGCGGTCGTTCCCGCATCTGCGTCCGCAAAGGTCTCCGACCAGACGACCGTCGCGGGCCCGGCCCCCGCCCACCGCAAGCTCTCGAAGAAGGAGATCCGCCAGCTGACCGAAGCCCTCCCGCAGAAGTACAAGGAGTTCCTGCAGCTCGTCGAGATCATCATCACGCCCGAGGAGCGCGAGATCTTCCTCGAGATCCAGCAGGACTATCAGCGCGACAAGTTCATCGACGCCTTCTGGAAGCGCCGCACGATCGACGCCCAGGGGATCCGCACCGACTATCGCGCCGTCTACACGCGCCGCGTGGAGCTGGCGATCGAGCAGTTCCGGGACCTCCACAACGACCGGGCCAGGATGTTCGTCGTCAACGGGCCGCCGGACGCGGTCGTGGTGATCGATTGCCAGGACGTCTACGTGCCGATGCAGATCTGGTATTACGAGCGGCTCGAGGTCATGAAGTCGAAGGCTTATCTGATCTTTTACGCGCCCTACGGGTCCGGCCCGTACAAGCTCTGGCTGCCGATCGACGGGCGCGGCGTCCTGCTGGTGGGAGTCGGCTCGCAGACCACGGCCGCGCGGCCCGTGGACATCCAGCGCTGCTTCGAATGGCGCAGCGTGGAGCAGGCGCTCCAGTACAGCGCGGCGCTGCTGGGCAGCGGGGCCTTCGGTCTGCAGGCCCAGAGCCAGCTCTTTCAGCCGCCCACGGTCGAGACCGAAGGCGTCGACCAGATCCTCTCGATGACGACGGACCTGCACGAGGGCGCCGCCGACCTGGCTGTCGCCAAGCTCGTCCGCTTTCCCGACATGCGCTCCAACAAGCTCGGCATGGACCTCTCGCTCCTCGTGCCCAAGGCGGAGCTGAAGCCCCGCGCGCTCGGCGAGGAGAGCTTCTACAACGTGGACGTGATCGGCGAGATCGTCAAGGACGACCGGCTGATCGACAACTTCAAGTACCGCTTCGACATCCCGGTCGGCGAGATCGGCGGAGAGAAGATCCCGCTCACCGTGCGGCGCTACCTGTACCCGGGCCAGTACAAGCTCGTCCTGAAGATCTCCGACGGCAACCAGAATGCCGAGGGCCGCCTCTCGGAATCCCTCGTCGTTCCCGAGCAGCCCGACGCCCCGCCGCCCGAGCTCGCCGCGGCCCGCGCGGACGGCAAGGCCGCCGTCGGCAAGATGAAGGACGAGGGCGTGCTCCCGTCGGCGGTCTCGATCCTGCCGATCGCCAAGGAAATCCTGACCGGCCTGCAGCGGTTCGAGACGCGCGTCGCCGAGGGCGTCAAGTCCGTGGATTTCTTCCTCAACGGGTCGAAGGTCATGACTCGGAGCAGGGCCCCCTACGACGCGGACCTGAACCTCGGGCCGCTGCCTCGCAAACAGACCATCCGCGTGGTCGCGTACGGGTCGACGGGCCGCACCGTCGGCGAGGACGAGTACATCGTCAACGAGGGCCGCGAAGTCTTCCGCGTCCGGATCCTCTCTCCCGACAAGGGATCGAAGGTTTCGGGGCCCACGAAGGTCGTGGCCGCCGTCGCGGTGCCGGAGGGAAAGACGCTCCAGAAGATGGAGTTCTACTCGAACGAGACCCGGGTCGCCACGCTCTATCAGGCGCCCTACGAACAGACCGTCACGGTGAAGGACTCGAAGTCGCTCGGCTACGTGCGCGTCATCGGGACGCTCGACGACGGGACGGTCTCCGAGGACCTGCGCTACGTCAACGCGCCGCAGTTCGTCTCGGAGGTCAACGTGGACGCCGTCGAGCTCTACACGACCGTGCTCGAGAAGGGGCGTCCCGTCAACTACCTGCAGGCCTCGAACTTCAAGGTCTTCGAGGACGGCGTGCAGCAGCCGTTGCAGGGGTTCGAGTACGTCAAGAACCTGCCGCTCTCGATCGGCCTGCTGATCGACACGTCCGCGTCCATGCTCGAGTCCCTCCCCGAGGCCCAGCAGGCCGCCCTCAAGTTCATCGACTTCTCCATCGGGGAAAAGGACCGCGCGTTTCTCGTCTCCTTCGACAACGAGCCCTACCTGCTCTCCAAGCTCACGGGCAGGAAGGACAAGCTCACGCGGTCCTTCTCGGGCCTGCGTGCGGAGGGTTCGACGGCCCTCTACGACGCGATCATCTACGGCCTCTACCAGTTCACGGGCGTGAAGGGAAAGAAGGCGCTCGTCATCGTCACCGACGGCAAGGACACGGCCTCGAAGTTCGACTACGAGACGCTCGTCGAGTACGTCAAGAAGTCCGGCCTCGCCGTGTACGCGATCGGCCTGAAGATCTCGGGCACCGACCTCGAGGTCAAGTACAAGCTCAACAAGATCGCCCAGGCCTCCGGCGGCCAGACCTTCTACATCGACTCGGCGAAGAACCTCGAGACCGTGTACCGGCAGATCAACGACGACCTGCGCAGCCAGTACCTGCTGACCTACTACTCGTCCAACGCCGAGGCGCGGGACAAGTGGCGCAAGATCGAGATCAAGGTCGAGCCGGCGAACCTGCAGGCAAGGACGATCAGCGGCTACTATCCGTAGCCGCTGATGACATTGATCCTCGCCTCAGCGTCCCCTCGCCGCGCCGAGATCCTGACCTCGCTCGGCATCCCATTCGTCGTCATCCCGACCGACATTTCGGAGGAGCCCCTTCCCGGCGAGGCGCCGGAGGCGGCCGCCCGGCGCCTCGCGGCCGAGAAGGCCGCCCGCGCGGCCGAGCGCTCGCCCGAGTCCTGGGTGCTCGCGGCCGACACGCTCGTCTTCCTGGACGGCGAGACCCTCGGCAAGCCGCGCGACGACCGGGACGCCGCGGCGATGCTCGGCCGGCTCGCCGGCCGGGAGCACGGCGTCGTCACCGCGGTCCACCTGCGGCGCGGGGTCGAGCCCGGGAGGGGTATCGCCGAGACCAGCCGCGTGCGCTTCGGACCGATGAGCGAAGCGGAGATCCTCTGGTACGTCGGCACGGGCGAGCCGCGCGACAAGGCGGGCGCCTACGGCGTCCAGGGGCTCGGGGCCCGGTTCATCGAAGAGGTCCGCGGGTCCTTCACCAACGTGATGGGACTGCCCGCGCGGGCCGTCTACCTGCTCCTCAGGGACGCCCCGGAACCCCTTCTTGCTCTTCTCGCTCTTTCTTCCGGCTGAGCTTCCTCTCGTACATGCGCGCGTCCGCCTCGGCGAGCGTGCGCGGAAACTCCGCCTTGGGCCGGTGGGTGGCCCATCCGACCGAAAGCGTGGGCTGCAGGTGTTCCGCGCCCGGAATGTGCGGGAGGCTCTTCCCGAGCTCCTCCGCCTTCTGCGCCGCGGACGCCTCGTCGGCCTGCGTAAGCAGCACCAGGAACTCGTCGCCGCCCCAGCGAAAGACGAGGTCGGACTCGCGGACGCACGCCGTCAGGTAGTTCGCGACGAACTGCAGCACCTCGTCGCCCACCTGGTGGCCCCGGACGTCGTTGATCTGCTTGAACCGGTCCACGTCGATCAGGAGCACCGAGATCGCGGTCCCGTGCCGACGCGACCGCGCGAGCTCGCGCCGGATCACGTCGTTGAAGTAGTGGCGGTTGTAGAGCCCCGTCAGGCGGTCGCGGATCCCCATCTCCTTGACCTGCGTGTCGGACTCGACGAGGCGCGCCATTTCGCGCTTGAGCTCGTCCTGGCTCGCCTCGAAGAGCAGGATGATGATGCCGACGCCGACTGTCATCTCGAGGAACATCTCGAAGAACTGCGCATAGGCATAGCCGGCCGGCATCTCGACCAGCACCTGAACCCGGCCTTCTCGCCCGACAAGCCCGCTGTAGTACAGCTGAGCCCAGCCGAGGGCCGCGCGCTCGACGGCCCACAAGAGGAAGGAGGAGGAGAGCAGGACGCGTCCGCCAGCCGAGCCCGGAGTGCGCACGAACGCCACGGCCGTGACCAGGTAGGCCGCCGCCCGCACGAACGAGATGAAGGTCTCGGGAGCGCTGGTGCCGGAGAGCCACCACGCGGCGCCGAGGATCGGGAGGGCCCAGAGCATTTCGACCGGCCGTGAAGCGCTGCGCTCCCGCCGGAAGCGCGACACTCCCCGAAGCAGGAAGAACACGTGGGCGAGCAACGCGAGGTTCAGGCCGAAGAGGGGGATTCGCCGGGCCTCGTCCGGGGCCCCGGAGCGCAGGAGCACCCCCTGGAGGCCGATGCTGACCAGGAAGAAACCCCAGGAGGCGATCCAGTCGAGGAACGCGGGCCTGCGGAACTTTCGGTACAGGAGGAGAAAGACGATGAAGAGCAGGATCGTGCCCGCGGCCTGGACCAGCAGAGCGAGAACTTCGGCGTTGTCCATGGAGGCTTTGGAGGACAGTTTACGTGACCCCGGCCCCGACCGCGCCCCCCGAAACGGACGAGCCCCTTACAATTCCCCCGATGGCGATGACGATTGCCTGCGTGGCCCCGGGTCGCCGGAGCGCCCTTTCCGCAGCAGATACGGTCGCGGCGAGCCTCCCGAAAGCCCGCGTGGAGGCCTTTTCGCTCGCCGGCTACCTCGCCGCGGCGCACGCTCCGGAGCGGATTGTCCTCTGCCCCGCCGGCCTCTCGACGGCCGCCGACCTGCGATTCCTCGGCCTCGCGGTAGAGCGCCTGCTCTGGCCCGCGCCGCCCCGGGGCCTTCTCGCCGCGATCGGCGGGATCCGCCCGCACGGGGACCGGCCGCGTCGGGCCCAGGCGCAGTCCCGGAAAGACGCGGAGAAGGCGGCGCCCGGCAGGGTCTCGGCGTTGTTGCTCGAAGGCCGGGTCGGCCCGTCCCGGGCCCTGTCGGCGCTGGCCGCCTCGGGCCCCCGGGACTGGATCGTCGAGAGCGCGAGGCACGTCCGGATCCCCGCCCACCTGCACCGGACGCTCGCGCAGGGGGGCATCCGCTGGTCGGCCCTCTTGCCGATCGAGCTCGTCGCCCTCTATGCGACGCCGGCCCTGGCTCGCGCGCGCCGCAAATGGAAGGCGCTGCTGCCGGCGCGGACGCGCGTCTGGATCGCCGCCCCGCGCGGCCTGAAAGATGTATAGCGGGCTAGGCCAGGTCGCGGACCAGCTCCTGCACCGTTTCCGGCGCGAGGACCTGGCGCTCCCGGTAAGCGCCGTGCGCGACCTCGAGCGCCGCCTCGCCGCCCGAGGCGAGCGCGGCGCGCCCCTCGTCCCCGAGGGCAAAGCGGATGTAGTGCACGGCCGAGATCCGGTCCTCGCGGCTCTGCCCCGGGGCGAAGAGGGCCGGGTACGACTTCGCGCCCACCCTCACGACGAGCTTGCCGGGCTCGTCGAGACCGATGAACCCGTCGAGGACTTCCTGGATCCTGGCCTGGTCGGTGATCTCGATGAAGAGCGTCGCCGCGATCTCGCCGGGGCCGGGGAGCAACTCGTTATAGACGTCCAACTCGTGTTGAACCTTTTCGGGCTGCACGATGCGCTCGGCGCGGAGCATCTCCTGCACCTGAAGGCGGACGGTGTCGCTGTTCTCGAAGACGAGCGTCATCAGCGGCCCGAGCGCCACGCGGCGGCGGCTCTTCCGGTCGATGACCCGGCGCCGGAAGTCGGCGCGCTCGAGCTCGTATACGTGCAAATTTGAGAGGTCGGAACTGGTCAGGGGGTTCATGGGTTTCGTTTCCTGTTTGACTTCGAGTTTTGAGTTGACAGTTCACAGTTGACAGTCGACAGCGGGCCATCAACTGTCGACCGTTAACTGTCGACTGTCGACTCTTTCCTCATAGGTCCCTCAACCCATACGCCTCCGCCACGATCTGAATCGGGTGTTTGGCAACCTTGCCCGTCCCCTGACGGATCTGCACGCCGGCGAGCGGACAATCGGTGGCGATGACGTCGGGCTGCTCCGCCTCGACCGCGGCGAAGACGGGGGCGGCGAACTTCATGGACATCGGGAAGTACTCGGTCTTCATGCTCCACGTGCCGTCGTGCCCGGTGCACTTTTCGACGGTCACGACCTCGGCGCCCGGGATCAGCTGCAGCAGGTCGCGGGACTTGAAGCCGATGTCCTGGACCTTGAGGTGGCAGGGGACCTGGTAGAGCACCTTTCGCGGCGAACGGGGGAAGTCGGTCGAGAGCTTGCCCGCGGCGTGCCGGCGCATCAGGAACTCGCACAGGTCGAGCGTCTGCGCGGCGACCTCCTTCGCCTCCTCCTCGGGCCCGAGCACCGGGTATTCCTTCTTCAGCATGAGGCTGCAGGTCGGGCCGGGCGCAACGATCGTGTAGCCCGCCCGCACGAACGGCAGGAGCGAAGTCACATTATCCCAGCGCGCCTCGCGCGCCGCGTCGATGTCGCCGCTCTCGAAGGACGGCATGCCGCAGCAGCGCTGCGTCGGCACGACGACCTCGCAGCCGTTCTTTTCGAGCACGGCGACGGCGGCGCGGCCGATCTCGGGGTTGTTGGCGTTGACAGAGCAGGTCACGAAGAGGGCGACCCGGTCTGAGCGAGGGGCCCGCTCCGTGGGCTCCGTGGCTCCGCCGCGCCGGGCCCACCACTGCAGGAACGTTTCGCTCGACCAGGTCGGCAGGAGCCGGTCCCGGTGCACTCCGAGCGTTTTCTCCAGGAGGACGCGCGCAAGGCGCATCTGGCTCATGGCATTGACGACCGGCGCCGCCGCTGTCGCAATCTGGCCGAGCGCGTCGGTGGACGCCAGCACGCGCTCGCGCAGGGCGGGCTTGCCCTCGCTCTTGACCCGCGCCGCGCGGTCGCGCAGCACGAGCCGCGGGATGTCGACCTCCCAGCGGTGCGGCGGGTAGTACGGGCAGTGCGGAATGCAGAGCTTGCACTCGAAACAGAGATCCGAAAACGCGTTCAGGTCCCCGGCGGGAAGATGGTCCACCTCGCCGTCCACCTCCGGGCGATCCAACGCCCGGAAGAGGACGTCGAAGGAGGGGCAGAGGTTGTAACAGCGGCGGCACGTGTGGCAGATGTCTGCCACACGCCGCAGCTCCCTGTCGACGGCGGCGCCGTCGAAGAAGTCGGGGGACGAAGGATCGAACATGCGCCGGCCGTCGCCCGGGCGTTTAGAACCGGTCCGGGTTGTCGAGCTCTCCTCTCTCTTCCTCGCTGTCAGACTCCCTCAAAGACGCTCCCGCTAAGCTCGAGCAAGCTCGAAGCGATCGAGGTTCATCACCTTGTTCCAGGCGGCCACGAAATCCTGGACGAACTTCGCCTGCGCGTCCGAGCTTCCGTAGACCTCGGCCAGGGCCCGGAGCTGCGCGTTCGAGCCGAAGACGAGGTCGACCCGCGTGCCGGTCCACTGGACCTGGCCCGTCTTGCGGTCGCGCCCTCCGAACGCCTCCGCGGCGTGCGAGGTCGGCTTCCACTCGGTGCCCATCGCGAGCAGGTTGACGAAGAAGTCGTTGGTCAGGGCCTCCGGCCGCTTCGTGAAGACGCCGTTCGATGATTTGCCGACGTTGGCGTTCAGGACGCGCATCCCGCCGACGAGGACCACCATCTCCGGCGCGGTCAGCGTCAGCAGCTGCGCCTTGTCGACAAGCAGCGTCTCGGAAGGCACGGAGTACTTCCCCTTGAGATAGTTGCGGAAGCCGTCCGCGATCGGCTCGAGCACTTCGAACGACTCCACGTCGGTCTGAGCCTGCGACGCGTCCGTGCGCCCCGACGTGAAGGGGACGGTCACGTTGTGTCCGGCATTCTTCGCGGCCTGTTCGACGCCGGCGCAACCGCCCAGAACGATCAGGTCGGCCAGCGAAACCTTCTTGCCGCCGGAGGCCGCGCCGTTGAACTCGTTCTGGATGCCTTCCAGCGTCTTCAGCACCTTCGCGAGCTCGGCCGGCTGGTTGACCTGCCAGTCCTTCTGCGGCGCGAGGCGAATGCGGGCGCCGTTGGCGCCGCCGCGCTTGTCGGAGCCGCGGAAGGTGGACGCCGACGCCCAGGCGGTGGACACCAGCTGCGACACCGTCAGGCCCGAAGCGAGGATCTTGCTCTTGAGCGCGGCGGCGTCCTTGTCGTCGATCAGCTTGTGATCGACGGCCGGGACCGGGTCCTGCCAGATCAGCTCCTCCTTCGGCACCTCGGGACCGAGATAGCGCGCGCGGGGGCCCATGTCGCGGTGCACCAGTTTGAACCAGGCCCGGGCGAACGCGTCCGCGAACTGATCCGGGTGCTCCATGAAGCGCCGCGAGATCTTTTCGTAGGCGGGGTCGAACCGGAGGGACAGGTCCGTGGTGAGCATGGAGGGGGCGATGCGCTTCGACTGGTCGTGGGCGTGGGGCACCGTGCCGGCGCCGGCCTCGTTCTTGGCCCTCCACTGCTGCGCACCCGCCGGGCTCTTCGTCAGCTCCCATTCGTAGCCGAACAGATGCTGGAAGAAGTCGTTGCTCCACTTCGTCGGCGTCTTCGTCCAGGTGACTTCCAGACCGCTGGTGATGGCATCGGCGCCCTTGCCGGTGCCGAACTTGTTCGCCCAGCCGAATCCCTGCGCTTCGAGGCTGGCGGCTTCGGGCTCGACGTCGACGTTGGTGGCCGGGGCGGCGCCGTGCGTCTTGCCGAAGGTGTGGCCGCCGGCGATCAGCGCGACCGTCTCCTCGTCGTTCATGGCCATGCGCTTGAAGGTCTCGCGGATGTCCTTCGCCGCGGCGATCGGATCGGGTTTGCCGTCCGGGCCTTCCGGGTTCACGTAAATCAGGCCCATCTGCACGGCGGCGAGCGGGTTCTCCAGGTCGCGCGTGTGGGGCTTCTTGCTGTCGTCGTCCGCGACCAGAACGCCGTGGTCTTCGACCACGCCGGGCGAGCCCTTCGAGTAGCGGACGTCGCCGCCCAGCCACTTGGTCTCCGCGCCCCAGTAGACGTCCTGGTCCGGCTCCCAGACGTCCGGGCGGCCCCCGCCGAAGCCGAAGGTCTTGAATCCCATCGTCTCCAGCGCGACGTTGCCGGTGAGGATCATCAGGTCGGCCCACGAAATCTTCCGGCCGTACTTCTGCTTGATCGGCCAGAGCAGGCGGCGCGCCTTGTCGAGGCTGACGTTGTCCGGCCAGCTGTTGAGCGGCGCGAAACGCTGCTGGCCCCGGCCGCCGCCGCCGCGGCCGTCCGCGATGCGGTAGGTGCCGGCGCTGTGCCAGGCCATGCGGATGAACAGCGGCCCGTAGTGGCCGAAGTCCGCCGGCCACCAGTCCTGCGAATCGGTCATCAACGCCGCGAGGTCCTTCTTCAGAGCCGCGTAGTCGAGGCTCTTGAACTCCTTCGCGTAGTCGAAGTCCCGTCCCATCGGATTCGACCGCGAGGAATGCTGTTGGAGGAGGTCCAGGCGCAGCTGGTTCGGCCACCAGTCGCGGTTCGTTGGGCCGCTGCCGGCGCCATGTTTCACCGGGCACTTGCTTTCTTCGGTCATGATCTTTGCTCCTCTGAGTCGTGAGTGGGTGAACGAGGTCTCATACGTTGACCGCGGCGCCGCGCCGGCACTTCCGGCACAGCCCGTGGTATTCGAGCGTTCTTCCGGAAATCAGATGACCCTGCGACTTCAGCCTCCGCTCTCCCGGCAGCGACTCCGTGGCGCGCGGGATGTCGAGCAACATGCCGCACCGCTCGCACACGAAGTGGTCGTGCGGATCGAGGTCGGCGTCGTAGCGGATGAGCCCGTCCCGGACGAAGGACTTGAGCTTGCCCTCCTCCACGAGGACCTGCAGGTTGCGATAGACCGTGCCGAGCGAGACGCGCGGCATCGCGCGCCGCACCGCCTCGTAGACCCACTCCGCGGTGGGGTGCGTCTTCGTCTCCATGACGGCCTCGAGCACGAGGCGCCTCTGGCGCGTGGAGCGGCGGGGAGTCGCGGCGAGGGAACCCATATCAGTAAGGATTCCTATTATTGATATGGGCCGCCCCGCTGTCAAGCGCGATGGCGAGGGACTCCGCGTAACTTCCCCGCCGGGCCAACCCCCTTTCCACTCTCAAGCTAGAATGCCGACCGCTTGTCGACCACCACCTCATCGAATCTCCGCGACTTTCCTCTCGGCGAGCCCGGATTCACCTATCAGGACCTGCATCGCGACCACCGCCTGGCGGACCTCGACCGGGCGTTCCTCGACGGGCTCGGCCGCGACAACCCGACTCTGGCCGCGAGGCTGAAGGCCTACCGGGCCGACCCGGCGTCTCTCGACCCGCTCTCGCTATCCCGGCTCCTCGTCGAGGCGGCGCGCCCGCTCTCGGCCTTCGTGGCCCGCCTCTTCGGCATCGAGGACGAGTGGCGCCGGCAGGCGGCCTCGGCCGGGCCCGAAGCGGTCCTCTTCCGGTTCCGGCGGGACTTCCTGCTGCGGCGCGCGGTGAAGACGAAGCTCCCCAAGGACCTCGCGGCGATGGACCTCTTTCCCATGCAGACCACCGCAACCGCGCTCGAGCGGGACCTCCACCCGGAGCTGCCCTGGCAGGCCGACCCGGAGCTGGCGACCTCGCGCATGGTGGCGGGCCTTCTCGATCTCGAGGCCGATTTCATCGCCGCGCTGCGCCAGAAGAAGAAAGCCGAGGTCTCGCCGGCCGCGCGGCAGACCGCGCGCACCCTCGCCCTCCGGGCGGTCGCCTGCGCCGCTTCCCTGCCTCGCGCCTCCGGCGACGCCGACGAGGACCTGCTCGCCTTCCTCGAGAAGACGCTCGAGCAGTACGCCTTCTGGTGCCACCTGCGGCGTGAGCACCCCGCCCTGAAGCAGGGAATCCACGGCTGGATCTCCTTCAAGCTGCCCGAGACGCTCGACTACCGGAACCTCGTCGAGACAGAGCGGACCAACCCCGCCCTGCCCGAAGAGCGAGTGGGCCCCACGGCCGGACGGCGGCGCCGGCAGGGCTTCACGCTGACCGATCCCCGGATGACGTGCCGCGAGGTGCTCGGCGAAACGCATTACTGCCTGCTCTGCCACGAGCGCGAAAAAGACTCCTGCGCCAAGGGCTTCTTCGATGCGAAGACCGCCTCCTGGCAGAAGAACGCGCTCGGCATCTCGCTCAAAGGCTGCCCCCTCGACGAGAAGATCTCCGAGATGCACGAGCTGCGGCGCGAGGGCGACTCTCTGGGAGCGCTCGCGCTCGTCTGTATCGACAACCCGATGTGCCCCGGTACGGGCCACCGGATCTGCAACGACTGCATGAAGGGGTGCATCTTTCAGAAGCAGGAGCCGGTCAACATCCCGCAGATCGAAACCGGCGTCCTCACCGACGTGCTCCAGCTGCCCTGGGGCGTCGAGATCTACGGGCTTCTCACGCGCTGGAATCCCCTGCATCCGAGCCGTCCCCATCCCGCCCCGTACGTCGGCCGCAAGGTCCTGGTCGTCGGCCTCGGCCCGGCCGGGTACACGCTGGCGCACTACCTCCTGAACGAGGGCTTCGGCGTCGCCGGGGTGGACGGCCTGAAGATCGAGCCGCTGCCCGACGACTGGACGGGCGCCGACGGCGGCGGCATCCGGCCGATCCGGGACTACGCCGAGCTCGCACAGCCCCTCGACCGGCGGCCGCTCGCGGGCTTCGGCGGCGTTTCCGAGTACGGCATCACGGTTCGCTGGGACAAGAACTTTCTGACGCTCATCCACCTGACGCTCGCCCGCCGGCGCCGCTTCGCGATCCTGGGCGGCGTGCGTTTCGGCGGCGCGCTCTCGGCCGAACAGGCCTTCGACGCCGGGTTCGACCACGTGGCGATCGCCGCCGGCGCCGGCCGGCCGACGATCATCCCGATGAAGAACAACATCATCCGCGGCGTGCGGAAGGCCTCCGACTTCCTGATGGCCCTTCAGCTCACCGGCGCCTTCAAGGAGGAGGCCCTCGCCAACCTCCAGGCGGAGCTGCCCGCGGTCGTCATCGGCGGGGGCCTCACGGCAATCGACACGGCCACGGAGCTGCTCGCCTACTACCCGATCCAGGCCGAAAAGACGCTGTCCCGGTACGAAAAGCTCTGCGCGGACAAAGGCGAGGCCGCCGTGCGCGCCACCTTCGATCCCGAGGAGCGGGAGATCCTCGATCGTCTCCTCGCCCACGGCCTGGCGGTCCGCAAGGAGCGCGAGCGCGCCCGGGCCGCGGCACAAGCCCCCGACCTCGCGCGCCTCTGCAAGCAGTGGGGCGGCGTCTCGATCGCCTACCGGCGCTCCATGGAGGAGTCCCCGGCGTACCGGCTCAATCACGAAGAGATCATCAAGGCGCTCGAGGAGGGCATCTCCTTCATCGAGACGCTCGAGCCCGAGGAGGCCGTCGCCGACGAGTACGGAAAGCTCCGCGCGGTCCGGTTCCTGCGCGGCGGATCCGGCGAAGTCGTGGAGCTGCCCGCGCGCACCCTCCTGGTCGCGGCGGGCACGACGCCGAATATCACCTACGCGAAGGAGTTCCCGGAATCGCTTCCGCTCGACCAGAAGCGGCGCTTCTTTGCGCCCCACCGCGCCGTGCCCGAGGGCGACGGCTGGAAGCTCGTGCCGGCCCCGGCCGAGGACGAGGGCGCGTTCTTCACCGGCTTCTCGAGACAGGGCAAGTTCGTCACCTTCTTCGGGGACAATCATCCCGCCTACAACGGCAACGTCGTGAAGGCCATGGCCTCGGCCAGGAACGGCTATCGCGCGATCGCGGAGGTCGTCAACCACAGGCATCCGACGGCCGTACCCGACGGCGAGTGGGACGCGTTCCGGGCCCGACTCGAGGATGACCTGACGGCGCGGGTCGTCGCTGTCAACCGGCTCACCCCCACGATCATCGAGGTCATCGTCCGGGCGCCGGCCGCCGCGCGGAATTTCCAGCCGGGGCAGTTTTTCCGGCTCCAGAACCTCGAGGCGCGCGCGCCCCGCCTGCAATCGACGCCGCTCCTGATCGAGCCTTGCGCGCTGACGGGAGCCTGGGTCGACAAGGAAGAGGGCCTCCTCTCGATGATCGCCCTCGAGATCGGAGGCTCGACCCGGCTCTGCTCCGTGCTCAGGCCCGGGGAACAGGTCGTCGCGATGGGGCCAACCGGCACCGCCACGGAGCTGCCGCGCGACTCCACCGTGATGCTCTGCGGCGGCGGCCTCGGAAACGCCGTCCTCTTCTCGATCGGAAAAAAGGCGCGGGAGCTCGGCAACCGGGTCGTCTACTTCGCCGGCTACAAGAAGGCCGAGGATTTCTACAAGCGGGACGATCTCGAGGGGGCCGCCGACGCCCTCATCCTCTCCGTCGATCGGGGCGAGGCGATCCCGGCCCGCCGCCCCTCCGACCGCAGCTTGGTCGGCAACATCGTCGAGGCGATGCTCGCCTACGCGGCCGGCAAGCTGGGAGAGGTCGCCATTCCCCTGTCCGACGTCGACCGGATCATCGTGATCGGCTCCGATCGGATGATGGCCGCCGTCGCGCGCTCGCGCAAGACGGTGCTCGCCCCCTTCCTCAAGCCCGACCACGTCGGAATCGGTTCGATCAACTCCCCGATGCAGTGCATGATGAAAGAGGTCTGCGCCCAGTGCCTGCAGAAGCACGTGGACCCGGTCTCGGGCAAGGAGGAGATCGTCTTCTCCTGCTTCAACCAGGACCAGCTGCTCGATCAGATGGACTGGGGAAACCTCGCCGCCCGCCTCCGGCAAAACACCGTGTCCGAGAAGCTGACGAACCTGTGGCTGGACCGACTGTTCGCGCTGGAGGACCTGCGCACAGTCTGATCCCGCTAACCCTTCCAGGCCAACCCGGTTTCAGTCCCTCGCGGCGCGAGTAGTCTCCCGACCGAAGGGAGGGAGGAGGCTCGCGCCGCGGGAGCGAGAGCGAGCGATCGAGCGAGCGGAAGCGACGGCTACGGCACGGCGGCTAAGAACAGCAGATACGGATTGATCGCGACGCCGGCCTTGAAGTTGTCGTCGTCCTCGGGCAGGCGCGTGATCGAGAAGTGCAGGTGCGGGCCGCCGATGACGTGGCCGGTCTGCCCGACGTAGGCGATCACGTCGCCCTTGACGACCTTCTGTCCGGGGAGCAGACCCTGGGCGTACTTCGTGAGGTGGCAGTAGAAGAGCAGGTACCGGCCGGTCGCGTCCTTCTGGTAGAGCGAGATGCCCCCCCGCTTCTCCCGCCGCAATTGCACGACCTCGCCGTCGGCCGCCGCCAGCACCGGCGTGCCCTTGGGCGCGCCGATGTCGATGGCCAGGTGCTGGCTGTGCTTTCCGCGGGAGTTCAGGAAGGAGTCCTTCAGGCGGCTCGGGTCCACGCCCTCGACCGGGATCTGGACGCCGGCCGAGAGCAGTTCGGACAGGTCCACGTCCTCCGGCCGGAGGGTCGACTGGGCCGATTTCGGCCGTAGGAACGCCCCGATCGAGCGGGCGACGCGGTATATCGGGTTGACCTCCGGTGGAGGCACCGCATCGGCAACGTCCGCCGGTTCGGGGTCCTCCTCGTCGGCCTCGTGCTCATGGGCCTCGATGATGGCGTCCCACTCGGCGCACGGGAGTTGCGGGAAGCTGTATTCCTCGACCGGCTGGAAGGGCCCGTAGGGCTCGGGCATTGCGACGGCCACCCGCTCGACAACTACGGCGCCCTGATTGTCCTGGCGAATCACGTGCAGGGCCTTTTTGCGGGATTTGGGGGCCTGCTTCCTGGCCGGAGCGGTCGTAGTCTTCTTGTGGGGCTCGGTCCGCCCCGATCCCCCGCCCTTCGACCCGGCCTGGGCCGACTTAGAGTGGCTGGTAGTCTTTCCCTCGACTACGGGCGAGAGGCAGAAAAGGAAACCGGCGGCCAGAACAGCCGCCGGAATGACCGACGTCTTGCGCACGGGAGGATTATCCGGGGGCCCGCAGGGGGCGTCAAGCCGAAAAGGCCAGTCCACTCAGATATTTATGCTGAATCAGCATACCGGGAAGGTCCCGGATCAGGCCCTTTCGACGTAGCTGTTGTCCCGCGTGTCGATCTTGATCTTGATCCCCGCCTCCACGAACTGGGGAACCATGACCTGGAGCCCGGTTTCGAGCGTCGCCGGCTTGTAGGAAGCCGAGGCGGTCGCGCCCTTCATCCCGGGCTGGGTCTCGACGACCTCGAGGGTCACGTTGTTCGGCAGTTCGATTCCGACCGGGTTGTCATCGTAGAAATCGACATGGATGGCGGTGTTCGGAAGCAGGTACTTCATCTGCTCGCCGATCACCTCGTCGGACAGCGTGAGCTGGTCGTAGCTCGTCTGGTCCATGAAGTGATGGCCGGCCGCGTCGGAATAGAGGTATTCCATCTCCCGCTCGTCCAGGGAGGCCTTTTCCACGCGTTCGGTCGAGCCGAACCGGTGCTCGTTCATCGAGCCCGAACGGACGTTGCGCATCTTGGCCTGCACGAAGCCCCGCAGGTTGCCCGGCGTCTTGTGGACCATGTCGTGGACGCGGTGCAGCTCGCCGTTGTGGATGATGAGCATCCCGCTCCGAAGCTGTGTCGCCGGAATCATCATGGGACCTGTCCCCTCGGAAAGACGGCGAAATCTAGCAGACCCGGGCAGAAAGACAAAGCCCCGGGGGCAAGCCCCCGGGGCCCGAGGGTATCCGAAGAGGGGTCTAGGGCTCGGCGTGCCGTGCGACGGACCGCGTCGGCCGGCCCCCCGGCCCGGCGGGAACGACCGGGGCAGCCGGAAAGGAGGGCAGGGCGATGCTCGCGGCGCGAGTTGACACGCTGGCAAGCACGTCCCTCCACATGTCGAAGGAATAGTTCCACGCCCCCCCGTTCTGGACCGCCGAGCCCGTCGCCGGGACGTTCGGCGTGAAGAGGACGTCCGAGAAGTTCGGCCGCGCGTAGGTGACCGTCCCCTGCGCGTTCATGGCCTTGATGAACTCGTCGGCCACGATCGTGTAGCCGATCGTCGAGGGATGGACGCCGTCGTAGGAGAAGATCCCGCCGGTCACAAACTTCGTCGTCAGGGTGATCCCCCCGATCTCGAACCCCTCCGCCTTGATCTCGTTGAACCGCGCGTTCGAATCCACCAGCGTGGCACCCGAAGCCGACGAGGCGATCACCGAGTTGTACTCGGCCGTCCGCTGCAGGAGCAAAGCCACCTCGTCCGGGTAGAGCACGACGCCGGCGTGAGGACCCGTCGCGTCGATGTGCCCATGCGGCAGGGGCTTGCCCGTTCCGCCGGCCGCGACGGGAAGGCCGACCCCCTGAGCCAGCAAGGACGAGGCCGGCAGGTTGACGAGCGACCCTGCCGGCAGACCGCAGCCCTGGTTCGGCGGCACCGGCGTGCAGGGGTACGCGGAGTCCCCGGGCCCGAGCAGGGGGACGGTCGAGCCACCGACGACGAGGGCCGGCGGAATCGTGGACGAGAACGGGATCGCGGTCACGTCCGGGATGTTGGCGACGACGAGGCGCGTGCTCGGCAACAGGTTCGCGAGGATCACCTGGAAGCTCGCCTGGAAGTCCGCCTGGGAAATGAGCGTGACGCCGTCCACGACGATTCCCGAGGTCGAGGCCCCGAGCACGTTGTTGTTGCCGATCCACAGGGTCACGAGGGTGTCGCCCGTGGCCGGTCCGATCAGCGCGTCGGCCTGTTGCACGGCGTTCGTGCCGTCGAACGGCGAGCCGGTGACGTTGCGCAGGATGAGCGCCGAGAGCCTCTCGAGGCCGGTTCCATTGGGGTCGCCA
>JBGPGG010000034.1:0-25046 GCA_041483715.1 Thermoanaerobaculia bacterium
CCGGATGAACCGCGAGAAGTAGGTGAAGTGCGCCGAGGTCAGGACGAGGACGGCGTACACCGCGGCCGCGGGCTTGCCGATCCATCGGCGCAGCGGCCAGGCGAATCCGATCAGGATCAGGCCGAAGATCGCGGGCATGAGCCGGGCGGTGAAGTCGCTCGCCCCGAAGAGCTTGTAGACGAGCGCGTTGACGTAATAGAGGAAGGGGCCGTGGTAGGCCGGGTCGTACCGCCAGTCTCCGCCCTTCGACAGCGTGTAGGACTGGTAGGCGTGGATCGACTCGTCGTGATGGAGCGGCCGCGCGCCGAGCGCCCAGAAGCGCGTGAGGCCGGCCGCGAGCCCGAGAATGGCGATGAAGAGGAGGGCCCCGGCCGTCAGGCGAGAGCGCTCCGGGGCCCGGGCGAACCCGGCATCGTTCAAGGAGTCCTCCTGTCGGAGAGAGAAATCTTGGCTACGGATGCGTTCCCGGAGTTGATGACGTAGAGGATACGGTTTTTCCGGTCGATCGCGATACCCGTCGGGTTCTCGAACTTGCGCCCGGCCTCGTCGGCGGCGATCCGCTCGAGCACCTTGCCGGCCCCGTCGAGGGCGAGGACCGCGTTGGACGGCGGGTCCGTGGCCCAGATGGTCCCGTCGGCGTCCACGGCGAGATGCGGCTCGGCGTTCTCGCCCCAGCCGGGGAAGGCGAACTCGCCGCGCGGCGTTCCGTCCGGAGCGAGGACCTGGATCCTCTTGTTGCCCGTGTCGGCCACGTAGATCGCGCCCGAGGGCGCCGCCGAGATACCCGTCGGGCCCGAGAACTCGCCCGGGCCGGAGCCCTTGTGGCCCACGAACTTCCGGTCCTGCAGCAGCGCGTCGTAAGAGACCACCCGGTGATTGCCGCCGTCCGTGACCCATACGCGCCCGTCCGGCGCGATGGTGATCCCGCGCGGCCCGTAGAGCTCTCCGGCCGTGGCGCGCAGCACGCCCGCGATCGTGAAGGCCTGCACACGTCCGTTCCAGGTGTCCGCGACGTAGAGCGCGTCGCCCGCGATCGCCACGCCGCAGAGCTCCTTGAATCTGTATTCGCCGCCGCCGCGCCCGCCCCAGCCCCCGAGGAAGCCGCCGTTCGGGTCGAACACGCGCAGGCGCGAGTGGCCGAAGTCCGCGATCCAGATGCGCCCCAGTCCGTCCACGGCGGCGCCGCGGGGCTCGCGCAGGTTCGAGAAGGGGGGCTCGCCGGCGTCGGACTTTTCCTGGATCGCCGGGCGCTCTTCCGGCTCGTCCTGCGGAGCGGCGGCGGCCGCGGCCGCGGCGGCCTCGGGCAGCGTCTCCCTGGCCGGCAGGAGGACGTCCTGGGCCGGCCCGCCGGCGACCCGGTAGATCTGAGTCTCCGGGTTCTCGTATACGGGCTCGAAGAGGCTCTTGTCGGTCCGGAACTTCTGGAGGCCCGCCGGGGGATAGGTCTTCCGCTCGAGCCACCCGACGTACACGTAGCCGACGCGGTAGCGCCGCAGCAGCGGCTCGACGCCGGCGGCGTCCGGGTTCGTGTAGATGGACTGGACGGCCTGGCGGCGCGCCTCGATCTCGGTCTCCGAGTTGCCGCGCTGCTTGACGTGGTAGTCCCATCCGAGCACGGTCGGCAGTCCCGTCAGCATCGAGATCCGGCCGAAGTCCTGGTAGGACGGCCCCTGGGCCTCGAGCACGACGGGCGTGCCCCCGACGGTGCGTCGGAGCCAGACGACCGCGCGGTATTCGCCCGGGTGGAGCGTCTCGAGGTAGCGCAGGCCGTCGAGCGACGGCCCCGCGTAGGGAGCGAAGTGGCGGCTGACCGCGGCGCGCCCGGCCGTCACGCTCGTGAAGAGCGCGGCGGCGGCGAGCGCGGCGGCGCCGGCGCGGGCGGGGAAGACCCAGCGGTCGATCACGCCGCGCCGCTCACGCGCCCGGAACACGAGGACCGCCGTCGCGATCGCGAAAAGGATCCACGCCTCCACGTAGAGCTTGAAGAAGGTGTTCATCCGGTCGTAGATGTAGAAACGCTGGCAGAAGAGCACGAGGAAGAACGCGGTCGCGAGAAAGCCGAGGGCGAGCCGGTCGTCACGCGTCTCGGAGAGCGCGAAGAACGCGGCGAGGAAGAGCAGCACACCGCAGGCGAGGAACCAGTCGGGCCGCCGCAGGGCGAGCCAGGCGAGCGCTCCCGAAGCGGCGGCCACGAGCGCCCACCGCAGCAGGCGTGGGCCGCGGCCTTGCGCCAGGCGCGCCGAAGCGGCGGCGAGCCACCAGGCGAGGGCGAGGAAGAAGAAGAGGCCGAACACGGTCAGTTGATCCAGGCCCGAAGCGGATGGCTCGAGGTTTCTTCCGATGCCCGGGGCGCCGCCGAAGCGGACCCACAACGGCCTCGCGAAGGCGAAGCCCGCGCCGGCTGAGACCGCGAGCGCGATCGCGGCCCGCCCGGGGCCCGCAAGCGAGAAGTGCTTGGGGCAGAGCGCGGCCGTCAGCGCGACGAGGACGAGCAGGCCGGACAGCAGCGGAACGTCCCACGCGTTCGTCAGCGCCTGCCCGGCGCCGAGGAACCCGAGCAGCACGGCCCCGACCAGGCGGCTACGCCACGACGCGACGGGATCGCCATGCAGGCGGACCAGGTGGAGCGCCGCGGCGGTGAAGAGCAGGAAGATCGGGATCGCCAGCACGTGGGCGTGCAGATCGGCAAACGCCAGGCTCCAGAAGGGGTACTCGTTGATCGTGTCCTTGACGACCCGCGAGGTCGCCCAGAAGTAGTCCCAGTCGAGCGCGCGCTTGTGGACGAGCCACGCGCGCAGGCCCGAGAGGTTGCCGACGAGGAGCGTGAGCGCGGCGCCCGCGACACCAGCCCGCAGCCGCCCGCCCCAGCTGCGCGCAAGCGAAAAGGCCCCCTGCAGGATCGTCCCGCCGAGCATGCCGAAGGCCAGATTGAACGTGAAGCGGGTGGAGAGGTTCGTCAGCAGGGTGAGAAAGACGACCATCTCCTGCCCGAAGGTGTAGTAGCCGAGGGGCGCGCCGGCGAGCCACGGGTCCGACGCGGGAAGCGAACGGGTCCGCACGAGGATGTTCAGGATCGAGAAGTCCATCGGCTTCTCGCCCCAGTAGATCTCCGGGTTCAGGGCCCGGATCCCGAGAAAGAGCAGGAAGCCGGCGGCAAACACGAGCTCGCTCTGAAGGAGCTGCCGGCGATTCTCGCGCAGGAACCGCGTGAAGTCGTGCCGCTCGCGCAGGAACACCCAAGCGGAGACCGCCGCGACCGCGGCGAGACACAGGACTGCGGCCATGCGCCCGTTTCCCAGCACGCGAAAGGTGAGCGCGACCGACATCGCGTAGGTCGCAAAGACGAGGCCGAGGATCCGCGCGAAGCCGAAGCCGCGGTCCGAGAGGCGCGGGAAGAGCGCCCACACGAGAGGCAGGGTGAGGACTCCGACGACGGCGAGGGCGAGGTACCAGGCGGCGGCCGCGGCGAGCGAGCTTCCGACGGCCTCGCCGGACTCGACCGAGCGCGCCGTCTCGGTTCGCACGAGCCGGTCCGGACGCAAAGGCGCGCTGACGCCGCGCAGGGCCCGGGGCCACCGCTCCCACTCGTGCATGGTCGGCGGGGTCTGCGGGATTGCGGCGTAGAGCAGGCGGCGCGCCGCGTCCGCCGAGAACCGGGGCGTCTTCTTGAAGAGCAGCACGCGCGGGTGGTCGTAGACGGTGAACTGCTCCTCGGCCCCGTCGTCGGGGATGCGCAGGGGGCCGAGAGACGGGTAGGACGTGATGTCGGCGGCCCGCTCGAAGCCGAGGCTTCTGTCGAAGAGGGCGCGGTAGTACGCGGTCGACATGGGGAAGACCGACGGCACCCGCGTGACGTTGCCGTAGACGCGGTTGGAGGTCACCGCGATCCAGTCGGCGTCGGCGAGCGCGCGGATGAGGGTCTCCGCCTTCTCGCGGGAGTCGGGGTCGAAGAGGGGCAGTGAGGGTCCCACGTAGACAGCCGGGTCGTAGCCGGGCATCGGGAGCGGCAGGCCGTCGTCCCACGACTCGTTGGCGATGCTCGTGTGCGCCGGAACGTGCGTGTAGATCCAGCGCGTCGCCTCGACGCGCGACTGCGGCCGCCGGTAGATCGCCGTGAACGCGACCGCCCAGAGCGCGGTGCCGGCGAGCACCGCGAGGGCGGCGGCGCGCGCGAGCCGGGGCGTCCGGAACCCCCGCAGCAGATGCGAGAACCAGACGCCCGTCAGGACCGCGAGCGCGGGGTAGGCCGGGTAGAAGTAGCGAATCGACTTCACGAGTGTCAGGCCGTGGTACGCGAAGAGAAAGAGGCAGTACGCACACAGTGGGGCGAGGTCGAAGGCCCGGCGCCGGACGACGGCGGCCGATGCCCAGGCGAGCGCCGCCAGGGCCGAGAGGCCGAAGAAAATTCCCGCCCCCCAGAGGACCAGGTTTTCGAGGGGAAAAAAGAGAGTCCGGCCCGCCCACTGCAGCGCCGGAGGAAAACCCGCGACGGAGCTCGAGAGGGCCTGGAGCCTCTTCAGGTCGTCGATCCAACGGGGATCGAGCCGGAACGAGAGCGGGCTCGGTCCGAGAAAGATGTGCGGGAGGAAGATGCGGACCGCGGCGGCCGCGCCCGCGAGCGCCGCGGCGAGGCGGGGAACGGCTCCGAGCACGGAAGCAAAGGGGCGGGGCTGCCGGAGCGCGGTGACGAGGACCGCGATGCCGAGGGGAAGCAGCAGCGCGAGCGCCGTGATCTTGCAGGCGGCGGCAAGCCCGATGGCCGCACCGGTTGCGACGTAGCCCCCCCAGCCCGACCGGCCCTGCGCGATCCGCACCGCGCCGAGGAGCGCGGCGGCCGTGAACGTGGCAAGGAACGTGTCCACGGCCCAGAAGTGGGAGAGCTGGATGCCGAGAACACAAAACGCCGACAGCCCGGCCGCGAGCAGGCTCGCCCGGCGGTGCGCGAACCGTCGCGTGAGGCGGTACACGAGCCACACCGTGATGAGGTCGAAGAACCCGGAGAGCGCGCGCCCGATGATGTAGGTGCCGTCGTAGCCGCGGCGGCCGAAGAGCGGGGCCACGGTCCTGGCCATAGTCATCGGCAGCGTGCCGTAGACGAAGGACCCCTCGCCGCGGTTGTAGGGATTCAGGCTCGAATGCCTCGAGTCGAAGTACTCGGCGGCCGTCTTCGGGAAAGCGAGCTTTTCCTCCACCATGGAGATGAAGCGCTCGTCGGGGTGGAGGTGGTGCCCGTCGTCCCAGTTGAGGCCCTGGAAACGGAGGATGCCTCCGGCCAGAAGCAGGCCGAGGAGGATCGCGCGGGCGCGCTCGCGCGACAGTCGGGTCACCGAGACGGACCCGCGGCGATCAGGCCCTTGCGGGCGAGAAAACGGCCGATCTCTTCGCGGTTCTCCCGGATCCAGCCGAGCAGCCGGTCGACGCCCTCGTCGGGAGACACCCGCGGACGCCAGCCGAGGTCCTTCTCCGCGCGGTCGATGTTGCAGTAGAAGACGGGCTGGTCGCCGAGGCGCGTCGGCGCGGGTGCGACGGAGATCTTCCTGCCGAGGCGGTTCTCGAGGATCACCATCAGCTCCTTGAGCGAGAGGCGGAACGCCGGGCCGCCGCCGATGTTGTAGGCGCGTCCTGCGACCGTTGCGCGATTGGCTGCGGCGGCGAGATAGAGCGCGACGAGGTCGTCCACCCAGAGCAGGTCGCGCACCTGGAGGCCATCGCCATAGAACGTGATCGGCAGGCCGAATTCCGCGGCGAGGGCGAACCAGGCCACCCAGCCCTGGTCCTCCTCCCCGAACTGGCGCGGTCCGTAGATGCACGACTGGCGCATCGCGACAGTCGGCAGCCCGAAGGTGCGGTGGTAGTCGATGATGTACTGGTCCGCGGCCCCCTTCGAGCAGCCGTAGGGCGACTCGAAGGAGAGGGGCTCCGTCTCCGAGACGCCTCCCGGCAGGTCGCGGAAGTCCCACCGGCCGTCTCGGATCGTCTCGCCCATGGACAGGTGGCCGTAGACCTTGTTGGTCGAGGCGTAGACGAGAAGCGGCGCCCTGTCGGGCGCGTCGGCGTGGCGCCGGCGCAGCTCCTCGAGGAGCCGGAATGTGCCGAGCGCGTTGATGTCGTGGTCGGTGACGGGATCGAGGATAGAGGTGGTCACGGCGACCTGCCCGGCCAGGTGGAGGACCACGTCGAAGGGCTCCGCGAGCGCCCGCCCGAGGGCCGCACCGTCGCGCACGTCCGCCTCGATGAACCGCAAGCCCGGGTGGACGCTCTCGAGCCATGCGCGGTTGAACCGCGAGGCGGGCCTCGTGAAGCTGTCGAAAACGACGGCCTCGTGCCCGAGCTCGAGCATGCGATGGACGGCGTTCGAGCCGATGAACCCGGCCCCGCCGGTGATCAGGAATCTCATTCGCTCTCCTGCAAGATGCGGACTAACTCTCTCATTCTACAGGAGAATGGGCGCTCCTGGCACAGACGAATGCGATGCAGGAGCCGGCCTTTGGCTCCGGTTCGTCCACCCATCGCGACAGGCGCCGGACCCAGAACCGGTTGTCCATCAGGGACGGGAAGGGGACCCAGCGTCCGGTCAGACTCTTCGCGGCGAGGTGGGGAAGGCTCACGTAGTGGGACCGGTGAAAGACGCGCGCGGCTCCGGGCGAGAGGTAGTACCGCCAGCGTTGGACCTCGAGCCCGACCCGCTCGAACCGGTTCCTCCACACGTCCGGGGGGTCGAAGTGAAAGTGGACGGACTTTCGATTGAACCAGTCGAGGTAGGCGCGGTGGGCGGCCGCCAGGCCGAGCCGCCGCCAGGCGCGCGCGTCGGTCAGAAACTCGCTGAAGCGCTCTCCGATGACCGTGCACGCGAAGACCCCGCCGGGCCGCAGCACGCGCGCGATCTCCCTGACGGTCGCGTCGATGTCCGGGATGTGCTCGAAGACGCAGTTCGAGACGACCGACGCGAAGTGCGCGTCGGGAAACGGCATCGCCCCGGAGTCGGCGCCGACGAGCAGTCGGTAGACGCGGCGTGCCCGCGCATCCGCGAGGTCGGCGAGCCCGGGGTCGAGACCCACGTCGGCGCCGCCGGGAAAAACGACGGACCCAAAATGGCCGTCGCCGCAGCCGATGTCGAGGATCGGGCTTGGGAACGCCACGTCCGAGAGGATGCGCGCCTCGATCGACCGCATGAGGACGCGGTGGAGGGGCATCTCTCGCAGGTGCGCCCGGAGGATGGATTCGGAGGAGTGGCTCGCCCTCACACGCCGGCTCCGATGGCGGAGGCGTAGACGGCCTCGTACTCGGCGAAAGTCCGCTCCGGGCGGAACAGGGCGCGGATCTCTTCGCGCGGCCGCCGGTAGCGGTCGGGGGACTCGAGCACCTTCAGGATCTGCCGCGCTAGGCCTTTGGCGTCGCCGATGGGCGCGATCTCGCCCATTCCGGTCAGCCGCACCGGCTGCCGGACGCCCGGCAGGTCGGAGGCGACCGACGGGACTCCCCGCAGCATGGCCTCGACCTGGACGAGGCCGAAGGACTCGGTCGCGTTGATCGAGGGCAGCACGAGCAGGTCCGAGATCGTGAAGAGGTCAGCGATCTCGGCGGGCGGAACGATCCCCGGCGCGACGAGGCCCGAGGCCGGGTCCGCGAGCAGGGGCGCGATCCTCTCGAGCACGGTCTCGCCCGGCACCGATTTCGCGCCGGCCAGCAGGAGGACCGCTTCGGGAAAGCGGCGGCGGACTTTGGCGAACGCTTCGACGAGGACGGGCAGGCCCTTTTCCTCCGTGAAGCGGCCGAGAAAGAGCAGCACGGGCGCGCCGCGCACGCCGAAGCGGTCCCGCACCTCTGCGGCGGTCCGGCCCGTCTCGGGCGGATCGTTCACGGGCGGCAGAATCCACCCGACCTTTTCCAGCCGGTCCCGGAGGGGCCACGTGTTGCGCGCGTAGTCCTCCGTGTACGTGATCACGCGGGCGGCGCGCTCGAGCGCGAAGTGCTGGGAGGCGCGGGCGAGCACCTCGACGAACCGGGACCCGACGCTCGGCGGCGTCTGCAGGTCGCAGTGGAAGGTGACGACGATCGGCACCCGGAGCATCGCGCCGAGGAACGCGAGCGGCATGGCGTTGACGAGCGGCGCATGCAGGTGGAGGACGTCCGAGCGCGGCACCTCGGAGAGCGCCCGCGCGAGGATCGCGGGCGACACGAGGGCCTTGCCCACGCGCACGGCCACCGGCGCGCGGACGACGCGCACGCCGTGCTCCTCGCTCTCGAGCGGGAGCTCCGGCAGGTGGCGGTGCGTGAGAACCCGCACGGAGTGGCCGCGCTTTGCCAGCCCCTCGGCCAGGTGCTCGACGTAGAGCGTGAGGCCCGAGACGTGCGGGCGGTAGTAGTCGATCGCCATCAAGATCTTCATTTCGGGCGGGCGACGGAGTAAATCGTCGTGCCGCCCGAGCTGAAGACCGGTGAAAGGAATGGAAAGTTCGGTACCGACACGCCGCCGCCGTAGAGTCGCCGCTCCATGTCGCCGAGCACGACGTGCGTCACGCCATACCGCTGGATGGCATCCCAGGCGACGCGGGGGTCCGGCGTGGTGTAGAAAAGCTTGATGCGCGCGAGCCGGTCGGCCACTTGCTGATCGTTCGACCGCCAGAGGCCCTCGTGGTTCGCCCACCCGAGCACCGTCGGGATCCCGGTGTGCGAAGACATGCGCGCGAACTCCGAGTACGGGTCTCCCGAGGCTTCCACAAGGACCGTGCCGAGGCGTGCGTTGTGCAGGAACCAGTCGATCACCGCGGCGTCGCCGGCGCTCCGGCGCGCGAGGGGGCCTCGCGCGTCGAGCGAGAGCGGGCCGTCCTTCTGCCGAAAGCGCGACACGGCCGCGTTCAACGGCCAGAGCGCCGCGAGCAGGAGACAGGCGGTGAGAAGGCCGCGCTGGAGCAGGCGCCTGCGGCCGGCGGCCGCCACAGCCCGGCCCGCGAAGACCGCGCCCCCGATGGCGATCAGGGGCCACGCCTGGTGGTAGAACTTGAAGATCGTGTTCATCCGCTGCAGGTCCTGGCCGTACGTGTCCTTGAAGTAGACGAGCTCGCAGCCGCCGATCATTCCGAGACCGAGGACGAGCAGGAAAGCGGCGAATACGCCGGGCCCGTCCCCCTCCGCGGCGTGCAGGCTCTTCCAGGCCGCCCGCGCCGAGAGGAAACCCAGAAAGAGGACGATCGTCATGGCGGGCATCCGGAGCGCGAGGCCCGCGATCAGCGAAGCGGCGGCCGCGATCACGAGCCCGAAATCGCGCCGGCGCCGCGCCGGCTCGGAGTCGTCCCCGGCCCGGGGCCAGAGCCCGAGGGCGCACACGGCGAAGAGGATTCCCCACACTCCGAGGAACTCGATCAGGCCCGAGAACATCGTCGCGCGCCCGAGTCCCTTGTTCTCGAGCTGGAAGGAAGAGGTGTAGGAATAGAAGAGGACGAGCGAGGCAAAGAACACGAGTCCGCCGACGAGTCCGCCGCCGAGGCCCTCCCGCAGGGAAGGCAGGCGCTCGCCGCGGGTCCTCCGGAAGATCCCGCACAGGACGAGCAAGATCGCCATGGCCGGCATGTTCCAGAGGCTCGCGGCGCGCGCCGTGCCCGCGGTGAGCGCGAGGAGCAGCATCGAGGACCAACCGCCCACGCCTTTCTCTCGGCCCGCCTCGACCCAGCGGTGCGCGATGGCGAAAGCCGCGATGAAGAACGGGAACGCCAGCAGATGCGGATGCAGGTCCGCGTGGAAAAACGTGAAGAACGGGAACTCGTTGATCGTCTTGAAATTCTCGGGGCCGATCACGCGGGAGGCGCGCCAGTAGTCGAAGTCGGCGGCAAACGGAGCGTTCCAGGCATCGACCGCCCCGGCGAGGTTGCCGGCGAAGACCGTCCCCGCGCCAGCGGCAAGCCCGACTCCGAGCCGGCCCTTCGAGAGGCGCAGGCCCAAACACGCTGCTGCCACGAACGAGAAGCCCGCGAAGGTCGCGACGGACAGGTTGTACGCGGTCATCGGCGCGACGCCGGAAAGCTGGGCCTGGGCCGCCGCCAGCAGGTAGCCCCAGTAGTAGTAGTTGATCGTCTTGCCCGCCATCCACGGATCGCCCGGCGGCATGGCGGGGTAGCGCGCGAGCGAGTTCACGAAGGCGAGGTCCATGAACTTCTCGGCGCCGAGGATCGCCGGCCCGGCCGCACGGATGAGCACGAAGACGCCGGTGGCCGACCAGAACAGGATTGCGCCGAGCTTCTCCTCGTCGCCCCACTGCCACCACCACCAGGGCGCGCCCGCCGCCGACCCCGCGGCCGAGCGGCGCCGGACGAAGTGCGAGACGGCCGCGACGGCGGCGAGGGCGATGATCAGCGTGAGGCGCTGGAACCCGAGCGGCGTCAGGAGCGAAAGGAGCCAGCCGACGTACGCGACGACGGCCAGGCCGATCGGGCGGGAGAGCAGGGCCGCATCGCGCCGATTGTCGAAGAAGGAGCGCAGGAGGGGAAGGATGGCGAGGCCCACGAGCTCGGTCGCGAGGGCCCATGCCAGAATGTCCCGCATTGCTTTCTAGTCTACAGTCTAGCCCCTCCGAATGTGGATCGTCTTCTCGATGACGGCGTGCACGGCGCCGCTCGCATCGGCGAGTTCCACGGTGTAGACGCGGTCGATCGCCGGCGCGGTCTCGAGCAGGCGGCGGATCGTCTCGATCTCAACTTCGTCGAGCAGGAAGCGGGCATAGAGCGTCGAGCGGCCGGGCTTCTTGAATCGAATCGCCGCGGCCTTGTCCCACACCGTGTACGCGGGCCCGAGGATGTGAATCAGCATGATCATGTACATCGGGTCCGCGGCGCCGTAGAGGCTCCCGCCGAAGATCGTGCCGACGTAGTTGCGCGTCCTCCACGAGAGGGGCAGGCGCACCCGGACCTCGCGCCAGTCGTCGCCGATATAGGTCACGCGCGCCCCCGTTCCGCGCCAGGCGGGGAAGAGGTTGAAGCCCCAGCGAGTCCGGCGTGTGGCCCACGATTCCGGCATGGCCCAATGCTAAGCTGCCGCGCGATGCACGAGCCCGGGTATCTGCGGCTGCTCGAAACGGGAGAGCTCGGCGAGCGTGTGGGCAAGCTTTACGCGCTGCTGCGCTCCTGCACGGTCTGCCCACGCAACTGCGGGAACGACCGTCTCGCCGGCGTGCTCGCCTCCTGCGCCTCCGGCGAGAATCCGATCGTGTCGTCCTTCACGGCTCACTTCGGGGAGGAGCCGTCGCTTTCGGGCACGCGCGGCGCGGGGAACATCTTCTTCGGCAACTGCAATCTGCGCTGCGTCTACTGCCAGAACTACCAGATCAGCCAGGACTACCCGACGCAGAAGACGAACGAGGTCACGGTCGAACGGCTCGCGGAGATGATGCTGTCGCTCCAGGAGCGCGGCTGCCACAACATCGGCTTCGTTTCGCCGACGCACTTCGCGCCGCAGATGGCGAAGGCCGTGCTCCTCGCGGCCTGCCGGGGGCTGCGCCTTCCGATCGTTTACAACACGAACGCCTACGACTCGGTCGAAGTGCTGCGCCTGCTCGAGGGCATCGTCGACGTCTACCTTCCGGACTTCAAGTACGCCGACACGGGCGCAGGCTCCCTCTACTCCAAGGTGCCCGATTACCCCTCCCGCGCGCGGGCGGCGCTCGTCGAAATGTTCCGGCAGAAGGGCTCGCGCCTCGAGATCGACGAAGAGGGGCTCTTGAGGAGCGGCCTGCTCGTGCGGGTGCTCGTCCTGCCCAACGGGGTCGCCGGCGTCTCCGAGTCGCTCGCCTGGATCGCCGAGACGCTGTCCCCGAACGTCGCCATCTCGCTCATGGCGCAGTACTACCCGATCCACCGTGCCGCCGCGAACGAGAAGTACGCCGCGCTCAACCGTTCGATCACCGGCCGCGAGTGGGAGGAGGCCCTGGCGGCGCTGGAGTCGAACGGCCTCTTCAACGGCTACCAGCAGGAGCTCGACACAGCCAACCGCTATTACCGACCCGACTTCCGGGACCCCGAAACGCCGTTCCGCGACATTCGGGATTTCCAGTAGGCTCGATCGGGCTACACTTGCGGCAACGCCGGGAGGCGGGGGTATCGTGTGCGGGCCGGGGTCAATGCCCCGGCCCTGTTTTTTCCGGCCCGACCAGCGGCTCGCACGCGTTCACGATCGCGGTCTCGAACCCGGCCGCGACCGTGACGGTCGTCGAGGCAAGGGGCTTTCCGGCGGCGCGCAATTCCAGCCGGTAGTCGCCTGCCGCCGAGAGGAAGCGGCCGGTCTTCACGGTCTCGCGGATCTCGAGGGGCGGCGTTGCCGCCGCAAGCGTGAGCAGCGTCTGCTCGGCGCCCCCGGGCGCGACGGCGACGATGAGGGCGCCCTGCGACACGTCGCTGCCGACGTGGGCGACGAGCACGAGGCGCTCGACGCTGCCCGCGAGCTGCCACCGCGCCTCGCGCGAGGCACCGCCCGGAACGAAAGCGCGAAGACTGTCGTAAGGCGGCTCCCTGCGCCCGGCCTTGACGATCGAGCCGATGGGCATCCGGATCCATCCGCGCACGGCAACCGGATTGCCCTCGATCCTGCCCGGGGCGAACTTCGCGTGCTGGAGGGCGGCCTCGGCGAAAGGGGCCAGCGGCGCAACGGAAGTCGCAACGAGCTGGATCCTGGCGACCACGCCGTCGCGGTCGACCACGATTTCCTCGACGACCTCGGCCGCGAGGCGGGCCCAGACGTAGGTCTGGGGCAAGGCGACGGGCCCGGCCGCGAGCAGCGCGGGAGGGGAGAGCCCCGCGCAGGGCGGCGTTGCGGCGGCGGGACCGGACGCGCAGCCGAGGGCCGCGGCGAGGCCGCAAGCCGCCGCCCCCCAGAGCAGGGCGCGGGTGGACGTCACGACCGGGGGATCACGAACCGGAAGTGTTCCGGGTCGGCCGCGATCCAGAACTGGCCGCCGCCGACGGGCGACCCGTCGACGGTGAACTGCAGCGCCCAGACGCCATCCTCCCAATCCTTGCCGATCTGCGCCACGACGGGGATGCGCACTTCGGTCGCGCCGGCCGCAATGGCGACGGGCGGCTGGAAGATCGCGATCTTTCGGCCCTTCGAAGACATCACCTCTACGCGCACCGTGAGGGTGCGCGTCTCGCCCGACGGAGGCAGATCGAGCAGAGCCTCCGCCCGCAGCGCGGGGTCCTTGCCGCGCTGGATCGGGAAGCCCTCGGGCGCCGTCTTCTTGCCCGACGCGTCGGCGGGCGAGATCGCGATGTCCCCCAGGATGGGCAGATCGATGCGGCCCCGCTTGTCGCCCTGGATCCGGAAGCGCACTCCCACGTTGGCGAAAATCTCGATCGGCTTGCCGTTTTTCGTGGCCGGCCGGAATCGCCACTGCTGGACGGCCTCGATGGCCGGCTTGACGAGCGCGTTGTCGCTCGTCGCGACCAGGCGCAGATCGCCGATCTGGCCCTTCGTGTCGATGCGACCGGCGAGCAGGACGTTGCCCTGGCGTTCGGTCTTGAGCAGGTTCTCGGGATAGATGGGCTCGACGTACTTCGTGCGGACGGCCTCGCGCGTCTGGGCCTGCGCCGCCGAGGCGGCGAGGCCGGCGAGGGCGCAGAGAAGGGTCGCGAGCCGGGGGCGCTGGCGCATGCGGAATCCTTACGCCGCCGGCCCTTCGAGGGCACGGCGGGCGTGGTACGAGGAGCGGACGAGAGGACCGGCTTCGACGCGCTGGAAGCCCATTGCCTCGCCCTCGCGCCTCAGGCGCTCGAATTCCTCCGGTGTGTAGTAGCGCTCGATCGGCAGGCGCCGCTCGTGCGGTTGGAGGTACTGGCCGATCGTGGCGATGTCGCAGCCCGAGGCGCGCAGGTCGCGCAGCAGCTCGAGGACCTCGTCCTCGCTCTCGCCGAGGCCGACCATGAGGCCGGACTTGGTCCGCATCGCGAGGTTCTCGCGCGTGCGCCTCTCGGCGGCGCGCGAGATCAGCGCGAGGGACTGCGTGTATTTCGCGTCCGGGCGCACGCGGCGATAGAGGCGCGCCACGGTCTCCACGTTGTGGTTCAGGATCTCGGGGGCCTCGTCGAGCACGCGCTCGAGCGCGTCGCCGTCGCCCTGGAAGTCGGGGATCAGCACCTCGACCGTGCAGCCCGGGTTGCGGAGCCGGATCGCGCGGATCGTTGCCGCGAAATGCGCGGCGCCTCCGTCGGGCAGGTCGTCGCGGTTGACGGACGTCACGACGGCGTGCGAGAGGCCGAGCTCCTTCGCCGCTTCGGCGACGCGCTCCGGCTCCTCGGGGTCGAGGGAGCCCGGGCGCCCTTTGCCGACCGCGCAGAAACCGCAGTGCCGCGTGCAGATGTCGCCCATCAGCATGAACGTCGCCGTCCGCTCGCGGGCCCAGCATTCGTGGATATTCGGGCAGCGGGCCTCTTCGCACACCGTCACGAGCGAGAGGCGGCGCATCATGGCGCGGACCTCTTCGTATTCGCCGGTCGTGTTGAGGCGGACCTTCAGCCACTCGGGCCGTTCGAGGCGGGATGCGGGGCCGTGCGTGGGCAGTTCGCTCTTCACGAGAGGATTATCTCCCGGCCGAAGACCTCGCCGAATTGCGCGAGCGCCGGCCGGACGACGTCCTGGAGCGGGACCCGCCGGCCGAGCAGGCGCTCGACACTCGTGACGCCGCCGTCGGTGATGCCGCACGGGACGATCCCCGCGAAGAAGGGCAGCGGTTCGTCGGTGACGTTGAGCGCGAAGCCGTGCGTCGTCACCCAGCGCGAGAGGTGCACGCCGATCGCGGCGATCTTGTCGTTGTTGACCCACACGGACGTGACCCGCTCCTTCGCAGACGCGCGCGCGGCGCGGATTCCGAGCTCCGCCAGGGTGCGGATCAGGACCTCCTCGAGATCGGTGACGTACCGCTTCACGTCGCGCCGGTCGGGGGACAGGTTCAGGATCGGATAGCCGACGAGCTGTCCCGGGCCGTGGTAGGTGACCTTTCCGCCCCGGTTGGATTCGCGCACCGCGATGCCGAGCTCGCGGCGGCGCTCCGGCGTAAAGAGGATGTCGGAGGCGGTCGCATTTCGGCCGAGCGTGTAGACCGGCTCGTGCTCGAGCAGGTACAGGCGATCCTCGCCCCCCGCCGCCACGGCCGCCGCCGCGTCGGACTGCAGCGCCAGGGCACGGTCGTAGTCGATCCGGCCGAGCCACTCGGCCCGGAGGCGCGGGGTGTCACGGCGGGCTGCCAGGGCTCCCATCGGGAGCAGTCTACCTTCCGTCTTTCAATGTCCGAGCAGCAGGGTGTCCTGGCCCGTGACGCGCTGGCCGCCGGGGAAGTAGCCCGGCGACATCCACTGGACGCGCAGGCCCGCCGCCTGGACCATCCGCTCGAACGAGGACTTCTCGTAGGCCACCGCTGCGGTCGGCCGCGCCCGCAGCCGCCACCGCACGAAACCGTCCCGATCGCCGAAGGGAAACGCGCGGCGGACGAGCGGCAACACGGGGGCGCTTGCGTCGAAGAGAAACGCGGTGACGACGGCGGCGCTGCCGGGCTTGAGCGCGCGGCGCGTCTCCGAAAGGTAGTGGCCCGCTTCGGGCGCGAGCAGGTGCGTGAAGACGGACTTGGCGAGAACGAGGTCCGCCTGTGCGTCCTCGATCGGAAAGCGAAAGCTCGTCGCCGCGGGGCCGGAAGCCGCGCCGTACGCCGAGGCGATTGCCGCGAGCTCGAACACGAGGCGGGGGTCTTTCGCGTAGTGCTCGCGGCACCAGCGGATCGAAGGCGCATGCACGTCGAAGCCGACGTAGCGGCCCTGCGGACCGAAGCGTCGCGCGAATTCCGGGACCATGGCGCCCGCCCCGCACCCGATGTCCAGGACGCAATCGTCCGCGTGCACGAGGCCGAGGCGGTCGAGGAACTTCGCCGTCTCGCGCGCCGCACTCTCGAACTGCGCGACGGGGCCCGTGTGTCGGCGCAGCCAGAGTGGCGGCAAGTTGCCCTTGCCGGAGGCGCGGAGCCATATGCGATCGATCGGACCGGCAATCCGGTAGGCCGCGCTGCGGGCGAGGCGGAACACCTCGGTGACTATCGTCCGCGCCATGCCCCGAAGGTGCCATAAAGGAGAAGCACGGGGTCCCAATAGGGAACCCGGTAACGCCAGACGACCTGCAGCACCAGATGGACCACCATGCTGAGGACGAGCAGTCCGGCGCAGAACGCCGCCACGCCGCGGCGGGGAGAGCGGGCGAAGCCGCGCGCGGCCAGCACGTACAGCGCCCCGTAGAGGATCCCGACGCCGACGACGATGCGCGTCGGCCAGAACCAGGGCGTGGGGTAGGGGCGCAGCCACTGCCATGCCTTGAGCGCGACAAGGCGAATGCTGCCGGCGGGATCGGCGAGGCTCTCGTCGATCGCCATCCGGGCGAACGCGCCCGAACGCTGCGACGGCGTCCGCTCTCCGTCTCGTTCGATCTCGGCGAGGCGCCGGCGCATGTCGAGATCCATCGCATGGTTCCAGTCTTCGTATTCCTGCCGGGTCCGGAGAGCGTAATACCGGCGGGTCCAGATCGAGTTCCCCTGATAGAAGCTGAAGCCGCCGGCGTCGCTGACGGGAATGAGCTCGTGGAATACGAGGGCGTTGCGCAGCGTCCACGGCGCAAGCGCCACGAATAGCCCGAGCGCGGCGGAGCCCGCCAGGTGGGCCCGGGCCCGCAGCGGGTAGCGCCGGTCACCGAGAGGGGCGAGCAACAGAGGCACCAGCGCAAGCGCCGAGGACCGCGTGAGGGCGGCCAGTCCGAGAGCGATGCCGGCGGCGACCGCGATGTTTGAGGACGGTCGGTCGGTTGCGGCAAGCAGCAGAAATCCCGCGAGGAGAAGCAGGAGCACGAACAGCGGCTCGCTCTGCACATCCGTGCAGACGAGGACGAGCGAAGGCCATAGCGCCGCGGTCAGGCCCGTGACGACGGCCACAGAGCGGCGACGAAAGATGCGCGCCGAGAGCGCGGCGAGGAGGACGGCCGCCGCGGCTCCAAGCATGGCGTTGGCGAACTTGACGCCCGCGATGCGATCGGCCTTTCCGAGCGTCACCGCGGCGATGAACGCAGGGTAGGCGGGCGGCCGAAAGAAGAAGAGGTCCGTGCGCAAGGGATATTGGCCGTTTTCGGCGAGCGATTTCGCGGCGAAGAGATAGGCGCGCGCGTCTCCGAATTGAAGCGACGTGAAGCCGACCAGCGCCGTGGCGGCCATACGCACCGCGAGCGCGAGCACGAAAAGAGCGAGGCCGACCCGCGGGCCAAGACGTGGGACCGGAGGCAGCCCGGGCTGGCTATCCGAGGTCGAACTCTCCGGACTCGAGCGTCGTCTTCAGGCTCGCCATGAACTTGTCCGCGTCGGCGCCGTCGATCAGGCGGTGGTCGAACGAGAGCGCGAGGTAGCCGACCGTGCGGATCCCGAGCGCGTCCTGGCCCTGCTCGTCGGCGACGACGACGGGGCGCTTCTCGATCGTCCCGACGCCGAGGATCGCGACCTGCGGCTGCGGGATGATCGGCGTCCCGAAGAGCGAGCCGAAGACGCCGGGGTTGGTGACCGTAAAAGTCCCTCCCTGGATCTCGTCGGGCCTCAATCGCTTCGAGCGGGCGCGCTCGGCGAGGTCCTGCGAGGCGCGGGCGAGGCCGAGGATCGACTTCTCGTCCGCGTTCTTGATCACCGGGACGATCAGGCCCCGGTCGAGGGCAACCGCCATGCCGAGGTGGATGTCCCTGTGGTAGACGATGTTTTCGCCGTCGATCGAGGCGTTGACCTGCGGGAACTCGCGCAGCGCCTGGATCGCCGCGCGGAAGATGAAGGGCAGGTACGTGAGCTTGACGCCGTTCTTCTCGAGGAAAGCGTCCTTGTGCTTGGCCCGGATCTTTGCGATGTTCGTGTAGTCCACCTGGAAAACGGTCGTCACGTGGGCCGACGTCCTCTTGGAGAGGATCATGTTCTCGGCCGTGATCTTGCGGATCCTGGTCATCGCCACGACCTCGTCGCGGTCGGTGACGGAGATCATCGGGCGGGGAGCGAGCGCGGGCGCCTGCGCCGGCCCGGCCCGGCCGATCATGGACGCCGGGGCCTCCAGGGCTGCGGCGGCTGCCGCGGCCTGCCCACCGGCGACCTTGCGGTTCTCGAGGTACGAGAGGATGTCGTTTTTCGTCACCCGATTGTGAATGCCTGTGCCCTCCACCTCGCGGACTTCGATCGCGTGCTCCTGGGCGATCTTGCGCACGAGCGGGGACGAGCGGCGGCGGATACGCTCCTCGATCGACTCGACGGTCCCAAACGTCGCCTCGAGCGGAGCAACGGGCCGCGCCGCAGCGGGCGGCTCGGGCGCTCGGACGGGCGCCGGCGGCGGGGCAGGCGCAGCGGCCGGCGCCGCGACGGGTGCGGGTTCCGGGACCTTCGGCGCGGCGGTGACAGCGGGGGCGATGGCGCCTTTTTCGGATGCCTCCCCGATCACGCCGACGACCGTGTTGATCGCGACCGTCGCGCCTTCCTGGACCTTGATCTCGAGCAGCGTGCCCGCGACGGGCGACGGGATTTCCGCGTCGACCTTGTCGGTCGAGATCTCGAAAATCGGCTCATCGCGCTTGACCGCGTCGCCGACCTTCTTCAACCACTTCGTGATCGTTCCCTCGGCGATCGACTCGCCCATCTGCGGCATGATGACTTGGGTGGCCATGGACCTCCCTTTCGCTCCTCCAGTCTAGGCGAAACCGGCTCGATCCGGAAATCGGCCGGGATCCCGACGCCGGATCGGAAGGGTCTTGGGGAGCCTCTCTCGAGCGGCGCCCCCTGAACCTGGCGGCGATGCGGAAGGCCAGGGATGGCCGATCGTTCTTGCGCGATCCGATCGTCGCTTTGGACGGACATGCTCGCGGGCATCCAGATCGAGGACCGGCGCGTAGTGCCTATCCCTATCCTGCCGCCCGAAATCAGAGTTTCTTATCCCTAAACCTAGAACGCAAGGCGCCCAGAAACAAGAGATCGTTGCAGGACTGCGGAGAGTCAAACTGACCACGACCCCGATACCGCGCGTTTGACGCGCGCGCCGCGTCGGTGGTATCGCATGCTCTCGTGCGGATCCTTCTGGCCATTCACAACGCCTACACCGACTCGGAGAGTGGCGCCGCCCACAGCATCCGAATTCTGATGAAGTGGCTGGTCGAAGCGGGCCACGAGTGTCAGGTGCTGGCCACCGCCCGCTTCGACGCCAGGCCACCCGACATCGACGAGCATCTGGCCGGCCTGGGCGTCGGGCTGAGACGCAGGCCGCCGGCACCCGCGTTCGTGCGATCCGTGCGAAAGCCCGCCAACATGGTGGTCGGACGGCCAACCGTCCAGTTCACGCTCGCCGGCGTGCCGGTCACGATGCTGCTGACGCGGCACAACGAGGCTCGACATCCCGATCGCTTCGAATCCGAGCAATTCCTGTACCTGCTCGATCAGGTGCTGAAGCGGTTCCGGCCTGACCTGCTCGTGACCTACGGATCGCACCCCGTCTTGCACGAATCCCTGCGCCGCGCCCGCGCCCGTGGAGTCACCACCGTATTCACGCTTCGCAATCACGGGTACGAGGACCGGCGGTTCTACGAGCACGTGGATCATGTCTTCACCACCAGCCCGTATCTGAGCGACCTGTACAGGCAGAAGATCGGGCTCATCAGCACCGGCATCCCCTCGCCGATCGACTGGTCCGAGGTGCTCGCGCCGGTCGACTCCCGAAGGTTCGTCACGTACGTGAATCCGTCGGTGCACAAGGGCGCGGGGGTGTTCGCTCGGCTCGCCGACATGCTCGGGACGGCGCGGCCGGACATCCCGATTCTCGTCGTCCAGTCGGCGTCGAGCGCGGGCGGCCTGAACGCCCTTCCGGGCATTGACTTTACGAAGTACCCGCACATCATGGCCGCGCCCCCGCTGCCGCGGCCGGCCGACTTCTTCGCGCTGACGAAGCTCCTGCTGGTTCCATCCCTGTTTCCCGATCCGTTCGGCCGGGTCGCGGCCGAAGCGATGATCAACGGAATCCCGCCGCTCGTGAGCAATCGGGGAGGGTTGCCGCAGACGGTCGCGGGCGCCGGGCGCGTACTGCCCGTCCCCGATCGACTCTCGGAGAAGAGCCTGGAGGTTCCCGACGCGCAGGAGATCGGGGTGTGGTTCGATGCCGTCTGCGAGCTCTGGGACGACTCCGAGAAGTATGCTGCCGCCTCGCGGCAGGCGCGCGAAACCGCCGAGCGGCTCTACAGCGAGCCGGTGCAGCGGCAACGTTACCGGGATTATTTCGGCTCGCTGAAGCCGGGCGGACGGCTGTTTGAGTAAGCCCTGATTGAGGCTTTAAGGCCTAATTAAGACCCGGTTAGGCCCTGATATCGACACCCCTGGCACTCTTTTGGGGGGTTGACACGCCGGTGGGGCGGACGGAGAATTTCCAGTCCCCAAGAAAATGTGACGGCTCGACACTCTCTTAAGGAGGGACTGATCGTGGAAAAGGAAAAGGGTACGCAGCTGAAAACCATCCTCTGCGGTGTGGCTCTCGTGGCGCTGGCTTCCGTTCCTCCGGCCCAGGCTCAGACTAACGAATGCACCGGCAGTGGGTTCAGCGGCGGCATATGCAACCGATTCGACTCGACCCACCTGACGAACAAGTACCAGTTCGGGGACAACTTCATCAAGTTCACGGTGGAAACCCTCATCAATCCGTTTGACCTGAACGTGGAGTTCATCCCCATCACGGACCCAGAACTCGACGCCCGGGTGATATCATCGCTGGCTCCCGTCGACTGCATCCATTACGTCGGAGCCACCTCCGACACCAACCTGGGCACCTGCGGCTTCTACCACGTCACCAACCCGCCGGACTCGGGCGACTACTCCGGCGACGTGACCGTCCGCATCTTCTGGGACTTCCCTACTCTGGCCATACTCCACAACGTGCGGCTCTACCGAGCGCCCCTCGATGGAGTACCGCCCGATGGCACCTGCGGGCAGGGCTTCGACTGCTACACGCAGGACATCACCGACGCCGTATTCGCCGTCGGAGACTCCAATACCGTCGATCCCGGCGTGGGCGGCAAAAGCAAGGGCTTCTCCGACTTCGAAGCAGTCGATCTGACCAGTCCCACCTCGCCGGCGGCCAGAGTCTGGATCGGGCTGAAGGACAACAGCGGCGGTAAGAAGAACGTCCGGTTCGATCTCAAGGCGGAGGTGGTGAGTGACACCGATCCCCCCGTCATTGGAGAGCTCCTCGGCGCGCTTGGCGGCGGCCCCGGATTCGGCAACGCGAACCTGCTCACGATCCCGTTGTCGCTCCCGACAGGCGCGTTCGACTCGGGGTCGGTCGTCAGCATGGAGCTGTCCGTGCGCAGCTCCTGCCTTGGAAGCAGCGACAACTCCGGCACGGCGAGACTCTGGTTCAACGACGCGAAGGCCAACAGTCGAGTCGATGGGTCGGGAGTGCCGACCACCCTCTATCTGGTGATGCCCGGCAGCACGCTGAATCTCAGTTTGTCCGCCGGGAAGGGGAAGAAGACCAGGGACGCCTTCGTGGATGCACCACCAGACCCCACGTGCAACGGCCCGTACACGTCGTTCGGGACGTGGACCGGCCTCGTTCCCTGAAAACGGCGAAACGGAACCGACGCATCGGGCGTCAGGAAGCCGGGCCGCAGGGCCCGGCTTCTTTTTGCCCGCCCCGGACCGATCACCCCGCCTGGGCGAGGATCGGGGCGAGGTCGGCCCGTTTCACGACGTCATCGGTCTTGGCTTCCTTCCGGATTTCCCCGAGGATCCGGCGGGCCTCGCCGAGGTGGCGGGACGCCTCGGCAGGGCTGCCGGTGGATCGCAGCGCGGAAGCGAGCAGGTAATGACTGCGCGCCAGCAGGGCGCGCAGGCCGAGCTTCTCGCTCTTCGCGAGTGCGCGCTCGAGCTCCTGCCGGGCCTGCGGGTAGCGCTTCGTCTCGAGCAGCGCCTGGCCGAGCAAGACGGTGCTCTCGACCGACAGGTATTTCAGGCCGAGTGAGTCGGATTCGTCGGCCAGCTTCTTGAGGCCCTCGATCACCGGCTGGGAACGGCGCTCGGCAATGGCGCACTTGGCGAGGTTGACCTTCGACAGCAGCTCGAGGCGCTTGTCGCCGGTCTTCGAGGCGGTCTGGAGCGCCTGCTCGTAGAGGGGCCGCGCGGCTTTCGCGTCGCCGAGGTAGAAGAGCCGGTCGCCCTGAAAGTTCAGTATCTGTGCCGTCAGGGCCTTGTTCTGGAGCTTCTCGGCGAGCTTCAACGCTTCCGCCAGCTGGACTTGGGCCGCGTCCGATCGCCCGAGCATGGCCTGGGAGTGCCCGGTTCCGCTCATGATCTCGCCCATCCAGAATCCGCTGTCCTTGAGCTCCTGGAAGGTCTTCAGCGCTTCCTCTTTCGCGCTGACCGCCGCTCCGTACTGCCCCTCGTACTCGAACAGGGTCCCCATGCTGTACGACTCGATGGCCGCGCCCCGCTTGTCGCCGGCGTCGCGCCGGAGCTCGAGGGCTCGCAGGTAGTGCTTCAGGGCCTGGTCGTATTGCCCCTTATTCGTCGCGGTCTCGGCGAGGTTGTGCAGGGTGTCGGCGATGTCGCCGGGGTTCTTGGTTTTCTCCCGGATCTGGAGCGCCCTCTCGAAGTTGGTCTGGGCGTCGTCGTATTGCGTCTTGAAGAGGTAGATGTTGCCGATGTTGTTCAGGCAGAGCCCTTCCGCGTCCTGATTGCCGACGTCGCGCTGGATCTGGAGCGACTCCTTGTAATCCTGCAGGGCCTGGTCGTAGTTGCCACGATTTGAGTAGAAGTCGCCGAGGTCGATGAGGGTCAGGCCGGTCCCTTTCTTGTCACCGATCTCGCGCTGGATCTGCAGTGCTTCCTTGTAGCTGGCCAGCGCGGCGTCCAGATTGCCCAGTTGTTCCTGGACCTGGGCGATCCGCCCGAGGGTCACGGCGATTCCGCGCTTCTGGCCGATGCGGCGCTTGATCTCGAGCGATTCCTGGTAGTACCGCTGTGCCTCGCCCGGCTTGTCCAACCCCTGGTAGGCCGCTCCGATGGCGTGGAGGACGTCGGCCTTCTCTTCGTCCTGCCCGAGCTGGATGGCCAGGCTCAGGGCCTGGTTCAGGAAGTCGAGCGATCCCTGCGGGTTTCCGGCCTTGATCTCCACGCGGCCCGACGCCAGAAGGGCGGCGACGTATTTCGGATCGTGCTCGAGCACCTTCTTGTAATGGGCGCGCGCCTGGTCGAAGGCGCCGGAAGCCTCGTAGAGCGCGGCCAGCTCGAAGTTGATCTCGGAATCGTCCGGCGACGCTTTGGCGAGGTTCTCGTAGGCCGCGATCGCCTTGTCGGTATCGTTGACGATCCGGGCGTGGCTGGCGTTGATGAGATATTTCTCCGGCGCAGCAAGCCGTTCGGAAAGCTCCACGGCGTGGCGGGAGCTCTGCTCGGCTTCAGTGTCGTACCCCAGGCTGGCGTAGGTCTGGCCGAGCTTTGCGTACGCGAGGGCGAACTCCGGATCGGCCTGGATGGACTCTTTGAACTTCTTCAGCGCCTCGGAGTTCTTGCCCTGGCGCGCGAGCTGCAGCCCTTCGTTGTAGGCCCGCAACGCCTCGAGCGAGTGCGTGGAGGGCTTGAACGCGGTGGCCTTGAGCTCCGCGAGGGCATCTGAGGAAAGCGAAAGACCCTCGCGGATCGACTGCGCGAGCTGATCGATGGCCGCCTGAAGACCGCTCTGGCTGGGCGCCTGCGCCTTCAGCGGGATGGACCGCTGCCGCTTGACGTCTTCGAGCGTGGCGTCGATCCGGATCTCGTTGCCGAACCTGAGGTACTGGCCCCAAATGACGGTGTCCGCGTTGCTGAACTTGGCGAGCTTTCGAAGCGTGGCCGGATCGAAGGTCGAGTCGGCGGAGATCCGCAGGTCGCGAAGGATCTGATGGAGCCGGTCCGACGGAACAGTCCGCAGCGACGCCGATCGTCCGACGTCGGTCCGCAGCATCTCGGCCAGGCTGGGTCCTAGCCAATCGAGGGAGGAGTCGCCCGAGGCGTTGCGAAACGGCAGGATCGCGAGCGAGACCGGCTGGTTCGCGGCGCCCGGCTGCGGCGCCGGCCGCCCGGCCCGCCGGCCTCGGAAGGCGATGGCCGCGCCCGCGACGAGCAGAGCGGCGATGACGACCGCCAGGGCGGGCCGCAGCCACGGCCTTTTCGCGACCTCGAAGCGCATCGTCGTCCGGAAGCCGCTGGCGTCGAGATCTCTCAGGATGTCCTCGACCGTCTGGTAGCGCGCTGCCGGGTCGACCGTCATGCAGCGCTCTAGGATCTTGCGCAAGTAGGCCGGCAGATCGGGGTTGATCTCGTCCGCCGACTGCGGCACGCGCTGCAAGCGCTGGGCCATCACTTCGTATGGCGTCGAGCCGGTGAAGGGGCGCTGACCCGTCGACATTTCGTAGAGGATCACGCCGAGCGAATAGATGTCGGATCGGTGATCGATCGGAGCGCCCTTCACCTGCTCCGGCGACATGTAGTACGGCGTTCCGATGATGGCGCCGGTCTGCGTCATGCCCGACTGCTCGAGCGACTTGGCCAGGCCGAAGTCCGTCACGAACACGTTGTCCGAAGCGTCGAGCATGATGTTCTGGGGCTTCAGGTCGCGGTGGATCACGCCCTGCTCGTGGGCCGCGCGCAGTCCCTCGAGGATCTGTCGGAAGACGTGGATCAGGCGCGGGTTCGGGAGCCGGCCTTCGCGTTTCAGGATCGTCGAGAGGTCCTCTCCCTGGACGAACTGCATCGTCAGGTACTTGATCCCGTCCGCCGCGCCGAGGTCGTAGACCCGCAGGACGTTCTTGTGCGTGACCCGGCTCGAGAGCTGGATTTCCCGCTTGAACCGTTCGAGAGCCTCGGCGTTCTCGGCGATATCGGACCGGATCAGCTTCAGGGCCACGTCCCGGTCGAGCTCCTCGTCGTGTACGCGGTACACGGCTCCCATGCCGCCCATGCCGAGGAGGCTCTTGACCCGGTACCTTTGGCCGATCTCGAGGCC
>JBGPGG010000035.1:0-24917 GCA_041483715.1 Thermoanaerobaculia bacterium
GCCGCACCTTGCCGCCCACGATGAAGGGCGTGAGCACGTTGCCCTCGAGGAACTGCAGCAGGCCGTAGACCGCCAGGACGACCAGGGCCTTCTCGCCGTCGAACTGGAAGTACGCCACGGCCACCGCGGGAACGGTCGACAAGATCACGCCGACGTAGGGAAGGAGGATCGCGATCCCGGCGATCGGCCCGAGGACGTAGTAGTAGTTGATCCGCAGGACCATCAGGGTGAGCGTCGTGGCGCCGGCCATGATCAGCATGACGAAGGAGAGCCCGGTCGCGTAGGCGGTCATCGTGCGGGAGATCGCGCCCGTGACGTCCGCCTCGCCCAGCCGCTCGTTGCGCGTGAAGATGCCGGCGAGAACGCGGCCGAACTTCTCCCGGTCCTTCAGCATGAAGAACGTCAGGAACGGGATCGTCGCTGTGTAGAGAATGATGCCGAGCGTGGCGCCGACCTGGGCGAAAAGAGCGCGGGTCGTATCGAGCTGGGATTCGGTGAGCTTCACTTCCCGGACGCCACGCGAATCCTCGGGGAGGATGCTGCCCATGCGCTCGCGCAGCCCGTTGACGAACTCCATGACGCGGGTCACCAGGTCGCGGATCCGCGCCTGGTAGCGGGGCAGCTCGGCAAAGAACTGGTTCAACTGCGCCGTCACGTTGATCACGAGCAGCGCCACGCCGCCCACGATCACGAAGAGGATTAGCAGGATCGCGAGCACCCGCGGCACGCCCGCGCGCTCGAGGAGCGATACGAAGGGGCGCAGGGCGAAGGAAAGAAACAGCGCGAACGCGATCGGGACGAGCAGGGGACGGCCGTAGTAGAGGAGCCCGACGACGGCGGCCGTCGAGATGACCGTGAGGCCGACGACCCGGGGCGGCGGGCTGTGCGGCGCCGCCGCCTCGACCGCGGCCGGCGGAGTCAAAAAACCCCCTCTTGGGGAGGGGGTTGTGCGATGCGCTGGGAGGTTCTCCGAATCACGTTCCCGAAACGAGCGTCACGACGATCTGGGCGCGGCGGTTCTTCGTGCGGCCCTCGGCGGTGGCGTTGTCGTACGCGGGCTCGGCGCCGCCCTTCGATCCGGCCGAGATGCGGCCGGGATCGATGCCGTGCCGGGTGACGAGATACTGCTTGGCGGCCTCGGCGCGCTTCATGCCGAGCTCGAGGTTCGCCTGCTCCGCGCCCGCGTTGTCGGTGTAGCCGAGGACGACGGCCGTGGCGTTCAGGTCGTTCTTCATCCTCAGCGCGACGCCATCGAGCACGGCCTTCGCGATGTTGGTCAGCCGCGCGCTTTTGCCGTCGAAGAAAATCTCGTCGGTGGTGGTCCGGGGCCCCGGACGCGGCGGCGGCTGCGGCTGCGGGGCCGGCGCGGCCGCGGCGACCATCGGGGCGGCGACCTTCTCCTCGACCACCGGCTCGGCGGCCGCGGGAACGACGACCGGCGGCGGCGGCGCCGGCGGCCATGTGGCGTAGGTCACGCCGAGAATCCCGCCGAAGGGGTTCGGGTTGATGCCGTGCGAGAACAGCATGCTCAGGTTGGTGTTCAGCGCGACCGAGAGCGCCCAGCCCGTATGGCCGAACCAGATGCGGGCGCCGGTGACGAGCGATCCCCAATCGGGCTCAGGGTTGTCGCCGCCGTCGAGGACGTTGTAGTACGCCTCACCGATGACGTGGATGAGGGGAGTGACCGGCACTTCCGCGCCGAAGCCGAAGCGCAGGAGGTTGCCCGGCCGGACATCGTTGTCCTGGATGCCGGCGAGCGTGTACGAAACCATGCCCGTGAAGTAGGACTTCGAAACCGCGCCGCCCCATTCCCAATCCGCCCGCGGCGAGTTCAGGCGTTGGATCTCGCCGTTGTCGGTCTGGATCGAGCCGCTCCCGACGGGAATGTGCCCCGCCAACCAGCCGGCAAAGCGCAGGTCCGGATCGTTCTCGGAGTGGACGCTGATCTTGGTGCCCAGCCGGATCTTCGAACCCTCGTTGATATCGAAGGGGCCGGCCAGCGGAATGCCGTTGATGTAGCCGCCCTGCCAGCCTCCGCCGCTCCGCGTGACCTGTCCTCCGCCCGCGACGAAGATCGACCACCAGCTGGTCAGACCGAGGCCGGCCGAACCGGTCCCGCCCCATTGGGCGAAGTAGCGGGTCGAGCTCGGTTGTCCGGAGTAGAACTCGCCAGCCAGCCGCGAGGTGTACCAGCCATAGAACCCGAGCGTGAACTGCCCAGCCCGGGGGCCGTCCGCCGTGGTCATCGTGAACAGTCCGATGTCGCCGCCCGTGTTCGGGGCGATGACGGCGGGCTGCGCGTGCGCAGCGGCGCCCACCAGGCAGATGAGCATACCGAGGAGCATGGTCCGCTTCGCCATCAGTGTCTCCTTTCGAACCGGGACGGGAACGTAGCTGCCGAATAGAATAAGACAAATTCGCAGAATTGCCAAACATCTTCTGCTTGGTCAGGGGACCGTCCTTCCGGACAGGTGCCTTTGGTATCCCGGCTCGGGGCGAGTTGAAGCAGACGGCGGGCCTTCGCGTTCCGGGGCGCCGGCGACGGCGTGGCCGGCCCGCCGCTGCTTAACTCGCCTTCAGAAGAGGGCCCGTCAGAACTTTGGCTGCATGACCAGGGACATTTTTTCCTGGAACGTCCGCATGATGGCCGGGCCGCGGATCGAGGAGATGGCTTTCTCGGTTTGGCGGATGAGGTCGCGCACGGCTTCGACGCCGCGGCCCCGGTCGATCTCGGCGAGCGCCTGCTTGTAGGGGCGGTCGATGCCGGGCAGGTTCGCCTCCCCGATCGCCGCTTCGGCCTCCTGCTTGACCCGCGTGCACAGGATCATGAGGATCTTCTTCTCGTCGCCGAGAACGCCGCTCGCGGGGGCGCCGGGCGCGGACGACGCGGCGCCGGGGCGCGCCGGAGCCTGCGCCGCGGGCGGAGCGGGCCGGGGGCCGGGGGCCGCCGCGGAGGCCGGGGAAGGCGCGGCCGCCAGGGCCGCCGCCCGCACCGTGGCGTCGCGCGCGCGCATGTCCACGAGGTCGCCCGTCACGAGGCCGTACAGGACCTTGGCGGTTTCGAACGAGTTCGAGTTGGTGGCGCGGGACAGCTCCTCGACGCTCTTGCGCCCGTCGATGCGAATCACGAGGTTCCATTCGGGCGGCGAGAGCGTCACGGGCTCGCCCATGCTGCGCGGCTTCAGGACCGGAACGTGGTCGACGTCGGGGACCTTGCGCGCCAGGACCTTCCACTCGTCCAGGCGCCGCGCGGCTTCCATCAGCAACGAGGTGTTCGTCTTGTCGATCGTGGATGTCTCGGTTTCCTTGCCGGGGGTGAACTGGAAATCGCCGGTCGACCAGATCGCCAGAGCGTAGACGGCCTCTTCGCCGGTGACCCCGCCCATTTCCGCGTGCACGATCCGGCCATTCCTCAGGTAGATGTAGCCCCGCTCGGCTCCCCGGACCAGCATGAACATCCCGGTCTTTCCGGAGACCGAGACGAGCTGGATGATGTCGGGGACCGGGAGCTCCTGGATGGAACCCTGGAAAGACATCGTCCCCGTGATGCTAGCACCCCGTTACGGCAGACGGCAGACGACAGGACGCGGGAGGCAGGAGGCAGGAGGCAGGAGGTAGGGCGGGCTACGGGACTACCGAGCGCTCCCTGCGTGGACGTGGCAGATCGCCACGGCCAGCGCATCGGCGGCGTCGAGCGGAATGCGCGCGCGCTGGCGGGCGAGCAGCGACAGCACCATCGCGCGCACCTGCTCCTTTTCCGCCTGGCCGTAGCCGACGAGCGCCTTCTTGACGAGGCGCGGCGCGTACTCGAAAACGGGCAGGGCAGCGCGGGCCGCGGCCGCGAGCAGGGCGCCGCGGGCATGGGCGAGCTTCAAGGCCGACGCGATGTTCTTCGCCGCGAAAACGGTCTCGACAGAGACCGCCGCCGGACCGGTCTGGCCCATCAGTGCGAAGGCCGCCGCCGAGAGAAACTCGAGCTTGCCCGCCAGAGGCAGTTTCGCCGGCGGACGCCAGACTCCACAGCACTCGAGCGTGAGCCGTCCGCCCTCGAAGACCACGATCCCGAAACCGGTCGCGACGGTTCCGGGATCGAGGCCGAGAATCTTCATGGGAGTCATGAGTCATGAGTCCAGAGCGGGAACGGGACGCCCCACTCATAACTCACAACTCGAGACTCACGACTATTTCTCGGCCGGCGCTTCCGCGAAGTCGAAGTTGGCCCAGACGTTCTGCACGTCGTCGTGGTCCTCAATCGCTTCCATCAGCCTGACCATCTGGTCGGCCTTGCGCGAGTCGAGCGCGACCTCGGTCGTGGGAATCATCGAGATCTCGGCGACGGCCAGGGGCAGGCCCTTCGCCTCGAGCTGCTTCCGGACCTCTTCGAAGCTGTCCGGCGCGGTCTGGATCTCGTGGTACTGGTCGGTGGTCGTGACATCGTCGGCGCCCGCCTCGATCGCCGCTTCCATCACGGCGTCCTCGCTCGCCTTGTCCTTCTCGATCGCGATGTAGCCCTTCTTATGGAAGAGAAAGCGCACGGAGCCGGCCTCGCCGAGGTTGCCGCCGTGCTTGGAGAAGATCGTCCGGATCTCGGGCAGCGTCCGGTTCTTGTTGTCCGTGAGTGTTTCCACGAGGATCGCCGTCCCGCCGGGGCCGTAGCCCTCGAAGGTGATCTCTTCATACGAGACGCCGGGCAGCTCGCCCGTGCCGCGCTGGACGGCGCGCTTGATGTTGTCGGCCGGCATGTTTACGGCTTTCGCGTCGTCGATCGCTTTGCGCAGGCGCGGGTTGGATTCGGGCGCGCCGCCGCCCTGCTTGGCCGACATCGTGATCTCGCGGATCAGCTTGGTGAAGACGCGCCCGCGCTTGGCGTCGGCCGCGCCCTTCTTGTGCTTGATCGTGCTCCATTTGCTGTGACCGGACATCGAAGACTCCTCGGTAGTTTTTTGGGAGGCTGATTATATGGGGCTCGATCGCCCGGCTCCATCCCCGGTTCTCCTTGATTTCCGGGCGTTTCCAGCGACAATAGGTTTCAGTTCATGCCGAAGAAGGTTCTTTTGATCGAATACGAGCCGCGCTACCTCGAGCGGGTTCGCACTCTGCTGACGCCGCTCGGGTACGCCCTCACCGAGGCCCATGACGGCGAGGCCGGGCTCCAGGCCTTCGGGGGCTCGAAATTCGATCTGATCCTCCTCTCCGGCATGCTCCCGCGGCTGCCGAGCGCCGAGGTCATTCGGGAGATTCGCAAGAAGGGAGGTGCCACGGCGCCGCCGATCATCCTGATGATGAGCGGTTACAAGGGGTCGAACCGCAAGGCCGATGCCCAGAAGGTGGGCGCCTTCGACATCCTGTTGCGGCCCTTTTCCAACGAGGATTTCATTGCGTCCGTCCGGGACGCGGTGGACGCGACCGACGTGGGCGCGAAGACGATGCGGATCGACGCGTCCCAGATCGCCGCGGCCGCGTCGCCCCTGACCTCGTCGGACATTTTCGCGGATGTGCTCGACGAGCTGACCGGCGAATCTCCGGCCGCCGCACCGCCAACCGCGGCCCCGCCCCTCACTGAGCCTGCGCCCGCCCCCGCTGCTCCGGCTCCCGCGCCGCCCGCTGCCCCGGCCGCGCGGACGCCGCCGCCCGAGAGCGACATGGACAAGCGTCTGCGGGACACCCTCTCGGGCCTGATGGGCCCGCGGCCCACCGGGGCAGCGCGTCCGGCAGCGCCGTCCGACAAGACCCCGCCTCCGATGGCGGGCCCGGCCCCGCCGCCGCGCCCGAAGCTCTCCTCGGACACCGACGTGGACCGGATCATCTCGGACACGCTGTCGGGCATGTTGTTGCCGCGCCCGAAGGCTCCGGCCGGCGGCACGCCCCCACCGTCCTCCACTGCACCGGCGGCGCCCGCCGCGCCGCGCAAGCGCGAGGAGCCGGCGGCCGCGGTCGCGTCCTCGGGCCCCGACCGTTTCGGTCAGTACGAGATCCTCGAGCGGATCGCCAGCGGCGGCATGGCCGAGCTCTACAAGGCCAAGCGCACGGGCGTCGAGGGGTTCCAGAAGATCGTCGCGATCAAGAAGATCCTGCCGCACCTGGCCGACGACGAGGAGTTCGTGACGATGTTCGCCGACGAGGCGAAGCTCGCCGCGCAGCTCAACCACCCGAACATCATCCACATCTACGACCTCGGAAAGATCCAGGCGGGCGGCTACTTCATCGCGATGGAGTACGTGGACGGGCGCGACCTGCGCGCGATCCAGCAGGCGGGCCGCGAGATGGGCGTGCCCCTGCCGGTCCCGCTCGCCGTGTACGTCGCCTCCAAGGTGGCCTCGGCGCTCGACTACGCCCACCGCCGCCGCGACGCGGAGGGGCGCGAGCTCAACATCGTGCACCGCGACGTGTCGCCGCAGAACATCCTCATCTCGTACGAGGGCGACATCAAGCTCTGCGACTTCGGCATCGCAAAGGCGGCGTCGAAGGCCTCGAAGACCCAGTCGGGCGCGCTCAAGGGGAAGATCCGGTACATGTCGCCCGAGCAGGCCTGGGGCAAGCCCATCGATCGCCGGAGCGATCTCTTCTCGCTCGGCGTCGTGCTCCACGAGCTCCTGACGGGCGAGCGGCTTTTCCGCGGCGACACCGACATCAACATCCTCGAAAAGGTCCGGGTCGCCGAAGTCCCGCCTCCCTCGCGCGCGAACCCGGAGGTCCCGCACAACCTCGACGCGGTCGTCTTGAAGGCGCTCGCCCGGGAGCCCGACGACCGCTACGCGAACGCGTCCGACCTGCTGCGCGACCTCGATTCCGTCCTCTACTCCTACACGCCGGCCCCGGGCAGCGCGGATGTCGCGATCTATTTCCACAGGCTGCAGTCCGAAGAGGGCGCGGTGGCCGAGGCGAAGGCCCGGGAGCTCGCGCAGGCGGTTCACGAGGCCGAGCCCGCGGCGCGCAAGCGCAGGTCGAAAGGTGCTCCCGTCTCGCGCAAGACCGGCGCGGCACCGCGCCCGCCCGCGCCTCCGGTCCCCGCTCCTCCGGGCCCGCCCCCTCGGGTTGCGCCGCCGCCGCCCCCCGCCCGGGAGCCGGCGCGGCCGGCGCCCGAGGTGTTCGGCTCGCTCGAGAAGGCGGCGCAAGGGGAGAAGTCGAGCCGGACCCCGCTCGTCGTTGGCGTCGTCGCGGCCGCGGTGGCCCTGGCCGGATTTCTCGCCTGGAAGTTCATGAAGCCGGAGGCGGCGGCCTCCTCGGTCGCGGCCGCGAGCCCGACACCCGCGACGACGGCTGCCGCCAACCCGACGCCCGCGTCCGCGGCGCCTGCGCCGACGGCCGCCGCGGCGGGCATCGATCCGAAGGCGGTCGAAGCCGAGGTGCAGAAACAGCTCGCGGCCAGGCGCAAGGAGCTCGAGAAAACGGCCGCGGCCGGAAAGAATCCTGGCTCGGACGCCGCCGCCGAGGCTCCCGCCGCCGCGGCAACCGCGCCGCCCGAGCCCACGGCCGCGCCGACGATCCCGCCGACGGCGGTCCCGGTCCCGACACCCGTGCCGACCGAGCCGCCGCCCACGGTCGAGGCGCCGAACCCGGTCGCGGCTCCCGAAAAGGAACCGGAGCTGCGCCGCGGCGATCTCGTGGGCCCGGGCGCGGGCGTCGTCGAGCCGGCGCTGATCTCGTCTCCGCGTGTGGTCTATCCTCCGATCGCGCGCCAGCAGCGCGCGAAGGGGAGGGTCGTCGTTCTGGTGCTCGTCGACGAAAACGGCCGGGCGGCGGAGACGCGCCTGCAGCAGGGGCTTTCGCAGACGGCCATCAACGAGGCGGTCCTGACGGCCGTGCGCGGCTCGAAGTTCCGGGCCGCCACGAAAGACGGCATCCCGGTCAAGATGTGGCGCCCCTTCATTGTGGACGTGAAACCCTAACCAGGAGTCCGGAGTCGAGACGACTTGAGGAGGTCAACGGGAATGGCCCTTTCGAACGATCAGAAGAAGTTCTACGAGAATACGCTGACGGTCACCAGGAGCGAGATCCAGGAGCTCGAGGGCGAGATCCAGGAGGAGCTCGCGAAGGTGAAGGACCGGCTGGCCGAGCTGCAGACGGCGCAGAAGGCGGCCCGGCAGATGCACGACGCGGCTTGCCAGCGGCTCGGCGTCCGCAACGAGCTCGAAGAGGCCGAATCGCAGGGTTGATCCGCGTCGCGGGGGGAGCGAGGCCTCTGCGCTCCCCGTTGCTCCGAGCCCTTCCTGGATTTCTGGCGGCTGCCGGGCTCGCGCTCGGCTGCCGCTCGGAGCCTCGCCCGGTGGCTCAGGCACGCGCGGCCCCGCGCCGCGTCGTCACGCTGGCTCCGAACCTGACGGAGATCGTCTTTGCGCTCGGCGCCGGCGGCTCCCTCGTGGGCGTTTCGGAGTACTCGGACTATCCCGAGGCGGCGCGGGCGATCCCGCGCGTGGGAGGCCTCGAGATCGATCCGGAGAAGGTCGCGGCGCTGCGCCCCGACCTCGTGCTGGCCGTCGCCGAGGGCAACGCGAGCGGCAGCGTGCGCGCGCTCGAGGCCGCGGGTCTGCCCGTCACCGTCACGCCCTCGGGCTCTCTCGACGCCGTGCTCGAGAGCATCCGCATCGTGGCCGGGCGGCTCGGGAGGCCCGAGGAGGGCCGGCGCCTCGTCGAGGATCTTTCGCGGCGGCGCGCCGCGGTGCGCGCGCGAGTGGCGGGGCGCCCCCGGCCGCAGGCGCTCCTGCTCGTCTGGCCGGATCCGCCGCAGGCGGCCGGCGCGGAGACCTTTCTCAACGACCTGCTCACGGAGGCGGGCGCGACCAACATCGTCGGGGACCGCCGCGGCTGGCCGATCCTTTCGGGTGAGTACGTCGCCACGGCGCCGGTCGAGCTTCTCGTCGCGCCCGACTCGGTAGAGACGCGGCCCGCGTGGGACCGCGCGTTCGCGACGGGGGCGCTCTCCCGGGGGCCGATCGCGCGCGCCCGGCGGGTCCGCCTCGACGAGGCCGCCCTGACGCGGCCGGGACCGCGCGTGTTCGACACCCTCGAGCAGCTCGCCGGGGTGATGCGGTGAAGCCGATCGCCCGCGGCCCGGCGCTCGCCGCCGGAGCGCTCTCCGTCATCGCCGTCGCTGCGATCGCGTTCTCGGTCGGCGGCGTGCACCTGGCGCTCGCGGACCTCCTGCCGGGCCGCGGCGAGGCGGGGGAGACGGCGCGGATGCTCGCGGCGCTGCGTCTTCCGCGCGTCCTGCTCGCGGCCCTGGTCGGGGGCTGCCTCGCGCTCGCGGGGGCCGCGCTGCAGGCGCTCCTGAAGAACCCCCTCGCGGACCCCTTCCTGCTCGGAACCTCGGGCGGCGCCGCCGCCGGCGCGGCGTGCGCGGCTCTGCTCGGCGCATCGCCGCTCGTCTCGCCGGCCGCGGCCTTTCTCGGCGCCGCGGCCGCGTCGGTCGGCGTCGCGGCGCTCGCCCGCCGCGGCGGCCGGCTCGATCTGCAGAGGCTGCTGCTGGCAGGCCTGATCGCGAACGCGTTCTTCTCGGCAATGCTGCTGGCGGCCTTCTCGATCGCTTCTGGCGAGGCCTCGCGCACCATGCTCTTCTGGATGATGGGAAGCCTCGCCGACGCCACGCCCGGGAAGGTGGCGGCGCTGGCGCCCTACGCGCTCGCAGGCGCGGGGGTCCTTCTCGCCGCGGCCGGACGCCTGAACCTTTTCGCCGTGGGCGAGGAGAGCGCGGCGGCGCTCGGCGTGGACACGGAGCGGACCAAGCGCGTGGTCTTCCTCGCGGCCTCCCTCCTGACGGGCGCGGCGGTTGCGTTTGCGGGCGTGATCGGGTTCGTCGGGCTGCTGGTTCCCCACGGCGTGCGGGCGATCGCCGGCAACGACCAGCGCACGCTGCTCCCGCTTTCGGCGCTGGCGGGGGCGGCGCTGCTCGTCGTGGCGGACGCCGTCTCCCGGGCGGCGCTCGCGCCGGTGGAGCTGCCGATCGGCGCGATCACGGCGGCCCTCGGGGCGCCGCTCTTCGCCTGGCTGCTGCTGAGGACGCCGTGACGGCCGGCCTGATCGAGGCCCGCGGGCTGACCGCGCACTACGGGGGAAGCCGCGCACTCGACGGCCTGGACGCCTCCATCCCGGCCGGAGAGGTCGTGGCCGTCCTCGGCGAGAACGGGTCCGGCAAGTCCACCTTCCTGAAGGTCCTCGCGCGCGTGCTGCGTCCCTCCGGCGGCGCTCTCGAGTTCGACGGGCGCGCCCTCGAGACGTTCCCGCGGCGCCAGACCGCCCGCCGGATCGCCTACGTGCCGCAGAGCGTGGACCTCGTGTTTCCGATCCGCTCTCTCGACCTCGTGCTGCAGGGGCGGGCCCCGCACGGCAACGGATTCGTCGCCGAGACGCCCGAGGACCGTCGGCGCGCCCGCGAGGCGATGCGGGCCTGCGACGTCGAGGCGCTCGCCGAGCGCGACGCGTCGGCCCTCTCGGGGGGCGAGCGGCGGCGCGTCTTTCTCGCGCGCGCCCTGTGCCAGGAGGCCGAGGTCTGGCTTCTCGACGAGCCCACCGCGGGGCTCGATCCGCGCCATGGGCTCGAGTTCCTGGAGACGCTGTGGCGCGTCCACCGCGAGCGCGGGACGACGGTGCTCCTGGTGACACACGACATCGGGCTTGCGGCGGGACTGGCGAGCTCCGTCCTGCTCCTGAAGGCGGGCCGGACGATCGCCCGCGGTCCCCGCTCCGAGGTGCTGACCCCGGAGAACCTGGGGCTGGCATACGGTGCGCCTTTCGAGCGACGCGGGACGCGATTCGGGGTCCGCAGCGAGGTCCTGCCGGCTGGCTCTTTCGACCTCTAAGTCCCGTCGCTGGAACGCGTTCTGCGCCCGGCCCCCGACATTTCCGGCCCGATCCTGCTACGATCCAACCCCTTTTCTCATGTGGTTCAAGAAAGACCGTGCGCCCAAGGAACCCCGGGAGGGGCGGCAGAGCAAAGTCCCCGAAGGGCTCTGGGTCAAGTGCGACAACTGCCGCCAGATCCTCTACAACAAGGAGCTCGCCCGCAATTTCAAGATCTGCCCGAAGTGCGGGTTCCACTTCCGCCTGTCGGCACCCGAGCGGCTGCGGATGCTGTTCGATGACGAGGAATACGTCGAGCTCGATACGAACCTGCGCTCGTCCGACCCGCTGAAGTTCCGGGACAGCAAGAAGTACCGGGACCGGCTGCGCGACGCGGAGGAGAACGTGGGCCCCTCGGACGCGATCGTGATCGGCGCCGGAACCCTCGAGGGCATCCCCGTCGTCATCGGCGCGATGGAGTTCTTCTTCATGGGCGGATCGATGGGGTCGGTCGTCGGAGAGAAGATCGCGCGCGCGGCCGAGCGCTCGCTCGCCGAGCGCAAGCCCCTGATCATCGTCTCGGCGTCCGGGGGCGCGCGCATGCAGGAGGGCATCCTGTCGCTGATGCAGATGGGCAAGATCTCGGCGGCGCTCGCGCGCCTCTCGGAAGCGCGGATCCCGTACGTGTCGGTGATGACGGACCCGACGACGGGCGGTGTGACCGCTTCCTTCGCGATGCTCGGCGACCTCAACCTCGCCGAACCCAACGCCCTCATCGGCTTCGCCGGGCCACGCGTGATCGAGCAGACGATCCGCCAGACCCTGCCGGAGGGCTTCCAGCGCTCCGAGTTCCTGCTCGAGCATGGGATGCTCGACATGATCGTGGACCGGTCCGAGATGAAGGCGACGCTGGGACGGTGTTTGCGGCTGCTCTGGGATGACGGTAGGCAGACGGTAGACGGGAGACGGTAGACGGGGTGCGCGGTTGAGCGCTCGTCTTCCGTCTCTTTCACGTCTCGAATCCCTCGATCTTCGCGGTATCCGGCTGGGGCTCGCGGCCATCGACTCCGTGTGCGAGCGGCTCGGCCGGCCAGAGCGGCGGGTGCCCTCGGTTCTCGTCGCGGGGACGAACGGGAAGGGCTCGACCGCGGCGACCCTCTCGTCGATTGCGACCGCGGCGGGCTTGCGGACGGGGCTCTACACGTCGCCGCACCTCGTGGATGTGACGGAACGGATCCGGATCGGCGAGGACGACATGGCTTCCGAAGAGCTCGACGCGGCGCTCGGCGAGGTCTTTGCGGCGGCAGACCGGGCCCCCGCCGTGCCGGTGACGTACTTCGAGGCGATGACGGCCGCGGCCTTCGCGGCGTTCGCGCGGCGCGGGCTCGATCTTGCCGTCCTCGAGGTCGGTCTCGGAGGGCGCATGGATGCCACCAACGTTGCGCCAGCGAGCCTGTCGATCGTCACCTCGATCTCGCTCGACCACATGGAGGACCTCGGCCCGACGGTCGAGGCGATCGCCTTCGAAAAAGCGGGGGTCTTCCGCGCTGGCCGGCCGGCGCTCGCGGCGAGCCGCCTGCCGCAAGCCCTCGGCGCTTTCGAGGAGGCGGCGGCGCGGACTGGCGCCGTGCTTCACAGGATGCTCGACGAGACGGAGATCACCGTCGAAGCGGCGGCGCTCGACGGAACGCGTTTCCGGCTCATGACGCCGGAGGGCCGGTACGACCTGGCAACGCCGCTGCCCGGCCTTCACCAGGCGGAAAACGCGGCGACGGCCGTCCGTGCAGCGGAGCTGTTGTCGCCGGAGTTCCGCATCGGATCCGAGGCCGTCTCGCGGGGCGTGCGGTCGGTGCGCTGGCCGGGCCGGATCGAGAGGTTTCTCGTTCGGGGCAAGACGGTGCTCCTCGACGGCTGTCATAACGCCGACGGGGCCGCTGCGCTGGCGAAGTTCGTCGCCAGCGTCCGCCTCAGGCCCGATCTCGTCTTCGCGGCCATGGCCGACAAGGACATCGAAAGCATGGGCGCCGCGCTCGCGCCGGTCATGCGGCGCATCCGGCTCGTCCCCGCCGCCTCGCCGCGCACGGCTTCTCCCGAGGAGCTCCTCCGGCGCTTTGGCGGGCAGCGCCCGCACACGGCGGCGGCACCGGGCCTCGCGGCCGCGGTCGAAGAGCTTCTCGCCGATCCCTCGAGCGAAACTATAATCGTCGCCGGATCGCTTTACCTGGTCGGCGAGGCGCGCTCCCTGCTCCTCTCCGGCCGTTTTTCCGAGAGGCCATGACGACGGTCGTCGCGCCCTTCACGCGGGAGCACTTCGAGCGCCTCGAGGAGGAGCGGCTCGCGATCTACGCCTCCAAGAGCGCACGCGCCGCGCGGCCCCGGGGCCCCGCTTCCCCGAGCCCGGGCGACGCCCGCACGGACTACGCGCGCGACCGCGACCGCATCATCCACTCGCGCGCGTTCCGCCGCTTGAAGCACAAGACGCAGGTCTTCATTCCTTACGAGGGCGACCACTTCCGGACGCGCCTGACCCATACGATCGAGGTCGCGCAGATCGCGCGCAGCGTCGCCCGCACCCTCGGCCTGAACGAGGACCTGACCGAGGCCATCGCGCTCGGCCACGACCTCGGCCACACGCCCTTCGGCCACTCGGGGGAATACGTGCTCGACCGCCTGCTGCGCGAGAGCCGCCCGGAAGCCGGCGGCTTCAAGCACAATTTCCAGTCGGTCCGCGTGGTGGACCGCCTCGAGAAGCGGTACGAGGAGCCGGGGCTCAACCTGACGCACGACGTGCGCGAGGGGATGTTCAAGCACACGGCGTGGCCGAGGGACTTCCCTTTCCCGCTCGACTTCGTCGAGGGGCTGCGCTTCGGGTCCGCGGGAACGCTGGAATCCCAGGCCGTCAACTGGGCGGATGAGATCGCCCAGCAGACCCACGACCTCGAGGACGGGCTGCCGCTGACCGAGGAGGCCGCGATCGAGGAGCTCTCGATCGCGCGCCTGGTGCGTTCGACGCGGGGGTACGGCAACGACGCCGCCTCGCGGCGCGCTGCGCTCATCCGCGGCATGATCGCGACGCTTTCGGCGGACCTCGTCGAGGGGTCGCGGGCCCGCATCGAGCGCTGGCTCGGGGCAACCGGGGTCGAGAGCGCCGACGCCTTCTATGCGCGCCGCGACGCGCTCCCGGGAGACCTCGTCGGATTCACCGACGCAGGCCGGAAGCTCTACACGGAGCTGCGGGAGTTCGTCTACCGCCACATCATCCACTCCTTCCCCGTTTCGAGGCACGATGGCCACGCGCGGCGCGTTCTCGCCGGGATCTTCACCGCGTACCGCGACAATCCGCGCCTGCTTCCGGACGACGTGCTGCGGGGCATGGAGAGCGACCTCGGCGTGCGGTTCCTGCGCGAGGTCCCGCTGGCGTCCATCGAGCGCGAGGTCGCGGCGCACTATCGGACGCGGCCGGAGTTCTACCGCGCGATCGCCGACCACATGGCGGGAATGACCGACAGCTACTGCAATACCGAGTACCACCAGCTCGTCGTCGAATAGACAGAAAGAGGAGCGCATGCCGGAAGCCCCCATCGCTACCGCCGCCCTGATGGACCGCGACCTCGCCGTCGTCGATCCGGAGATTGCCCGCTGGATCGAGGCCGAGGGGCGACGCCAGAACGAGGTGCTCGAGCTGATCGCGTCCGAGAACTGGGTGTCGCGCGCGGTGCGCGAAGCTCAGGGGTCGGTCCTAACCAACAAGTATGCGGAGGGATACCCGGGCAAGCGGTACTACGGCGGCTGCGAGTTCGTCGACAAGGTCGAACAGCTGGCGATCGACCGCGCGAAGGCGCTCTTTTCCGCGGAGCACGCCAACGTCCAGCCGCACTCGGGCTCCCAGGCGAACATGTCGGTGTACCTCACCGCGTTGAAGCCGGGCGACACGATCCTCGGCATGGACCTCTCGCACGGAGGGCACCTGACACACGGGCACCCGCTGTCGTTTTCCGGCCGCGAGTACGAGGTGGTGGCTTACGGCGTCCGCCGCGAGGACGAGCGCATCGACTACGACGCGATGGCGGCGCTCGCGCGCGAGCACCGGCCGAAGATGATCATCGCGGGCGCCTCGGCCTACGCGCGCGAGATCGACTTCGCGCGGTTCGGGGCGGTGGCGGAGGAAGTGGGCGCCGTCCTCATGTGCGACATCGCGCACATCGCCGGCCTGGTGATCGCGGGGCTGCATGTGTCGCCCGTGCCGTATGCCCCCTACGTCACGACGACGACGCACAAGACGCTGCGCGGGCCGCGCGGGGGGCTCGTGCTCTGCCGGTCGGCGCACGCGAAGGATCTCGACCGCGGCGTCTTCCCGGGGGTGCAGGGCGGACCGCTCGAGCACGTCATCGCCGCCAAGGCGGTCGCCTTCGCCGAGGCGGCCACACCCGGATTCGTCGCCTACCAGAAGCGCGTCGTCGAGAACGCGAAGGCGCTCGCGGCCGCGCTCACGCGGCACGGATTCCGCCTCGTCTCGGGCGGCACCGACAACCACCTGATGATGGTGGACGTTGGCGCAAGGGGGATCTCGGGCAAGGAAGCCGAGAAGCTTCTCGAGGCCGTCGGGCTGACCGTCAACAAGAATACGATCCCGTTCGACACGCGGCCGCCGATGGTCGCCTCGGGAATCCGCATCGGAACGCCAGCGGTCACGACGCGCGGAATGGGCGGGGCGGAGATGGACGTGATCGGCGGCGCGATCGCGCGCGCGCTGGAGGCGCGCGGGGACGCGGCGGCGCAGGCGGGAGTCCGGCGCAGCGTCTCGGAGCTTTGCGCCGCATACCCCCTGTCGTGACGCGGCGCGCTGCAGCGGGCGCCGCGGCCGCTCTCCTGCTGGCGCTCGTGCTCGCGAGCCAGTCCTGGGGAGAGCTGCCGCGGCGCATCCGGTCTCTCCGGATCTTCGCGCCGAAGGAGCTGGCCGTGCGGCGCCTCGGCGGTTCGGGAGCCGCCTTCGATCGGCAGTTTTTCTCGTTCCTCGAAAACGCCCGCCGCCGCCTGCCTGCGACGACGCCCGGCGTCGTGATTCGGGGCGCACTCGTGGATGACGCCCACCTCTTCCTCGCCATCTATTGCCTTGCGCCGCTCGACGTCGTGAGGGCGGAAGAACTCTCCCAATTTGGGCCGCCGCATGGTTGGGTCATCGCGGAGTACGGAGCGCATCCAATGTCGGGCGTCGGCGTCCTGGCGCAGTTCCCGGAGGGAGCCCTGCTCGGGCCGGTACCTTGATGGCGTTTGCCCTTTCGCTCGTACGGGTCGGGGCCGTGCTTCTCGCCGCCTCCGCCGTCGGGTGGGCGGTGGCCGGTGCGCTGTTCCCGTTGGGCCCGCGTCATCGCGAGGAGCGCCTCGGCTGGAGCTACGCTCTCGGGTGCGGTGTCCTGGCGGCCTTCGTGCCGCTGTCGTTTCTCGTAGGAGCTCGCCCGACCTGGATCGCGTTCCTGGTTTTCGCGGGGCTACTTCTGGCGGCACGTCTGGTTCCCGCCCCCCTCACCCTGCCCGCCGGCCGCTCGCTTGGCGAGTCGCGATCTTCGATCGCGGCCGGCCCTCCTTGTGGCGAGGGGCGCATCTCTCAGGCTCTTCTCTGGTCCCTAATCGTCCTCGGCATCGTTCTCTATGCCCTGCGCGCGCTGACCGAGCCGATGTGGGCCAACGACTTCATCGCAATCTGGGGGTTGAAGGGCAAGACGATCTTTGGCGCGGCGGGTTTTCCCGAACGGTTAACCGGGCTGGAGTTCGCGCATCCGGAGTATCCGCTGGGCCTGCCGCTGCTCTATGCCGGAATCGCGTTTCTGATGGGCCGGTGGGACGACCATGCGATGGCGCTCGTCTTCCCGCTACTGCAGGTCGCCACGCTCGCCGTCCTCGTCGGTTGGCTCCGCCGCCGAGGAGTCTCGTCGACCGTCGCGTATCTCGCCACGGCGATCGTTGCGTGCTTCGAGCCGCTCTACTCCGCGTTTCTCACGGGCATGGCCGAGGTGCCGCTTTCCTTCGGCGTGCTGCTCTTCGGCACGGCCCTCGCCGACGCGCTCGAGGGAACGGACGCGGGAGCGCTCCGCCGCCTGGCGTTCGCCGCCGCTCTGATCGCCGCCATGAAGAACGAGGGCCTGTTTCTCGCGGCGGCGGGCTCGCTCCTCGCGCTGATCTTCGGGAAAGGAGCCCGGTGGAAGGTCGCGCTGGCGGCTCTGGGCCCCGCGATCCTCGTGCGCGCCCTTCACTTTCCATGGCGCAGCCGCCTGCCGCTGGCGGATTTCGAATGGGGCCTGTTCTCGATCGAACGCGTCTGGGACTCGCTCGCGGCCGCCGCGGTCCTCCTCGGGTGGGCGACCTGGGCCGGCCTGGCGCTCCTGCTCGTCTTCATCGCACTCGGAGGCCGTGTGCCGGCCGGCGACCGCCTGCTCCTTCTTGCGGCCTGCGCGGTCGCGGCGTACCTGGTCATCCCCGCGTTCGCCGTCCGCGGACCCGCATGGCTGATCGAGACGACACTCCTCCGCACGACCGCGGCGCTCGTGCCGCTCGCGGCTTCGGGGCTCGCGGTGCGCTTCCCGGAGAGATAATTCCGCTCATGAGAGGCGCGTTACGGGTCGTCAAGGCGACGCTGGTGGGCGGGCTGCTCTTCATGGTGTGCATCATCCTCATGCTGCTCGTGCTCAAGCACGCTCTTCATGATCGTTCGGTCACCCGCGACCAGACCTCCTGGAGTCCGCGTGCGGCAACGAGCGCCTCCAGCTCGGCACGCTGGATCAGATCGGGCGAGGTCGCGAGGATCGATCGGATGTCACGCAGGTGCTTCTCGGAGCCGCCTTCCCGGAAGAACTCGAGCTTTCGCAGGATCACGTACTCGGGCGGAGCGAGCACGATGGGCTCGCCATCCACGTCGATCCGGCGAGCGCGAGCCAGCGCCCATGCGTGCAGGGGGTCGCGGCCGGCGAGGTACACGTCGGCCCTGAACCCGGTTTCGTGGTGAATCAGGTTGAAGTGCCCGCGCTGTTCCCGTTCCGCCTCGAGCCGGATCTCCTCTTCCGGAGGGCAGTAGAACTCGTCCGGCGGAAAGGCTCCGGCAGGCGGGTGATGTGCTGGCGATCGAGGACGGCGACCAGATCGACGTCGTGCGTCAGGCGTGGCTCGCCATAGACGATGACGGCCACGCTCCCGCTGACCATGTAGGACACGCCGAGCTTGTTGAGCCGGCGCGTGAAGAGGAGGAAGAGGTTAGCTTCGGGAATGGAGGAAAGCCTCACGAACGGCGCGACGCACTACCTCGTCGGTCCAGTCCGGATGCGCGGCGCGGAGGGCGGCCGCTTTGAGCTGCCGCGCCGAGTGGTAGAGCCGCTCCGCGGCTTTCAGCTTCTGGGCCGGAGACATGGCCCGCAGGATGCGCAGTGCCTCCCCGTTCATCTCGATGGTCGATCTTCTCACAGGTGTGAGAGTTCGCTGAGACGCCGAGCGCTGCGGGCGGTGGCGACCTGCGGCCCAGTCGATATCGTCAACCTTGGAGTAGAAGCGCGCCGCGGTGGCCCTGAAGCAGGCCTGATTACTGCTTACTGCCTACCGACTTGTGCATCCAGCGGATCCGCAGGACGTCCCAGAGCGTCTGGATGGCGTCGCGCACGACGCGAACCTTCGATTCCGGAGAATTAAACCAGAGGACCGGGACCTCGGCGATCGCGAGGGCGCGGCGGCGGGCGAGATAGAGGACCTCGACGTCCCAGGCGAAGCGGTCAATGCGTGCGGCCGCGAACAGGTCGCGCGCCACGTCGCCGCGGAACAGCTTGAACCCGCACTGCGTGTCCTGGATCCCGGGCACGGCGAAGAGCTGGATGATGCCGTTGCCGATCTTTCCGAGCAGGACGCGGTGGAAGGCCTGGCGCTTGCGAACGAGGTCCTGTTTCATGCCACGCGAGCCGATCGCGACCGGATGCGTCGGGAGCCGTTCGGCGAGCTTGACCCACTCCGAGAGCGGCGTCGAGAGGTCGGTGTCCGATACGAGGATGGGGTCGCCGGAGGAGGCGAGCACTCCCGCGCGGATCGCGGCTCCCTTGCCGCGGTTTTCTCCGTACGAGACGACGCGCAGGTCGAGCTTTTCCTCGGCGGCGAAGCGGCGCGCCCGCCCAACCGTGTCGTCGGTCGAGCCGTCATCGACGAGGATGATTTCCCAGTCCCAGCCGCCCGGCCGCGCGCGCGCCCACTGCGCGACACTACGAACGCAGGCCTCGATCCGGCGGGACTCGTTGTAGGCGGGGACGATGAGCGTGGCCTTCATCGCTTTTCAGAATCGATCACGAACTGGTAGCCGAAGAGCGTCGGCCAGACATTCGCGGAGGCGCCGGCGAAAGCGCGCACGGGACCGCGCCAGGGTGCCTTCGCGAGGAAGGGAAGACCGAGCTCGTACGGCATCGCCGTGGCCGCGACGGACCGCGGCGTGAACCCGGAGGCGGCGAGCAGCTCGCGTGCCGTTCGGCGTGTGTAGAAGCGCAGGTGCGTGCGGTCGAGGATCCCGCGGTCCGCATAGGGAAAGCGGCCGGCGGCGAGAGCGGCGCGCACGGTCACGTTCGCCACGTTCGGCAGCGAGACGAAGAGCGTCCCGCCCTCGCGCAGCCAGCCGCGGATGAGAAGAAGCAGCTCTTCGGGCCGGGGCAGGTGCTCGAGGACGTCCGCGCACACGACCGCGTCAAAGGGCTCGCTCCAGCTTCCGGCGGCGAGCGCGTCGGTCGCGCGCCAGTCGTCGTAGCCCTCGCGCGCCGAAGCGGGCAGGGCCGGGTCGGACTCGACGCCCGCGAGAAACGCGCAACGGTCCCGCACGGCCCGTCCGAGGTGCCCTCCCGCCGCGCCCAGGTCGAGCAGGCGCAGCCCCGTCGGCAGCGCCCGGATGCGGCGGCGCAGCAGATCGTGGGAGGAGCCCGGGATCTCCTTCCAGGCGTATCGCTCGGAGGTGTCAGCCACGGAACTTCTGGGCGATCGGGTAGCGGCGGCCCTCGCCGAAGGAACGCGCCGTGACCTTCGGGCCGGGCGGCATCTGCCGGCGCTTGTATTCGTTGCGGTCGATCCGGCCCGAGATCTCTTCCGCGAGGGCCGCCGGGACTCCCGCGCGCCGCGCCGCTTTCGCGACGGGGAGCGCAAGGTCCACGAGCGCCTCGATGATCGGATCGAGCGTCGAGTAAGGGGGCAGGGAGTCGGTGTCCTTCTGGTCCGGGCGCAATTCCGCCGACGGCGGCTTCTCGATGGTGGCCCGCGGGATGCGCTCGCCGCCGCGGTTCAACTCCTCCGCGAGCTCGTAGACCATCGTTTTCGGAACGTCGGAGATGAGCGCGTAGCCGCCGGCCATGTCGCCGTACAGCGTGCAATAGCCGACCGCGATCTCGGACTTGTTGCCCGTCGAGAGCACCAGGTGGCCGAACCGGTTCGAAAGCGCCATCAGGATCGCCCCGCGGATGCGCGCCTGGAGGTTCTCCTCGGTCGGCGACGGCCCCTCCATGCCGACGAGCGGCCCGAGCGTCGTCCGGTACGCGTCGAGGACCCGGCCGATCGGAACCTCGGCGAAGCGGATGCCGAGCCGTTCCGCGAGCGCCTTCGCGTCGTGCAGGCTCCCCGCCGAGGAGTACGGCCCCGGCATGGCGACGCCGAGGACCCGCTCGGGGCCGAGCGCTTCGGCCGCGAGCGCTGCGGTCACGGCCGAATCGATGCCGCCCGAGAGGCCGAGGACGGCGCTCTCGAACCCACACTTCTTTGCGTAGTCCGAGAGCGCAAGCACCAGCGCGCGCCGCAGGCCCGGGATGGCGGACTCGACGGGCGGCATGGGGCCCCGTCCATCCGGAAGATCGATCGTCCAGAAGTCCTCTTCGAAGCAGCGGGCGGCGGCGACCATGCGGCCGCGCGCGTCGAACGCCATCGACGACCCGTCGAAGATGAGGTCGTCGTTGCCGCCCACGAGGTTGCAGTGCACCAGCGCGACGCTGCTCGACCGGGCGACACGCTCCATCATGCGGCGCCGCAGGCGGTTCTTTCCGAGGGTGTAGGGCGAGGCCGAGATGTTGACGTGGAGGTCGAGGCCGAGGGCCTCGAGCTCCGCCACGGGGTCCGGGTCGTACAGCGGCCGCTTCCAGAATGTCTTGTCGTTCCAGATGTCCTCGCAGATCGTCACGGCCACACGGCGTCCCCCGAGCCGCAGAACGAGCGGCCGATCGCCGGGCTCGAAATACCGGCCCTCGTCGAAGACGTCGTAGCTGGGCAGCAGGCGTTTGCGGTAGGTCGCGACGCGACGGCCTCCCCGGGCGACCACCGCGACGTTGAAGACGCCGCGGCCGCTCGTCCCGCGGTTGGCCGCGAGCGCGCCGAAGATCCAGGTCGCCTTTCCAGAGGCGCGGACGATCCGGTCCGCCGCCTTTTCCGTGGCCGAAACGAAAGATGCCCGCTCGACGAGGTCCCGGGGCGAATAGCCGCACACCGCGAGCTCGGGAAACAGGACGATGTCGGCGCCAGCATCTTCCGCGCGGCGGCCGGAAGCCAGGATTTTCCCGACGTTGCCCGGAAAGTCTCCGACGGTCGTGTCGATCTGCGCGACGGCGACCCGCAGAGTGGGACGGGCCCTCGCGGATCTAGTCAATTGTCAGCGAATGGCCGGAGAGGCGGTCGGCAGGCGTGGGGCTCTGCGGATCGCGGACGGTCCACAACAGCAGCAGCCCCCCGGTCGCGGCCGTGGCGATCCCGCCCGCCCAACGCCGCAGCGCCGCGTCGGCGGGCAGCCCTCCCTCGCCGGCGCCGCCGCGCGCCGACAGGTCGGACAGAGCCATTCCGACCGTGCGGGCGAAGAGCACGAGCGCCGGCACGGTCGTAAAGAACGAGAGGAAGAGGAGGAAGCCGAGAATCCACGGAATGCCCGCCGGGCGCGGGCTCGTCCCCGTGGCCAGGCGCGCCGCGAGCAGGGCGAGCGCGCAGAGGAGCAAGACCGCGACCGTGTCGGCAGCCGCGGAGGTCAGGCGCGCCGCGAGGGGGGCGGTTCGGGTCGCGGCGGTCGCGGCGACCACCGGCTCGCCGGCATGGAGCACTGGCGGCACCAGCGTCCCGATCTCATCCTGAAGGAGGAAGTCCCCGAGGGGATCGCCCTGACCCGAATCGGCCATGACTGCTCCCGACTACGGCCGCTGCTGGACGTGACGGACGTAGATTCGGCCCATGAGATCGAGGTCGCCCTTCAGGTAGCGTTCGGCGAACTTCTTGTGGCGGACGGCGTCCGCGTCCGCCGGATCGATGGCGATGACTTCCTTGAAGCTCTCCACCGCCTTCGGGTAGAGGCCGTTCTGGAGCCGGGCGATCCCCTGGTTGTAGTAGCTGCGCAGCAGGTAGGAGCGCGCGTCCTGGTTGTCGCGCTCCGCCTGGTAGATGCGCCAGAGGATCGGGATCGCGGTCTCGTACTCGGCCGCGTTGTAGAGCTTGACCGCGGGCGTGAGCTCGCTGACTTTCTCGGAAGCCGCGCCGAGCGACTGGGCAAACGTCGGGTCGTCGTGGAACGAGGGTGCGGCCAGGTTGAATCCCGTGAGCGCATCGATGTACCGCTCTTCGGCGAGCGCCTTCTCGGCCTCCCGGCGCTGCCGCAAGGCTTCGGGGGGCGGCCCGGACGCGGGCGCGCCGGGCTTGCCTGCTTGAGCCGCGTCGGGGGAGGCGGCGGCCTCGTCGCCCGGCGCCTTCCGGGTCAGGGTCGCGAGCATTTTCTGGGCCCGGGCGTAGTCGGACTGCTGCGGCGAGATCGCTCGCAGCTCCGCGATCGTCTCGCCGAGCTTGCCGTCGCGGAAGAGCGCCGTCGCATGCTCGAGCGACGGGCCGCCTTCGGGCGCGCCGGGAGCGGGCGCCTTGCCGTTGCCCGGCCGCATGAAGAAGTAGCCCCCGACGCCGATCGCGAGCAGCAGTGCCGCCCCGAGCGCCATCAGGAACTTGCGGTCCATGGGAGCTCTGTGCCGCGGCTCCTTCCTCTTCGTCTCGCCGGGCGGGGGAGCCGCCTCAGGCTCTGGTTCGGCCGCCTCCGCCATCTCTTCCGCCAGGATGTCCGTCTGCGGCGTTTTCTTGGCCAGATCGAGGCCCGAGGAGGGACGCGCGAGCTCGGACTCGATGCGGTCGAGGTAGGAGCGGGCCGTTGCGTCGCTCACGTCGAGGGCGAGCACCTCGAGGAAGGCCTCGCGGGCGCCCGTGAAGTCGCCCGATTCGAACGCTTCCCGGCCGCGCTTGAGGCCTTGGGCGACCCGCTTGTTGCCTTCGGACATCTCCTTGCGGGCCTTTTCGATCCGGTCGACCGCTTCGGAGTTGTTGATGTCGATGAGAAAGATGCGCGACCAGATCTCGATCGCCTGCTGGCGATTGACCGTCCGGGCCGCCTCGTCGCCGCGCTGGAGCAGCGACTCGATCTCCTGCTGCTGTGAGGGAGGCTCGGGCGTCTGGGACACGGGCTCCGGCGCGCGAGGGAAGACCGGCTCGTGCGTCTTCGCGAACGCCGGCTCGGGGGTCGAGTCGAGCGAGAGATCGCCGAGGCCGCCCTGGTCCGGCGGGCCTTCGCTCCAGAGGTTGGGGGCCCCGCCGGCCGCGCCGGAAAACCGATCGGAGAATTTGTTTCCGGGCAGCGACAGCGGACCCGTCACCGGATCGCCCATGTCGGGCGGCGGCGGAACGACGGCGGGGCTCGAGTCGTCGAGCGAGAGTGAGTCGAGGGAGAGGCTGCCGAGGCCCCCGCCGCCATCCTGCTCGGGAGCGGCGGGCGGGATCGCGAACCCGGGGTTCGTGGATTCGCCCACCTCGGCCGGGGCGGGAGCGGCGAGGCGCCGGTCGAGCAGCGCCACGGCCGGATGCTCGGGGTCGAGAGATCGCATCTTGTCCAGCGCCGCGCGGGCCTCGCTCGTGCGGCGGCCGTCGAGCGCCGCGATCGCGCGCTGGCGGGCGACCTCGAACTGCGGCTGGGCGTTCTTCTTCTGCCGGGCCTTCTCGAGGATCTGCGTCGCGTCCTGGTTGCCCGGAAGGACCTGGAGGACCTGCTCCGCCGCCGCGATCGCAGCGTCGAAATCGCGCGCGTTGAAGCTCTCGACGGCCCGCACGAGCAGGCGGTCGGTCTCGGCCGTGGCGACCCGCTCCTGCCGCGCGGGCGTTTCGGCGACGATCGCTTCGAGGCGGGCAACGTCGATCTCGTTGGCCGGGTTCCTGGCGATTTCCATCAGCTGCCGGGCCGGGGCGAAGCGCGAGTCCATCTTCAGGATGAAATCGCACCCGATCAGGCAATCGTCGGTCTTGCCTTCCTTGTACAGGTTGAGCGTGTGGCGGAAGGTGGAGAGAATCTTGTCCCGCACCTCGCGCGGCAGCGAGGTGTTGCCAGGGTAGGCGCCGGGTTCGGCCGCTCCGCTCATGAGAGGCTCCCGGATGCAGCCAGGCAGGATCGGCTTGTCTCTTTCACGTTGCCGAAGATTATAAACTGTCTGGTCAGGAACTTACGAAATGAGAACGATCATCGAGTGCGTCCCCAACGTTTCCGAGGGGCGGGATACGGGGTCGATCGAGGCGATTGCCGCGGCGGTGCGGTCCACGCCGGGCGTGCGCCTGCTCGACGTCTCCTCGGACGCCTCGCACAACCGCAGCGTCCTGACGTTCGTGGGCGACGCTCCGGCGATCCGGGCGGGCGTGTCGGCGCTCTTTCGAGCGGCCCTCGAGCGGATCGATCTGCGCCGCCATGAGGGCGAGCATCCGCGGATGGGGGCGGTGGACGTGGTGCCCTTCATCCCGGTCCGCGGTAGCTCCGTGGACGAATGTGTCGCGCTCTCGCGCGAGGCGGGCGCGGCGATCGCAAAGGACTTTGGAGTTCCCGTCTATCTCTACGAGGACTCCGCAACCTCCGAGCTGCGGCGCAACCTGGCCGAGATCCGCAAGGGCCAGTTCGAGGGCCTCGGGGAAAAAATGAAGGACCCGCGCTGGGCGCCCGACTTCGGTCCGGCCGAGCCCCATCCGTCGGCGGGCGTCGTCGCGGTCGGTGCGCGCGCCTTCCTGATCGCGTACAACATCAACCTCGCGACGAAGGACCTCGCGATCGCCGACAGCATCGCGAAGGCGATCCGCCACCTCTCCGGCGGTTTTCGCTA
>JBGPGG010000036.1:0-24823 GCA_041483715.1 Thermoanaerobaculia bacterium
CGCGGCGCGCGGCCATCGCAAAGGCATGTCCGGCGGACGCGCCCGGTGGCCAACGTATCATCGAGGCGTGGCAGCCTCGCGCGGGCCGGCGGGGGTCGTCCTCGTCGGCAATCCGAACGTCGGCAAGAGCGCCCTCTTCGGCGCGCTGACGGGCACCTACGTCACGGTGTCGAACTATCCGGGAACGACCGTGGAGGTCTCGGAGGGCGTGGCGGTCGTCGCCGGGCGCCGTGTGGCCGTGCGCGACACGCCCGGGGCCGCCTCGCTCATCCCGTACTCCGAGGACGAGCGCGTGACGCGCGACATTCTCCTCTCGGCCGACGGCGCGGCTGTCGTCCTCGTCGGCGACGCGAAGAACCTCGAGCGTGCCCTCACCCTCGCGCTCGAGGTCGCAGAGACGGGTCTGCCGTTCGTCTTCTGCGTCAACATGACGGACGAAGCGCGGGCCCGGGGGATCTCGATCGACGCCGAGCGGCTCGCGGCGCGCCTGGGCGTGGATGTCGTCGAGACCGTTGCGGTGCAGCACGAGGGCGTTGCGCGGCTGGCCGCGGCCATCGAGAACGCCCGGCCGGCCGCCGCGGGGGTCGCCTATCCGGACGTGATCGAACGGGCCCTCGACGCGGCAGTCCCGCTGATGCCGGCCGGCTCCTTCTCGCCGAGGGCGCTCGCGCTCGCGGCGCTCGCGGGTGACCAGACGCTCACACCGTGGCTGCGGGCGCACATGGCCGACGACGCGCTCTCGAGCCTCGAGGGCATACGTGCGCGCCTCGGTCGTCTCTACCGCGAGGACCTCGGCTACGTCATCCAGGAGGCGCGCCTGCGCGCGGCCGGGCAGATCGCCCGCGAGGTCGTCACGCGCCGCGAGATGTCCGCCGCGCCCGCGCGCGCCTTCGTCGGTCGAATCGACCGCGCCACGACCCACCCCGTCTGGGGCGTGCCCGTGCTGCTCGCGGCGCTCTACCTCTCCTATCTCTTCGTCGGCGTCTTCGGCGCGAAGACGCTCGTGGATCTGCTCGAGAACGGGTTCTTCGCGAAGATCGTGAGCCCGGCGGCCACGCGGCTGGCTGACGCCGTCATCCCGTGGCCGATCGTGCGCGACTTCTTCGTCGGCCCGTACGGGTTCGTGACGATGGCTCTGGCGTACTCGCTCGCGCTCGTGCTGCCGATCGTCGGCACGTTCTTCATCGCCTTCGGCGTCCTCGAGGACTCGGGCTACCTGCCGCGTTTGGCGGTCATGGTCAACCGCGTCTTCAAGTCCATGGGCCTGAACGGCAAGGCGGTCCTGCCGATGGTTCTGGGCCTCGGCTGCGACACGATGGCGACCCTGACGACGCGGATCCTCGAGACCCCGAAGGAGCGGTTGATCGTCATCCTGCTGCTTGCGCTCGGCGTCCCGTGCTCGGCGCAGCTGACCGTGATCCTCGCCATGCTCGGCGGCCTCTCGCCGCTCGCGCTCGCGATCTGGGCGTTCATCGTGCTCGCCGTGCTCTTTGCCGTCGGGAAGCTCGCGGCGCGGATCCTGCCGGGCCGCACCGGCGACTTCGTCCTCGAGCTGCCGCCCCTGCGCCTGCCGCGCCCGGGCAACCTCCTCGTCAAGACGCTCGCGCGCATCGAGTGGTACCTGCGCGAGGCCGTGCCGCTCTTCGTGCTCGGCACCGCGATCCTCTTCGTCGCCGACCGGCTGCGGCTGCTCGGCCTCGTCGAGCGCGCGGCGAAGCCTCTGCTGACGGGAGTCCTGGGGCTTCCCTCGGAGACGGCGCCCGCCTTCGTCGTCGGGTTCCTGCGGCGCGATTTCGGCGCGGCGGGCCTTTTCGACATGGCGCGGCACGGCCGCATCGACGCGATTCAGTCGCTCGTGGCGATGGTCACGATCACGCTCTTCATCCCGTGCATCGCGAACTTCTTCATGATCGTCAAGGAGCGGGGCTGGAAGACCGCCACGGCCATCGCCGCGTTCGTGTTTCCGTTCGCAATCGCCGTGGGCGCGGCCTTGAACGCCTTCTTGCGCGCCGTGCCGCTGCCGCTGCGATGAAACCCGAGGAAGTCCCGTTCGTCGCCCTGACCGCGCACCCGTTGGAGGCGAGCACCTTCACGTGCGGGCTCTGCGGCAACCGCTTCACGCACGGGGGGCTCGTGTGCGGGACGTGCCCGATGCAGACCGGGTGCGCGCTCGTGCGGTGCCCGAATTGCGGCTTTCAGTTCCCGCGGTCCTCATGGATCGCGGACGTGCTCGGGCGGCTGTTCCGTCGCCTGCGGAGGAAGTCATGATGCTGCACCCCGATCTCGCCGACCAGGACATCGAGGAAGTCGCCGAAGAGCTCTGGGTCCTCGGCGAGCAGGGGCTCGATCGGATCGAGGACTTGCGCGCGTCGAGCGAGGTCGCGGTGCTCGACGCGGTGCTCGCGGAGCTCGGCCGGCGCGGCCTCGTGCGGATCGCGGCCGGGCGTTTCGCGCTGACGTCCGAGGGGCGCGAGCTTGCAAAGCGCCAGGTGCGTCGGCACCGCCTGGCCGAAGTCCTCTTCACGACCGTGCTCGAGGTGCGCGACGAGGACGCCGTGGATCGGACCGCCTGCGTCATGGAGCATGTCCTCGGCGCCGGGCTCGCCGACGCCATCTGCTCGTTTCTCGGCCATCCCCGCGCCTGCCCGCACGGCAAGCCCATTCCGCAGGGCCCCTGTTGCCGCGAGCTCTCGCAGACGATCGAGCCTCTGGTCCAGCCTCTCGACCGGCTTCCCGCCGGCACCGAGGGGCGCATCGTCTACATCGTGCCGCGCGAGCGCGAGCGCCTCGCGCGCCTCACGAACCTCGGGATCGTGCCTGGCGCTCGCGTCCGCGTCCAACAGAAGCTCCCCGCGTTCGTCCTCGCTCTGGGCGAGACGACCCTCGCGGTCGATCCCGCCATCGCCGCCGAGATCTACGTCAAGAAGGTCTGAACGGGCCGTTTCCCAGGGCTTCGGGGTCCTCTTCGTCGACACCGGCTCGGGCGGGACGGAGGCTCAGTCCCGGTCCTGGATCACGATGAGCGGGCCGCCGGCCTCCCGCTTGAGAAGGCTCAGGAGGGCGTGTATCAGCATGACGAGACCGGCCATCTCCAGAGACTCTTCGATGGCGACGAGGAGGCCGTAGGTCAAACCCCGGTCGCCGACAGCTTCGTCGTATGCCCCGGCGACCATCTCGACGCCGACGGCTCCGAGGAGATAGGTTCCGGCCGCAAGGGCGAGCCACGATCGCACCGGTCTGTCGAGCCGCCACCACACGGGAACGAACACGCACACAAGCAGAACGACGGCGGGGACATAGACGAGAACCCACGCGTAGAAGAGGAGTCCCGACGTGTGGAAAGCTTCTCTCAGAGGCTCTGTGAGGCGCTCGTGGACGCCGAAGAGCTCGTCGTAGGCCATCAAGACGAACAGCCCGGCGAGGACCAGCCAAATGGTTCTCGACGCCGAGCGGGGGGCCGTCTTCGCGACGAGAACGAACAGCGGGGCGTTCAGCAGAAACAGGCAACCGGAGAAGAAGCTCGGGATGTTGAGCTCTCGATCGAGATCGAAGAGCGGAAAGAGGCCATAGACGTGGTCGTGGCCGGTGAAGGCCCTGACCAGGACGAGGACCACGTGGGCGAGTGTCAGGAGGACCGCGATCACGGCGAGAGCCCGCACCAGCCGGGCCGGCTCGAGTCGGATGGCGTGGCGTGTCTGGCTCACGACGCCATCCTCACTTGACCGTCCTGCTTGGCGCCCGGGACGAGCTTTCGGAAGTTCAGCAGAACGTAGAGGAACGCCACCATCGCGATGAGCAGCTCGACGACCTCCGACGTGCGCTGCATGGTGGAGTCGAACCGGGCCTGGATCGGGAAGAAGTCGTTATAAGGGTCGATGGCGGCATGGGTGACGGTGAGCAAGAACCATGGCAGCAGGATGACCGGCGCGCCGATCCCGGCGAGCGCGGGCCGGAAGGAAAGCCAGACGCCGACGATTCCACCGAGCCCAAAGACGAAGCGCAGCCATTCCGACCGCCCATGGAGAGCGCTGATGTTGTGGAGCGTCGTTTCCCCCTGGCGGTTGATGGATCGAAACGACTCCGGCGCCTCGAATCCCAGCAGCCGCTGGCCCCACGCGATCTCCTCCATCGCGGTCACGAAGAGGCCGACGGAGAAGGCGACGTATAACCCGGAGATCCAGCGCTTCTCCCCGCGCGCCCGGAGCGCCCGGGCCAGCCGCAGGCCGATGAGGCTCCCGGCGAAGAGAAACACGAGGGTCAGCAGCTCGATCGGATGGTCTTCCTCCAGCATCCACAGCGTCGCCGGGCGGGTCGCTCGGGCACGCAGAACCAGAAAGGATGCTCCGAGGAGGACGAAGGGGGCGTACAGGATGACTCTCATCCAACCAGGGCGAATGCGATGAGTGCTGGCGGAACTCTCGACTATGGTCACTCGCCTCGTCGATCCGGTGGCTTCCATGAGCGCCTGCCCGTCCGGGAGTGGGTCGTTGCGTTCATGATCGCACACTCGCGAAGGCCATCCGGGGCGGGCCGCTTCTCTGACGGATTGGTCGGGGCGGCCGGGATCGAACCGGCGACCACCTGCTCCCAAAGCAGGTACGCTACCGCTGCGCTACGCCCCGCTCGCGGCGATTATCGCATTGGGCGGCGGCTTCCTGGGCGGTCGGTCCATCAGCGGGCGGGGCAGGCTGCTCTCCTACGACACCGACTTCTGGATCGTCGTGGGATCCCCGGTCTGGTGATCCTCGATCTGGAAGCGCAGGAAGTCGTGGATCGCGGCGACGGTCTCCGTGTCTTTCGTCGTGATCACGATGCTTCCGCCCCCCGGCGTGTCCACGGACTTCCACTTGATGAGCTTGATCTTGCGCTTCATGACCGGGGCGCCCGGGGGAACCTGGCCATGGATCAGCATGGGCGCGTTGAAGTCGCCGTCCGCGAACATGTGCGCGATGTGAGACAGGTGCTGGCGGATGGCGTCGCGGCTTGCGGTGTCCTTGGGGTCGTTGGCGGAGACCTCGATCACGCCGCCCGATTGGGTGAGGCGGAAGTGGTGGGTCGTCTTGTCGTGGTCGAAGCCCATGACGTGGTCGCCGCGCTCGTTGATGGCGGCATGGTGGTCGGAGCCGGACGTCGGCGTGGTTTGAGCGGAGAGCGGGGCTGCGAGGGCGGTGGCGAGGCCGGCAAGAGCCGCGACGCGAACGAAGGTCTTCATGGCTCCGAGTGTGTCCCCAGGGGCGGCTTCGTGTCTACCCCTCTCGCAGGAGGGTCGCGGATCGTGCGATCATCCGGCCCGAAATCACACTGCCCGAAAGGACGCACGATGAACCGCGAATACCTCGCCTGGAACTCGCCGATCCTAGGGCGCCGGATGGAGGTTCTGTGGTTCGGCCACGCGGGCCGGCCGATGATCTGGTTTCCGACCTCGGTCGGGCGCTTCTACCAGAACGATGACTTTGGCCTCGTAGGGGCGGTCGCCGACCTCATCGAGGGCGGGGCGATCCAGTTCGCGTGTGTGGACAGCGTGGACGGGGAGAGCTTCTACGCGAAGCAGAGGCACCCGGCCGAGCGGATCCGGCGGCACGACCAGTACGACCAGTACATCTATAACGAGGTCGTCCCGTTCGTGCGCAGCAGGGCGAAGACCGGCGGCCGGATCACCACGCTGGGCGCTTCCTTCGGCGCGTACCACGCGGTGAACTTCGGCTTGCGACACCCGGACGCGATCGACAAGGTGATCGCGTTCTCCGGCAAGTACGACATCCACAACTTCCTCGACGGCTACTGGGACGAGCTCTGCTACTTCCATTGCCCGACGGCGAACGTGCCGAACATGACCGAAGAGTGGGTCGGCCGGCTGAACACGATGGACCTCTGCATTGTGACGGGACAGACCGACAATATCGTCTCGGGGACGACCGACATGCTGCGGATCCTGAACGAGAAGGGAATCCGCAACCGCGGCAGCGTCTGGGACGCCCCGTACGGCCACGACTGGCCGTGGTGGAAGACGCAGATCCGGAGCTACGTGCCGTGAGCACGGGTGATGTATGCGGATGACCCTGACGCTCGATCCGGACGTCGCGGCGATGCTCGAGAAGCTCCGGCGGGAACGCAATCTCGGCCTCAAGGAGCTCGTCAACGAGGCGCTGCGCGAAGCGCTTTCCGGCATGACCGAGCCACCCCGCCCGCGCAAGCGATTCCGGACCGAAACGGTGTCGCTCGGGCGCTGCCTGGTTCCCAGCCTCGATGACGTGACGGCTGCTCTGGCCCTGGCCGAGGGAGAGAGATCCCGCTGATCCTCGAGCCCTGATCTACGCCGATCCCGGCCAGAGGCAGCCGGAGGATCCCACCCAGGTCCGGTTCTTGTTGTAGTTGACGCCCATCATCTTGCCCTGCGACAGGCGCGCGAGCGTCGTGACGGGGAAGGGCTTGCCGTCCCTCCAGACGAACATGACCCGAACCTCGACCTTCGAGAAGTTGCCGTCGGTGGTTGCGATCACGGGCGCGTACTCGACCTTCCGCATGAGGAGCGTGTGGGCGCGATGGTCGGCGGCAATGGCGGCAATGTCTTCCGGCGTGACGTCGATCTTCACGCCGGAGCCGGCAAACGAGAAGAGCGGCTTCAGGACCCATTGGGAAAGATCCTTCGGGGGCGCCGCGAGGTCGGGTAGGAAGACGGCCTCGGGAACGGTCGGATGGTTGAGGTGTGGCAACGTGTGCTTGCTCCAGCGGAAGTACCAGTTGGGGTGACCGGCCCAGGACACGTCGAGGGGCTCGCGCATGTCGAAGGGTAGCTTCTCGCCCTTCGCCTCGAGCTCGTCGAAGATCAGGCGGTTGTAGATGCGCTGGATGCGCGTCGGCTTGCCGTCGCGCCGGTACCAGAGCTCGCGGCCGCGCTTTTCGATCTCGCCGGGATCGACGGCGCGCACGCCCCAAAATTGCTCGGTGAACGCGAAATCGATCGCAGTCTTCTGGTGCGGCGGATCGAGATCCAGGAGAACGACGTTCTCGGGCGGCAGCCCGGCGAGGATGACCTCGCCGACGACTTTCTTGTAGGACGCGGTGTCGAGGCCGGAGAGGTACCAGTCGAGGCGCTCGCCGCCCGGGCACATGCGCGCGAGCTCCTCGCACTGCGCGACCTGGAACGCATACAGCGTCGGGAACGCCTGGAGCTCGATGAGTTTCGGTACGACGCGGCCGCCCTCGCCGAGCGCCACGGCGAAGTCCACGACGGCGAAACTCGGCCAGGCGCCGCAGCCCGGGATGTCGAGGGCTGGCGGAACGGCTGCCTTGGAGCGCTCGAGCGCCTCGGGTGTCGAGAGCTGGCGAAAAATCTCGAACGAGGCCGCGACCATCTCGTCGCGCAGCTCCGGCGGCAGGAAGAAGGGTGTTTCGGCGAGGCGGAAGGGGATCGACATCCCGCCGCGCTCGGAGAGGCGACGCTCGTAGGAGCGGTGCTTCTCGTCGGAGAAGGCGGCGTTGAAGGCGCGGCGCAGATCCGGGATCATGGGGGGCGCCCCCGCTAGATCAGGTACTTCCCGCCCGCCATCACCTGGTCGCCGTCGAACCAGATGTCGAAGCTGCGGCCGACGATGTCGATGTGGGTCGTGCTCTTCCACGGCGCACCGGTGTGCTCGGAGTACGGGTGCCCGAAGGCGATGTGCAGCGTCGGGAGCTTTTCGTCCTGGAGGATATTGCCGATGACGTCGTGCAAGGCGATGTTGGTGCCCATGGCGAACTCGCCGACGCGGTTGGAGTTCTCGTCGGTGGCGGTGTAGGCGAGGAAGTCCGCGACGAGGTCCTGCCGTTTGCACTGGACGTCGACGATGCGGCTATTCTCGATCGTCACGGAAAGCGGGTTGTTCTTCAGGTCGCCGTAGCGGGCGCAGAGGTAGTCCCCGACGACGCCGTCGGCCACGTACACGCCGTCCACGCGGGCCGGCGCCGTGAAAACCTCGCCGCCCGGAAGATTGCCCCACTTCGAGGTCGAGATGATCCCGGAGGTCTTCAGCCACTTGAAGGCCGGGTCGAAGGTCGCCTCGACGCGGGACCCGCCGGGCGAGGTGGCGAGGATCTTCTTCGCCTTGAGCGCCCGCTCGAGCAGCCGGCACGAGATCGCGTCCACGTCGTCGAAGTTCGCGCGCATGGCCTCGACCATGATCCGGTGCGAGATGGACACCATGTGCGCGTGCCGGATCTGGCGCCGGTCGATGATCGCGGTCAGTGCGCGGCGGAAGGCGAGCTCTCCCTGCTTCGGCTGGCCCGCGTAGATCGAAACGTCGGCGCGCTCGAGCGCGGCCTCGATCGGCGGCGGCAGCGTCAGCATCGGACGCGGCCCATAGTCCTCCATCACGTGGACTTCGATCGGGGCCCCGATCTCGCGCACCTGGTCGGCCAGGCTCGCGCCGATCTCCTCGGTCTCGAGGTCCGTCACGATCGCCACGCGCTCGGACGGCTGGACGCGCAGGCAGGTGCGGATGGCATTGCGGGCGCCGGGAACGAGGTCCTCGGCGTAGGTGGTCTGCAGCTCTCTCAGAAAGGGAGTCAGAATGCGCTCCTTCGGTTCACGCCCGTGTCGCCGGCGTCTCTATGATGCCGTGCGAGTGAGCGGCGTTTCGGTCGGCAAGCCGTGTTGGGTTTCCTCGCAGATGTAGTCGACGACCTTCTTCAGGTCGCCGGAGGCCTCGTAGACCCGCAGTTGCCGGTCGGCACCCGATCCGTTTTCGAGGATCCAGTTTACCGCCTCGACCTCGCGGCGGGAACCCAATTCGTCGACGACTTCGTCCACGAACTCGAGCATCTCGGCGACGAGGCTGCGGAACGGCACCTCGACTCCCTTGCCGAAGTCGATGAGCTTGCCCTCGATGCCGTAGCGGCTCGCGCGCCACTTGTTCTCGAGGATGAGGGCGCGCCGGTACCGCCGGAATCCCAGGTTCTGCAGCCGCAGCTTGTAGAGCTTGACGCAGATGGCCTGGAAGAGGGCGGCCAGCGTGACCGTCTCCTCGAGGCGCATGGGCACGTCGCAGACGCGGAACTCGATCGTCTCGAAGAAGGGGTGCGGACGCACGTCCCACCAGATCTTCTTTCCGTTGTCGATCGAGTTGGTGCCGACGAGGATGCGCACGAATTCGTCGAACTCCGCCGGCGTTTCGAAGTACTCGGGCATGCCCGTGCGGGGAAAGCGGTCGAACACCTTCGTGCGGAAGCTCTTCAAGCCGGTGTTGCGCCCCAGCCAGAACGGGGAGTTCGTCGAGAGCGCGAGCATGTGCGGGAGGAAGTAGAGCGACTCGTTCATGATCTGGAACGCCAGCGTGCGGTCCGAGATGCCGACGTGCACGTGGAGGCCGAAGATCAGGTTCGCGCGCGCGAGCTGCTGCATTTCCTGGACGACCGAGTCGTAGCGCGGATCGGGAAAGATCTTCTGGTCGGCCCAGTTCGAGAAGGGGTGCGTGCCGGCCGAGGCGACGCGCATGCCATTTTTCTTCGCGAGCCGAATGATCTCCGTGCGCAGCTCGCCGACGTCCTGCCGGACTTCCTGGATGTTCTTGCAGACGCCCGTGCCGATCTCTATGACCGACTGGTGCATCTCGGGCTTGACCCGCTCCTTCAGGACCAGCATGCCCTCGTCGAGGATCTCCTGGACATGGGAGCGAAGCTCCCGCGTCTCCGGGTCGATGATCTGGAATTCCTCCTCGACGCCGAGCGTGAAGGCGGGGCTCTCCATCCCGATCTCAGGCCTCGCCGCGCGGCCGGGGCGCCGACTGCGCCCGCGGTGCGACGGGCTTCTTCGTGCGGCCGGTCGGGCGCTTCGCCGGCTCGTCGCCGCCGGCGAGGTACCTCGCCCAGTGGTAGTTCGTCAGCGGTTCCGGGCCCTGAGCGACACGCTCGATCAGCCACTTCGTGGTGTGCTCCACGACCCAGTTGAAGTTCTCCTGGCCCACCGACTCGACAGCCGCATCCGGCGCCGGGTTCAGGAAGTCGATGGCGTAAGGGATTCCGTCCCGGACCGCAAACTCCAGCGTGCAGAAGTCGTAGCCGAGGGCATTCATGAGCTTCAGGCAATCCCCGTGGACGCGCTCGTACATCGCCGGAGCGATGGGCGGTGCGTTCTGGACGTATCGGTTGGCGTGCGGCTGGCGCGGGTCGTAGCGCATGATGTGCACGTACTTACGGCCGATCGCGTAGCAGCGCAAGTACTCGTCGAAGACGATCTCTTCCTGCAGGGTCATCACGTTCTGGCCGGAGTCCTTGTAGGCCGCGAAGAACTCGTCCGGGTTGGTCACGCGGTAGACGCTCTTCCATCCGCCGCCCGAGTACGGCTTGAAGTAGGCGGGGAAGCCGATGTAGTGGAACATCTCCTCCCACTCGAGCGGGAACACGAGGTTCGACATGGACTCGGAGGTCGTGTCGGGCGGATGCTGGTTCGAGGGAAGAATGACCGTCTTCGGAACGGCGACGCCGACCTGGCGCGCGACGACGTTGTTGAAGAACTTGTCGTCGGCCGACCACCAGAAGGGGTTGTTGACGACGATCGTGCCGTCGGCGACCGCCTTCTTCAGGATCGCGCGGTAGAAGGGGATGTCCTGGCTGATCCGGTCGAGGATCAGGTCATAGCGCTTCGGGCTGTCGAGCGAGATGCCGCCGGTCGTGACCGGCTCCGCGATGACGTCTGCGCCGGCGCGGTTGATGCGCTCGACGAGCGCCTGCGGGAAGGAGCGTTCCTGGCCGAAAAGAATGCCGATGCGTTTCATGGCTGAAGTCCTTTTTGCTTGAGTTGGTGTCCGGGCAGGGCCCGGGAAACCGGAGATTATCGCACGCGAGGAACGAGGGGTTTGGCTGCGGAAGGTGCAAGGGCTCAGTGGGTTCGCTTTAGAGCCAGCCTCGCCTCCGGAACCAGTAAATCATTCCGCCCGCGAGCACCACGCAGATGCCCCAGAATGTTGGGTACGCCATCGGCCAGTGGTTTTCGGGGATGGCCATGTTCATCCCGTAGACGCCGGCGAGGAAAGTCAGCGGGATGAAGATCGTGCCGATGATCGTCAACACCTTCATGACCTCCGAGAGCCGGTTCGACATCGAGGTCATGTAGGTCTCGGTGAGGCTCGTGCCGACTTCGCGGTAGGTCTCGATGATGTCCATGATCTGGATGAGGTGGTCGTAGACATCGCGCAGGTACGTCCGCGTGACGTCGCTCACGCACTCGTGGGGCTCGCGCTGCATCGTGTTGACGACTTCACGCATCGGCCAGACGGCGCGCCGCAGCAGCAGCAGCTCGCGCTTGATCTGGTGGATCTCGTTGATCGTGCCGCGGTCCGGCCGGTCGAGGACGAGGTCCTCGAGCTCCTCGAGCCGGTCGCCGTAGTGCTCGAGCACCGGAAAGCAGTGGTCCACAATTGCGTCGATGAGCGCGTAGGAGAGGAAGCTCGCGTCGAGCTCCCGCAGGCGGGAGCCCGCCTTTTCGAGGCGCTGCCGGATGAGATCCCAGATGTCGCCCGGCGCTTCCTGGAATGTCAGGACGGTCTCCCCCTCGATGAACATGCTGGTTTGTTCGCTCTCGAGCGCGCCGTCGACGAGCTGGACCATGCGGACGATTGCGAAGAGATGCGGCGGACGGCCGTCCTGCGGCGGGTAGGGCTCGAGCTTGGGCCGCACGCCGGTCGTCATCATGTCTTCGATCGCGAGCGGGTGCAGCCCGTACTTGATCGCGAGCGCGCGGATCGTCTCGGGGTCGTTCAGGCCGTCGACGTTGACCCAGCGGACCTTGACCCACGCCTCGCGGCGGCTCTTGATGAACGCATCGAAGTCGGTGATCCGGTGCTTTTCGACGCGGTCGGGCGAGTAGTCGATGCAGGTGATCGGGACGCGGACGGCCGGCGCCGGCATCGTCTCGAGATCGGAGATCCCGATGCCCGGCCGCGCCCCTGGCTTGCCGCGCCGGAAGCGGGTCGGAAGCTCGAGCCCTTCGCTTTCGCGCGCGTCCTCGTCTTCCGCGGCCATGCAGCGAAGGATATGGCAGTCGGGGAAGACGGTCCCCCAACAGAAACCCTCTCCCCCGAGGGGAGAGGGGGTAGACCTCCGCCTACCAGATCTGGCAGAGGTCCTTGCGGACCATGGGGTCGCCCGGTTTGCAGCCGTAAGCCTTCGCGAAGGCGGGCAGGGTCGAGGGCGGGCCGATCGCGCGGAACTGCGACAGGGGGTGCGGGTTCGTGTTCATCATGAGCTTCGAAAGCTCCGGCCGGATGTTGGCCGCCCAGACGCGCGCCCAGGCGAGGAAGAGGCGCTGGTCGCCCGTCAGGCCTTCGATCGGCGCAGGAGTGGACTTGCCCGCGAGGGTCGTCTGGTACGCGCGGTACGCTAGCCCAAGCCCTCCGAGGTCCGCGATTGCCTCGCCCAGGACGAGCTTGCCGGTGACATGCTGGCCGTCGTACTCGTAGGAGTTGTACTGGTCCTCGACGCACTTGGCGCGCGCCTCGTAGTTCTTCAGGTCTTCCGGCGTCCACCACTCGCGCATGTTGCCTTGCGCGTCGAACTTGCGGCCCTGGTCGTCGAAGCCGTGCGTCATCTCGTGGCCGATCACAGCGCCCATCGCCCCGTAGTTGACCGCGTCGTCCGCCTTCGCGTCGAAGAAGGGCGGCTGCAGAATGCCGGCCGGGAAGACGATCTCGTTCTTCTGCGGGTTGTAGTATGCGTTGACCGTTGGCGGCGTCATGCCCCATTCCAGCCGGTCGACCGGCTTTCCGATCTTCGCGAGATCGCGCTGGAACTCGAACTGGTTGGCTCGCTGCAGGTTCAGGACGTACGGGCCGCGGTCGATCGTGAGCGCCGTGTAGTCGCGCCACTTGTCCGGGTAGCCGATTTTCGGCGTGAAGGCGTCTAGCTTCTCGAGCGCGGCCTTGCGCGTCGCCTCGCCCATCCAGGGCAGCGTCGAGAGGTCCTCACGCAGCGCGGCGATCAGGTTCTTGACCATCGCGTCGGCGCGCGTCTTGGCGTCCGGCGGGAAGTAGTCGCGCACGTACGCTTTGCCGAGCGCAAAGCCGATCGCGTTGTCCGTGGACGACACGCAGCGCTTCCAGCGCACCTCGTTCTCCGGCGTGCCTTGCAGGGTCTGGCCGTAGAAGGCGAAGTCCTCGTCGACGAACTTCTTCGAGAGGCTCGGGGCCGCCGCGTGGAGGAGGTGCCAGCGCAGGTAGGTCTTCCACTGCGGCAGCGGGGTCGCGAGGAGCTCCTTGTTGACGGCCTCGAAGTACTTCGGCATGCCGACGTTGACGGCGGCGAGGGGCGGCGCGCCGAGCTCCTTCAGGTACCCGGTCCAGGAAAAATTCCGCGTGAGCTGGGCGAGCTCGGCGAGGCTCTTGCGGTTGTAGGTCTTGTCCGGGTCGCGTTGGTCGACGTTGGTCATCGAGGCTTCCGCCATGCGCGTCTCGAGCGCCATCACCGTCTTCGCGCTCTCGGCGGCCTTCGCGGGGTCGTCGCCCATGAGGGTGAACATCGTCCCGACGTGGGCGACGTACTGGTCGCGGGTCTTCTTCGAGTCGTCGTCGGTCTTAGTGTAGTAATCGCGGTCGGGCAGTCCCAGCCCGCCCTGGTACGCGCCGGCGATGACCTCGCTCGCGTTGCGCCGGTCCTGGTCCGAGCCGAACTGGAAGACGGCATTCACGCCCATCATCTGAAGGCGCGCGATCTCGGCCTGGAGCTGTGCGACGGTGCCGATCTTGTCGATGGCGGCGAGCTCGCCCTCGAGCGGCGTCAGACTCTGCGCCTCGATCGCTGCCTCGTCCATGCACGTGACGTAAAAGTCGCCGACTTTCTGGTCGTCCGAGCCCGGCGCCGCGGTCTTGTCCTTCGAAACCTTTTCGAGCACCGTGTGCAGGCTCTCGCGGTTGTTCTCCTCGAGGATCGTGAAAGACCCCCAGTAGGACTGGTCGGCGGGGATCGGGTTCGCCTTCAGCCAGCCGCCGTTGCCGTAGAGGTTGAAGTCCTGGCAGGCCTGGACGGACGGGTCCATGTCGGCCGGGTTGATCCCGTGGATCTCGGCGGGGGGCTTAACGGCGGGGACCGGAGTGGGCTCGGGGGCCGCCAGGGCGGCATGGCTAATCGCGACCGCGGCGATCGCAATCAGGAACGTGGACGTTGACTTCACGGATCCTCCTTACTTTCAGGAGGATCTTACGTCCCGAGGCCGCCCGGGGTTTCCGCCGGGGCGGCCTTACTGGGGCCGGCGGCCTTCCTCCGGCACCGCCGTGCCCGTCCCGAAGAGCAGGCGCCCGTTCGCGAGCGCCGTGTCGCGCAGCGTGACGGACAGCGCCTCGACGAGCGTGGTGACGGGGTAGACCTCGATCGTGTCCCGCACTTCCCTCGAGAGGTCCTCGAGATCGGCCTCGTTGTCCTTCGGAATGAGGATGCGGTGGATTCCGGCGCGCACGGCGCCGAGGATCTTTTCCTTGAGTCCGCCGATCGGCAGCACGCGGCCCGAGATCGTGATCTCGCCCGTCATGGCCAGGTCGTTTTTCACGGGCCGGCCGGACAGCGCCGAGACGACCGAAGAGGCCATCGCGATGCCGGCAGAGGGCCCGTCCTTGGGGATCGCGCCCGCCGGAACGTGGATGTGGATGTCCCGCTCGAAGTCCTTCTGGTCGATGCCGAGCCACGCGGCGTGCGAGCGCGCGAAGGTCCAGGCCGCACGGGCCGACTCCTTCATGACGTCGCCGAGCTGTCCGGTGAGGATGAGCTCGCCCTTGCCGCGCATGAGCGAGGCTTCGACGAACATGATGTCGCCTCCCGCCGGCGTGTAGTACATGCCGGTCGCGATGCCGACCTGGTCCTCGCGGGCCATCTTCTCCGGATGCACGCGCGGGCGGCCGAGCAGCGGGTGGACGTCCTCGCGGCCGACGGTCTGGCTCTCGATCTCGCGGGCGGCGATCCGCCGCGCGACCTTGCGCGCGAGCTTGCCGAGCTCGCGCTCGAGTTGCCGCACGCCGGACTCCCGCGTGTAGCTCGTGACGACCTCGCGGATGGCATCGTCGGAGAGCGTGAGCTGCTCGGATTTCAGGCCGTTCTCCTCGATCTGGCGCGGCACGAGGTAGCTCCTGGCGATCTGGAGCTTCTCCTCCTCGGTGTAACCGGCGAAGTTCACGACCTCCATACGGTCGTAGAGCGGCGCCGGAATGTTCTGGATGAAGTTCGCCGTCGCGATGAAGAGCACCTCCGACAGGTCGAACGGAACGCCGAGGTAGTGGTCGGTGAAGCTGTCGTTCTGCGCGGGATCGAGCACCTCGAGCAGCGCCGAGGCCGGGTCGCCCTGGAATGAGACACCGAGCTTGTCCACCTCGTCGAGGAGAAAGACCGGGTTCTTCGAGCCCGACTGCTTCATGCCCTGGAGGATGCGGCCCGGCATCGCTCCGATGTAGGTGCGGCGGTGGCCGCGGATGTCGGCCTCGTCGCGGGCGCCGCCGAGGGAGATGCGAACGTACTTGCGCCCCATCGCGCGCGCGATGGACTTCGCGATCGAGGTCTTGCCGACGCCCGGAGGGCCGGCAAAGAGGAGGATGCGCCCCTTGCCCGAGCGCGTCGCCGCCGGCTTCGCAGCGGCCGGTTCCTTCGGGCTCGTGGGATCCTTCGCGTCCTCGGGCTTCGCGGCGCCGGCGGGCTCTTCCGCGGCCGCCTCCTCCCGCTCGTGCGCGAGCTGCCGCACTGCGAGGAACTCGAGGATCCGGTCCTTGACGTCTTTCAGTCCGTAGTGGTCGTCGTCGAGCACGCGGGCCGCCTCGCCGACGTCGAGCTTTTCCTCGGTGCGCGTGTTCCACGGCAGCTCGGCGATGGTTTCGAGGTACGTGCGCAGCACCTGGGACTCCATGGACTCTCGGCCGATCCGCGTGAGCCGCGCCCATTCGCGGTCGACCTCCTTGCGCGCGTCCTCGGGAAGATCGAGCGCGTCGAGCTTGGCGCGCAGCTCCTTGAGCCCATCGTCGGAGCCCCCCTCGCCCTCGCCGAGCTCCTTCTGGATCGCCTTCATCTGCTCGCGCAGGTACATCTCGCGCTGGCGGCTGCCGATCTCTTCCTTGACCTTCGACTGGATGTCTTCCTGCGCCGAGAGGACGTCGACCTGGCGCTGCACCTGCACCAGCACGCGGCGCAGGCGGTCCTCGACCGAAAGCGTCTCGAGCAGGACCTGCTTGTCGGCGACCGGAATGTCCAGGTACCCGGCGACGAGATCGGCCAGGCGCCCGGGCTCGTCGACCTCCGCGAGGATCTGGTCGACCGTTTCCTCGGGAAGACCGAGCTTCTTGCCGAGCTCGGCGGCGCGCTCGCGCGCCTCGCGGTGGAGGCCGGCGAAGGCCGCGTCGCGCGAGTCGAGCGGGAGCATTTCCTGCGCGTGCTGAACGGTCGCCTCGAGGTAGCCGTTCTTCGGGGCTACGCGCAGCGCGATGCCTCGCGCCTTGCCCTCGAGCACGAGCCGGATGCCGCCGATGCCGCGCTGGATCGAGCCGAGCGTGGCGATCGTGCCGATCGTGTAGAGGTCCGACGGCGACACGTTCTCCGACTCGTGGCGCTGTGCCACGGCAAAGACGAGCCGCTCGGGACTGTTCATCGCGGCCTCGATGCCGCGCAAGGTCCCCGCGCGGCCGGCCGAGATCGGGAAGGTCACGCCGGGGAACAAGACGGCGTTCCGCATGGGAACGACCGGAAGCGACGAAGGCTGGGGCAACTGGGACATCAAGCACTCCTTAGCGTTAGCGATGGGGTCAGGTCTGTATTTTCCAAATTTGGAACTTGGAAACCTGACCGACCCCAAATACGTCCGGAAGAGTCGGACGGGTTCCGCAGTCAAAGAACGGCATCAGGGAGAACGGTCCGGGTGGGGGAGGGATTCCCGGGGTCAGCCGATGCGGCGCAGGACGGCGATCGAGACATCGTCCTCGGGAGTGCTGCTGCCCCGGAAGGCGCGGACCTCCCGGGCGAGCGCGGCCGCGATCTCCTGCGCCGGCAAGCGGATCGCGGCGCGCACGGCGGCCTCGATGCGTGCGTCGCCAAACTCCTGGCCCGTCGCGTCGCGGGCTTCCGACACGCCGTCGGAGTGCAGAAGCAGGATCTCGCCCGCCTCGAGCCGCCCGTTCTCGACCGGCCAGGAGACGCCGTTCCTGATCCCGAGCGGGTAGGCGCCCGCGCCGAAGCGCTGCCTTACGCTGCCGTCCGGCCGGATCGCGAGCGGCTGGGGGTGGCCCGCGATCGAGCCGCTGAGCGCGCCGTCGCGCGAGAAGAGCAGGTAGACGCATCCGAAGAACGCGCGCTTACTTCCCGTGCGGGAGAGGATGCGGTTGAGCGTCGCGAACATGGCCGGGGGAGCGGCGTCGACCTCGAGCTGCGTGCGGAAGGCGGCGTGCGCCACGGCCATGACGAGGCCGGCCGCCATTCCGTGCCCGGACGCATCGCCGAAGAGGACGGCAAGCCGTCCGTCCGGCAGCGGCACGAAGTCGTAGATGTCGCCCCCGACCATGTTGGCGATCTCGTTGTGGGCGCCGAGCTCATAGGAGGCGGTCTTCGGAAGGTCCTTCGGGATGAGGCTTGCCTGGAGCTCGCGCGCGAGCTCGAGCTCGTCGCGAAAGTTGATCTTGTCCACGAGCTCCATGGCCAGCAGTGTCCCGAGAAGAACCAGGGCGCCGATCAACAGACTGTTGTCGAAGTAGAAGTGGTACTCGCTCGTCCGCCGAACTCCGCCCTCCACCTTCTCCGTCTCGCGGTGGTACGACGGCCCGTTGAAGGAGAGCAGGATGCAGAGCAGGACGCCGAGGAAGAGCACGCGGCGCGCGGGGGCAAGGCGCCGGGACAGGCCGAAGAGGACGCTGTTCGCGGTCTTGAAGAACCGTCGGACGCGGCCGCCGGCGCGCGCGAGCTCGTCGCGGTCCTCGGAGGTCAGCCTCTCCTTCGCGTGCTTCCACTGGGAGGAATAGAGCCCGGAGATGTCCGCGCGGCCGACGTCGCGGAACGTCGAGCGAAAGAGCTCGATCCAGTCGTGGCCCGAGGGCATGGACCCTCCTCGCCGCTAGAAGCCGAGAAGCGCGAGCTCGTCGATCAGCGTGGCGAGCTTCGGGTGAGCGGCGAGCTCCCGGTAGAGCCACCCGTGACGGTCCCGAAGCTCCTCGAGGCCGCTGCGAAGCGCATCTCCGTCTCGCGCGGTCGCGGCGGAGCGCAGCTTCTCGATCGCTTCGCGGGAAGCGTCGTCGAGCCGGCCGCCCACCGTCTCGTGCAGTGCGTCGAAGCCCTCGTGGACGCGCGAGGCGTGGTCGTCGGAAGTGGGCTTTTCGGCCATCGGGGTCAGACTATCAAAGGAGGCGGTCGAGGCCGGCGAGCGAATCGAGAACGGCGTCCGGGCGGACCCCGCTGCGGTCCAGCTCCGCCGGGCGAAACTTCCCGGTCCGGACGAGGACACCCTTCATTCCGGCCGCCTGCGCGCCGGCAACGTCGGATTCGAGGTCGTCGCCGATGACCGCCGCCTCCGAAGGCGCGACGCCGAGCGAGGCGAGGGCCGCGGCGAAAAACTCGATGGAGGGCTTGCCGACGAGCGTGGCCGTCGTGCCCGAGGCGTACTCGAGCGCGGCAGCGAACGCGCCGACGTCGAGAACGAGGCCGTCCTTGTCCCTCCAGTAGCGGTTGCGCGCGAGCGTCACGAGCTCGGCGCCGTCGAGCAGAAGCCGGAAGGCGCGGTTGAGCCTCTCGAAGGTCATGTGCTCGCCGAGGTCGCCGAGCAGGACGGCATCGGCGCCCGCGTCGGCCGTCTCGATGCCTTCGAGATCCTCGAGGAGCGTCTCGCGGGCGAGCAGGTGGCAGCGCCGGGCGCCCTTGCCGAGCAGGTACTGGCGGGCGGCGCGCGGAGCGGTGAAGACCGCGTCGGGCTCGACGGCGAGGCCCATCTGCGCGAGGTCCCGGACGATGACGGAGCGCGGCCGGCTCGTGGTGTTGGTCACGAAGAGGCGCGGAATCCCCCGAGCGCCGGCCGCCGCGAGTGCCTCGGCCGCGCCGGGGATGAGGCGCCCTTCCTGGTAGACGGTCCCCTCGAGATCCACGAGGAGCGCGCGAACGCCTCGAAGCAGTTTCGCCGTGTCGGGCATGTGACTAGTATAATGACCATATGACGACCGTTACCGCGACCGAGGCCAAGACCACCTTTCTGGAGCTCCTGCGCGGCGTCGCCGAGCGCGGTGAGGCCGTTCGGATCACGCGCAACGGAAAGCCCTCCGGTGTTCTTGTCTCCGTGGAGGACTGGGAAAGTCTGCTCGAGACGGTTTCGATACTGTCGGACGCGGCCGCAATGGGCAAGATCGCCCGTGCGCGCCGCGAGCTCGAGAACGGAATGGTCCTCGAGCACGACGATGTCTGGGGGAAGCATGGCGGTTCGTCTGCAGTACCTTCCCGGCGCCGCTCGAGACATTCGCCGGTTGCCAGCGCCGGTGGCCGAAAGGGCGCGAAGGGGTCTCGAACGCCTCGCCGAAAGTCCTCGTCTCGGTAAACCCCTCCACGGCGAATTGCGTCCGTTCTGGTCGTATCGCGTCGGTGACTATCGCGTCGTGTACGAGATCCGCGACGAGGAGCTCGTCGTTCTCGTCGTGATGCTCGGGCACCGGCGCGAGATCTATGAGCGGGCCCGCCGGCGAAAGGGCTGAAGCCAAATTCGCGCGGCGGCCCTCATCGCGGCGCGCTCATGCTCTCGTACAGCGTCAGGAGCGCCTGTGTACCGTCCTCACCGCGCCCCTGCGCCTCGAGCGCCGAGAGCAGCTGGTGCACGAGGGCGACGCCCGGCAGCGGCACGCCCTTCTCGCGCGCGGTTTTCAGCACGATGCCGAGGTCTTTCTGCTGGTGCTTGATCGCGAAGGCCGGCTTGAAATCGCGGTCCATCATCTTCTTTCCGAGCACGTCGAGCATCCAGGAGCTCGCGGCGCCGCCCATGAGCGCTTCGTGGAGGGCCGGCATCGGCAGTCCCGCCTTCTGCGCGAACACGATGCCCTCGGAGACGGCCATGAGATTTCCGGCGACGACGATCTGGTTGACGGCCTTGCCGAGCTGGCCCGCGCCGGAAGGACCGAGGTGCGTGATCCGCTTTCCCATCGCGATGAAGACCGGCCGCGCCTTCTCGAGGGCGGCCGCCTCCCCGCCGACGAAGAAGGTCAGCGTCCCGTCGGTCGCGCCCTTCTGTCCGCCGGAAACCGGCGCGTCGAGAAAGGAGAGGCCCGATTCCGCGAGCCGGCCCGCGATCGAGCGGGCGGCCTCGGCCGCGATGGTCGAGCAGTCGATGACGATGGTCCCCCTGGCGGCGCCGCTCGCCGTGCCCTGCGCGCCGAGGTGGACTTGCTCGACGTCCGGAGAATCGGGCAGGCAGGAGACGACGATTTCGGAGGCCGCGCCGACCTCGGCGGGCGAGCCGCACGCATGCGCGCCGAGCTCCGCGGCGAGCGCCTTCACCTTCGCGGCCGTGCGGCTCGACAGCGCGAGCGGGAAACCCGCCCTCGCGAGATTGCGCGCCATCCCGGTCCCCATCGTTCCCAGCCCGATGAACCCCACCGTCAGCGCCATGCGCGGCTCCTTCCGATTGAGAGTGGATACGATTCTAGGTGTCGTTTCTCAACACGTCACTGAGTTACGGCAACGGAACGCGGAAGCCTACCCGATGGCGGCAGTAGCGGTCCTTGTGTAAGCAGGTGAGCTTGATCCCTCACCCTTCCCTCTCCGCCTCGGGGGAGAGGGTTTCTGTTGGGGCGATCCAGGTGCCGAGCCGCCCGACGGCTACGTAAAGTCGATCCCCTCGACGTGCGGGGCGAGGGCGTCGCTCTGGAGCTCGCGGAGCTTCTTGAGTCCCTTGCGGGCGAGCGCGAGAATCTCGACGAGCTGCTCCTCGGAGAACGGCCGCCGTTCCGCCGTGCCCTGGATCTCGACGAAAGCGCCGGAGGCGGTGGCGACGACGTTGCAGTCGACGTCGGCTTCCGAATCCTCTTCATAGGCGAGGTCGAGCACGGCCTGGCCGGCGCAGATCCCGACCGAGACGGCGGCGACCGTCTCGCGCAGGGGCCAGCGCGGAATCTTGCCGTCCCGGCACAGCTTCGCGAGCGCCATCGCGAGCGCCACGCACGCTCCCGTGATCCCGGCGCAGCGGGTGCCGCCGTCGGCCTGCAGGACGTCGCAGTCGAGCGTGATCGTGCGCTCCCCGAGTCCCCGAAGCTCCGTGACGCTGCGCAACGACCGCCCGATGAGGCGCTGGATCTCGAGCGTGCGCCCCCCTTGCTTGCCCTGCGCCGCCTCGCGCGCCGAGCGCGTGTGCGTGGCGCGGGGGAGCATCCCGTACTCGGCCGTGACCCAGCCGCTGCCCGTGCCCTTGAGAAATGCCGGAACGCGGTCTTCGACGGACGCCGCACAGAGGACCTTCGTGTGTCCGAGCGAGATCAGGGCGGAGCCCTCCGCGTGGCGGGCGACGCCGGTTTCGATCGCGACCTCGCGCAGCTCGGCGGGCTTGCGCCCGTCGGGGCGCGGCGTCGAGCGGCTCATGGCCGGCCCGCGCGCGTCGGCTGCGGGCGCGGCCGTGCGGTCGCTTGCACTGGCGGCGCCGTCGGCGGCACAGTCGGCGTGACGGCCGGCGTCAGCGCGGCCGGCGTCTGAGATCCGGGCGGTTCGATGACGCTGCGGATGAAGAGCAGCGGTCGTGTCAGGTCCACGTGGCCTCCAAGGGTTTCGGCGGGCTCGCCGTTGACGAGGATTCTCACACGGGACGTCTCCGCCACGTTCTGCAGCGTGGTGTCGACGAGCGAGGCGACGATCGTCAGCTCCTCGTCCGAGCCGAACGCGAGCCCCGCGTCGACGGCCAGATCGAGCACGGCCTGGCCCTCCGGAAGGAGGAACGCGTTGCGCAGCTGCATCTTGTCCGGCACGGCGGCCATCAGGCCCTCGCGGATGGGGCCTTTCTGCAGCTCCGCGAAAAGGGCCTTCAGGAAAGCGGCGCCGCCCGCGGGTTTCGGGATGTCCCTTTCCTCCGGATGCAGGAGCAGCCCGTTCTGGTCTGGAAAGTAGAGCGTGACGCGGATCGTCTCGATCACGGGCGCCGGAGTCGCCCCCGGGGCCGCCGTCACGGACGCCGGCGCGGCCGGCGAGACGCGCAGGAACGGCCGCGGCCCGCGTCGCGCGAATTGGGGCAGGCCGCTGCGATTGACGAAGAGAAGAGCCGCGACGGCGGCCGCCAGCACGGCGAGGAGGATCGCGGCCGCGCGCCGGCTCATGGCGCGGCGGGCAGTGCCCCTCTCCCCCCGGGAGAGGGCCGGGGTGGGGGGGTTTCCGCCGGCGCTGGACGAACGGCGGAGGGACTGCGCTTCGTGAAGAAGCGGGCGACCGCCCGCGCCACGGCGTCGGCGACCGCTTGCTGGAACTCCGGGTCCCTCAACTTCTTTTCTTCCTCGGCGTTCGAGATGAACGCGAACTCGACGAGGACGGCAGGCATCGTCGCGCCCACCAGGACGCGGAAGGGCGCCTGCTTGATACCGCGGTTGGCGGTGTCCGAGACACCGTTTAGTTCGACCTGGATCGACTCGGCGAGCTCGCTCGACTCCTTCAGGTGCGCGCTCTGCGCGAGGTCCCACAGGACGAAATCGAGACCGTGATTGCCGGTCGTGCCCTCCGGACCGGCGCCGGCGGGCGCGCCGGCCTGGTTCTCCTCTTTCGCGACTTCCTGGGCGATCTTGTCCGACGCCTCGAGCGAGAGGTAGTACGTCTCCGAGCCCTTCGCGGATGCGGCCCGCGAAGAATTGGCGTGCACCGACAGAAACAGGTCCGCCTTCTCGTGGTTCGCGATCGAGGCGCGGTCGTCGAGCGGGATGAGGACGTCCGAGTCGCGCGTGAGCACCGTGCGGCAGGAGAGGACCTTTGGCAGGGTGGCGGCGAGCTTTTTCGCGATGTCGAGCGTGGCTTCCTTCTCCTTGAGGCCGCCCGGGCCGATGGCGCCAGTCTCGGTGCCGCCGTGGCCGGGATCGACGACGATCGTCAGCAGCGGCGCCGGGGCCGGCGCGGGCGCGGCCGGCTCGACCGGAGCCGAGGCCGCCGCGGCCCTGCGCCCGACCTCGATGACGAGGCGGTCCGGGGACGTGAGCGGGTACGCGCGCGCGGTCAGGTTCGCCTCGCGAAACTCGACCGTCGCGGCGTCGCCCGAGAAGCGCACCGCGGCCACGAACAGATCGTCGAACTTCTTCTCGGGATAGGGCGGGTCGATCTTCGTGTCGGCGAAGCGGACCACGAAGCCCTTCTCCGAGAGCGCCGTCGTAGGTTTAGCCGCGGCCGAGAGCCGCAGCACGACCTGCGTCGTGGGCGCGACGTGCACGACGGCGACCTCGATCGAGAGAGGAGGCGGGCCGGCCGCCGTGAGGGTCCAGACCCGCTTCGCGGCGTCGTAGCTGCCCGCAGCGCCGGCGAGCGGGAAGAGGACCTTCTCGAAGAAGTCCGTGGGGGCGTAGAGGGAGCCGCCGACGATACGGGCCGGCAGCGAGATGGGAATGATGCGGCGGTCCACGGGAACCTGCGCCGTGCCGGGGCCGAGCAGGATCTGGTGGCCCTGGCCGGTCAGTGTGAGGACGCTCGTGCCCGGGTCCGACGCGACGCTGTATCCGAGCGCCCGCGCGGCGTCCGACACGACGAATTCCTTGCCGCCGAGCGTGCCGATCGGATGCGACTCGCCCTTCCAGAAGATCGTCGCGCGCTCCTCGGCCCGGGCAGGGACGGGAAGGCTCGAGAGAAGGAGGGTCAGAGCCGCAACGGCGGCGGCAGTGCGGCGGTTTCTCAACCGGAACTGGAGGTCTCTATGGATGCGCGCGCTCTCGCTCGAAAGGGTAGCACGACCGCGGGTGCCGTCACGGCTTCATCGTCGTGAGCAGCCGCTCGAGCGGCTCCTGGTTGATGGTGATCAGTCCGCGGCGCGGCTGGTTGAGATCCAGCGTGACGTACACGACGAGAGCGACGAGCACGATGAAGCTCAGCGTGCCCGCCCGAAGATTCCGCTCATGAATCCGGCTCCTTCGCTCGCTCGAACTCTCACGCGGGCGAGCTTCCGGCCGATGATACCGGCGGTGAGGTGGACTTCGGGGGGATAAGATGGCCCGCGAAAAAGGAGCCAGAACATGACCCGAATCAACCGACTCGTCGCGGCGATCTTTGCCAGCGGTCTGTGCATCCCGGCCTTCGCGCAGGACGTCCTGCCGCGGCCGGAGCCGCCCTTCAAGGGCTACATCGGCCGCAAGGCCAAGGACTCCATCAAGGACTTCCCAAAGGAAGTCCAGGCGCCCAAGGGCGCGCCGAACATCCTCCTGATCCTGACGGACGACGTGGGCTTTGGCGCGAGCTCGACCTTCGGCGGGCCGATTCCCACACCGACGATGGAGCGGCTCGCGAAGAGCGGCCTGCGCTACACGCAGTTCCATACGACTGCGCTCTGCTCGCCCACGCGCGCGGCGCTCTTGACCGGGCGCAACCACCACAGCGCGGCCACGGGCATCATCATGGAGCTGGGCACGGGCTTCCCCGGGTACAACTCGCTGATGCCGAAGAGCGCCGGCACGTTCGCCGAGGTGCTCAGGCAGAACGGCTACAACACGGCCTGGTACGGCAAGAACCACAACGTGCCCGACTGGCAGACGAGCCAGGCGGGCCCCTTCGACCTGTGGCCGACCGGCCTCGGCTTCGAGTACTTCTATGGTTTCATCGGCGGCGACAGCAACCAGTGGCAGCCGGCCCTCGTCGAGAACATCAAGCCCATCGAGCCACCGCACGACCAGAAGGACTACTTCTTCGACGTGGACCTGGC
>JBGPGG010000037.1:0-24636 GCA_041483715.1 Thermoanaerobaculia bacterium
CCCTTGACGACGCCCGCCCGGTCGATCGTTCTCGTGCGGCCCCACAACGCTTCTAACCTCGGCTCGGTGGCGCGGGTCGCCAAGAATTTCGGCATCCAGGGTCTCTCGGTCGTGGAACCGGCGGTCCTGCCCGATCCGGACTCCGTCCGCCTCGCCGTCGGGGCCGCCGGTCTGCTCGGCGCGATCGCGCGCCACCCGAGCCTCGACGCGGCTGTGGCCGAGTTCGCGGTCGTCGTCACGACTTCGTCCATGCGGGGCCGCGGGCGCGCGCGACTGCTCGAGCTCTCCGAGTTGCCAGGGTTTCTCTCCGAGGCGGGACGCGTCCCTGCGGCCTTCGTCTTCGGCCCCGAGCGCAGCGGCCTGACCGAAGACGAGCTGGCGCGCGCCTCGGCGTGCCTGCGCCTGCCGACCGATCCGGCCTTTCCGACCATGAACCTTTCGCATGCCGTGGCGCTCGTTCTCGGGGTGGCCACCGCCTTTACCGCGCCGGAGGCCGAAACCGCCGACCCGACCGAACCCTGGGCGCCCGCCGCCGAGATCGAATCCGCCATCGCGCACTGGGATCGCGCGCTCGAAGCGATCGCCTTCTACGACACGGGCCACCGAGAACGCTCGCTCCGCGACTGGAGACGACTCGTCGCCGGGCGCCCGATGACGATGCGCGAAGTCGCGATCCTGAGGGGAGTGGCGAACCGGGTGCTGGTGACGCTGCGAAGAAGTCGCCAGTCGACAGTCGACAGTCCGGAGGAGCCATGAACAGCCTCCCCTTCCTGTCGACTCTCAACTGTTAACTGTCGACTTCCCTCAAATCAGCTCCGCCCCGCCGAAGAAGAACGCGATCTCGTTCGCCGCGTTCTCGGCCGAGTCGCTTCCGTGGATGGCGTTGCGCTCGATGTCCGTGCCGAAGAGGTTGCGGACCGTTCCGGGATCGGCCTTGCGCGAGTCGGTCGCGCCCATCGTCCTGCGCAGGTGGGGCACCGCGTCCGCCCGCTCGAGCGCCGCGACGATCACCGGCCCCTCGGTCATGAAGGTCACCAGCGCGCCGTAGAACGAACGCTCCTTGTGCACGGCGTAGAACGCGCGGGCCTGCTCGGGTGACAGCCGCATTTTCTTGACCCCGATCAGACGAAATCCTTCCTTCTCCAGGTGCGCCAGAATCGCGCCGGCCTTCCCCGCGGCGACGGCGTCGGGCTTCAAGATCGTCAGTGTCCGTTCCAAGTCGTGTCTCCTTCTGCTTTCTCGCCGCAGATCCGCCCGGCGGGCTACCGCCCGAGCATCTCCTTGATCTTCTTTCCGATGTCGGCGGGCGAGCGCACCACGCCGATCCCCGCCGCTTCGAGCGCCTTCATCTTCTCGGCGGCCGTGCCCTTACCGCCCGCGATGATCGCCCCGGCGTGACCCATGCGCCGGCCCGGGGGCGCCGTCTGGCCCGCTATGAACGATACGACCGGCTTCTTCAGGTTGCCGGCGACCCAGCACGCGGCCTCTTCCTCGGCCATGCCGCCGATCTCTCCGATCAGGACGATCGCTTCCGTGCCCGCGTCCTCTTTGAACGCCATCAGGCAGTCGATGAAGTTGGTGCCGTTGACCGGGTCGCCGCCGATTCCGATGACGGTCGACTGCCCGAGGCCGAGCCGCGTCAACTGGTCCACCGCCTCGTACGTGAGCGTGCCCGAGCGCGAGATGACGCCGACCGTCCCCGGCGTGTGGATGCGCCCGGGCATGATGCCGATCTTGCACTCCCCCGGCGTGATGATGCCAGGACAGTTCGGGCCGATGAGGCGCACGGCCTTCCCCGCCGCCGCCAGGCGATCCAGGAAGCCGCGCGCCCGAAGCATGTCGTTGGTCGGGATTCCCTCGGTGATGCACGCGATCACGCCCACGCCCGCATCTGCCGCCTCGACGATCGCATCCGCGGCGAAGGGCGGCGGCACGAAAATCATCGAAGCGTTGGCGCCCGTCTCGCGCACGGCATCCGCCACGGTGTTAAAGACCGGGATCCCCTCGTGCGTCGTCCCGCCCTTGCCCGGCGTGACGCCCGCGACGACCTGCGTCCCGTACTCGCGGCAGGCGAGCGCGTGGAAAGTCCCCTCGCGGCCGGTGAGCCCCTGTACGAGCAGGCGCGTCTGCCTGCCGACCCAGATGCTCATCGCACGGCCTCCACGACCTTCTGCGCCGCATCGGCCAGGCCGTCCGCCGGGGTGATCTTCAATCCGGACTCGCGCAGGATCGCCTTGCCCTGGTCGACGTTGGTGCCCTCGAGCCGCACGACGATCGGGATCGAGAGGCCCATCTCGCGCACCGCCGCGACGACGCCCTTGGCGATGATGTCGCAACGCATGATGCCGCCGAAGATGTTGATGAGCACCGCGCGCACGTTCTTGTCCGACAGGATGATGCGGAAGGCGTTCTTGACCTGCTCCTCGCTGGCGCCGCCGCCCACGTCCAGGAAGTTCGCGGGCTCGCCGCCGGCGAGCTTCACGAGGTCCATCGTGCCCATCGCCAGCCCCGCGCCGTTGACCATGCACCCGACGTTGCCTTCGAGCTTGATGTAGTTCAGGCCGAACCGCGACGCCTCGACCTCGAGCGGGTCCTCTTCGGAAAGATCCCGCATCTCCTTGATGTCGGGATGCCGGAAGAGCGCGTTGTCGTCGAACGTCATCTTGGCGTCGAGCGCGAGGACCCCGCCCTGCTTCGTCACGAGCAACGGGTTGATCTCGGCCAGGCTCGCGTCGGTCTCGACGTAGGCCTCGAAGAGCGCCTCCATGAGCGCGACGCTCCTCTTGAAACTCTCGCCCGAAAGGCCGAGCGCAAATGCGAGCTTGCGCGCCTGGAAGGGAAACATGCCCGTGGAAGGATCGATGGCCTCGCGGACGATGGCGTTCGCGTCTTTCGCGGCGACCTCCTCGATTTCCATCCCGCCCGAGAGCGACGCCATGACCACTGGCAGCCCGCGCGAACGGTCGAGCGTGATGCCGAGGTAGAGCTCGCGCGCGATGTCGAGGGCCTCTTCGACGAGGACTTTCTGGACGAGGCGGCCGGCCGGGCCGGTCTGCGGCGTGACGAGCGTCATCCCGAGGATTTTCCTGGCCAGATCGTGGGCCTCCTCGGGGTCGTTCGCGAGCTTGACGCCGCCGCCCTTGCCGCGGCCGCCCGCGTGGATCTGGGCCTTGACGACGACGCGGCCCCCGAGACGCTTGGCGATCTCGCGCGCCTGCGCGGGACTGTCCGTGACCTCGCCGCGCGGCACGGCGACGCCGTAACGGGCGAGGATCGACTTGGCCTGGTATTCGTGGACTTTCATGTTCCTGCCGAAAGAGCGCGGGATTATACGGGAAGTCGTGAGTCGTGAGTCGTGAGTCGTGAGGGGGCGTTCAAAGCCGGAATGAGGCCAGGGAACGCAACCCGAGACTCGACAGGATCGCGAAAACCACGACGGCGACGGCCGCCACGAGCCTCCTGGACCGGGGGCTCCGGGCGAGGCCCCAGGCGTCGGTGAAAGTGAAGATGCCGACCGAGAGGTGGGCCGTTGCCCCGAGGAGTCCCGCGACATAGGCGGCGTGCATCCACGGGCTCGACAGCACGGCCTGCATCAGGCGGAAGAGGTCGACGCTCTCGTGATCGCGCACCTGGACGAGACGCGCCGTCCACAGATGAAGGAGGATGAATCCGAAGAGGAGGACCCCCGTCACGCGCTGAAAGATCGCAAGAGTCCGGCGGTCGCGGCCCGGGCGCCCGGCCCCCGGCGGTTCGGTTGCCGTCAGGAAGAGGCCGTAGATGCCGTGGAAGAAGATCGGCAGCACGACGACGAGGACCTCGAGCAGGACCACGAGCGGCAACCCCTGGAGCCGCCGCGCCATCGCGTTGTAAACGTCCGCGCCCCGCGACGCCGAGGCGTTGACGTAAAGGTGGAACCCGAGGAACGCTCCGACCGGCACGACGCCCGTGATCGAGTGGAGACGGCGAAAGAGGGAGTGGCGCGCAACCTCCATCGCATCCGTCCCGGACCGCTCAGACCTTCAGGATGCCGTAGAGCTCCCGGACCGCCGCGGCGGACCGGGCCAGGGCGGCGCCCTCCTCCGCGGTGAGGGCGATCTCGACGACCTTCTCCATGCCGGACGCCCCGAGCTGGACGGGTACGCCGAGGTACACGTCCTGCATGCCGTACTCCCCCTGGAGATAGGCGGCGCACGGCAGGATCTTCTTCTTGTCCTTCAGCACGGCGTCCACCATCTCGACGACCGCGGAAGCGGGCGCATACCAGGCCGAGGTCTTCAGCAGGTTGACGATCTCGGCGCCGCCGTCGCGCGTGCGCTGGACGATGGCGTCGATCTTCTCCTTCGGCAGCAGTTCCGGGATCGGAATGCCGGCAACGGTCGAGAACCGGGGCAGCGGCACCATCGTGTCGCCGTGGCCGCCGAGGACGAACGCGTGCGTGTTCTCGACCGAGACGCCGAGCGCCTCGGCGATGAACCACCGCATGCGCGCCGAGTCCAGCACACCCGCCATCCCGAAGACACGCTCGCGCGGGAGCCTCGAGACCCGGCGCGCCACCTCGCACATCGCGTCGAGCGGGTTGGAGACGACGATGAGGATCGCGTCTGGCGAGCCCGGGAGGACCTTGCGCACGACGTCGGCGACGATGCCCTCGTTGGTGGCGACCAGGTCGTCGCGGCTCATCCCGGGCTTGCGCGGCACGCCCGCGGTGATCACGACGACGTCCGAGCCTTCGGCGATCTCGTACCCGTTCGAGCCGGACATCCGCGCGTCGAACTTCTCGACTGGCGCCGACTCCATGATGTCGAGCGCCTTGCCCTGCGGCACGCCCGGGATGATGTCGATCAAGGCGACGTCCGCAAGCTCCTTCTCGACGATGCGCTGCGCAACCGTGGCTCCGACATTTCCGGCTCCGACGACGGTGACTTTCTGTTTCATGTTTTCCTCTGGCCGATCCCCTCCCGCCGGGGAGGAGAAAAGCGCGCGGATTCTATCGCGAGCGGCGTCGTTCGCAAGACGGCCCGTCGGGGCGGTCTACAATACCCGCATGACTCCCGAGCGCCCCGACTACAAGCAGCATCCCCTCTGGACCGAAGCGATGGCGCTCGCCCACGAGGCCTACGCGGTCGCGGAACAACTGCGGGAGCGCGATCCGGAAGGGGCGCGCTTGCTGCGCAAGGCCGCCGTCTCGGTCCCCGCGCACCTGGCGGGGGCCCTGTCGGCCGAAGAGGCATTCGCGCGGGAGACGGACGCGTCCGAGGCGCGCGCGGCCCTGGCGGAAGTGGCGGCGCGTGCCGAGGGGCTGCCGACGCGCGGGGGCCTGTCGCGCGCCCTGCTACAGCACGCCCGCGACCTCGAGCGCTCCGTGCGCCGAACGCTCGGGGAGCCCCGGAGCTTCGTCTGCTGATGGACGCCGAACAGACGACGCGGCGCCGCCTGCTCGCCGCGGTCGTGATCGTCCCGGCCCTTCTTGCAGCCGCCCTCTGGCTGCCGCGGTGGTGGGAAGGCCGCGAGCTGCAGGAAGCCCGCGCGATTGCCGGCGTGGGGTCGCAGCTCACGCCCGGCAGCATGACCGACGCCCGGAAGAAGATCGACCCGGGCTCGACGTCGGACAAGATCGCGGCCGCCATCGGAAGACCGGGCTTCGCGGTCGGCACGAGCGGCCGCGACGCAAAGCACGAGATCTGGACCTACTACTTCTCCGACGGCACGATGACGATCAACCTGACCGACGGCGCCGCCGTGCGGATCTCGACGGTCTACGGGCCCCCGCGCATCCCCAAGAAGGGCGGCGGCTTCTGAACGCGCCGACGCCAGAAGGACCGGACGGAAGGGAGCCTTCGATCCGGGTCATCATGATGCCGAAGGACACCAACGCCCACGGCACGATCTTCGGCGGCGTCATCCTCTCTTACATCGACCAGGCGGGCGCGGTCGAGGCCAAGCGCCACGGGGCCGAGTTCCTCGTCACCGTGGCGATGCGCGAAGTGGTCTTCCACGAGCCGGTCTACGTCGGCGACCTCGTCTCGCTGTACACGCGCCTCGTGCGAATCGGGCGCACCTCGATCACCATCTCGGTCGAGGTCTTTTCGCAGTCGGGCGAAGGGATCGGCAATCGCGTCAAGGTCACGGAGGCGGAGGTGACCTACGTGAACCTGGACAAGAACCGGCGACCCGTTCGGATCGGAAAGTAGCCGTGTAAAATGCGAAGGTCCCGATTCCTCGGGACCTTCTTCGTCGCCAGCCGAGCAAGAGCCCGGCAATGGGAGCTACGCTGGGGTCATCCTACTACCATTCGTAGCCCCTGCGCTCACCATTCGGATTCGTCTTCGCCCCCGAGCTCCGCCCCGTCCATCTCGGCCTCGAGCTCGTCGAGCTCCGGCGCATCGGCGCCCAATTCCGCCGCGGAGAGCTCTTCCTCCCGCCATCCCTCTGCCCCATAGATCTCGCCGACGGAGGCCCCGGCGGCAGCCTTCTTCGCGGGAGCCTTCTTCGCCGGCGGCTTCTTCGCCGCAGATTTCCTGCCGGCAGACGTCTTTTTCGGGCGCCGCGCGGCTTTCGTAGGGGCCTTTCTCGCCGGGTTTCCGGTCTTCTTCGCGTTGTTCGAGGTCTTCTTCACCTTCTTCGAGGTCCTTTTCGCGGACTTTTTCTTTTTTGCCACGCTTTGCCTCCTGTAGGCCCGGCCTCCGCCGGGGCAAGCGAATCATACAATCGGGTCGTTGGAGATCGGCAAGGGCTCCCGTATCGCGATCACGCCCTGCGCGGGCGGCCTGACGGTCACGATCCCCCCGCTCGTCCAGGACCGCGCATGGCGGCGGAGGATCGCCGCGATCGCACTGGCGGTCGCGGGTGCGGCCCTTCTGGGCGCCTATCGGCTCGGCCAGGCCTGGGACTCGGGGATGCGCAGAGGCGACTTTGGAGACCTGCCACTGCCGGTGCTCATTTTCCTGTCCCTCGCGGTTCTCGTGTCGGCGCCGCTGGCCCTCATTGGCCTGGCGGCACTCGCCTTCGCCGAGGAACGCATCGACGTCGAGCCGGAGGGGATCACGATCCGGACGACGGCTTTCGAACGGACGAGGACCGAGACGATCGCGGCGGACGCGCTCGACTGCTGGCGCGAGACCTATTGGCCTCTTTCACCCTGGTGGACGTGGGCCGTCAAGAGACTCGCCGCGCGCTCGCGCGGGCGCCTCTACCCCATCGCCGGCGCGGCCGGCCCCGGCGAAAAGAGAGCGATCGGCGAGGCGCTCGCCAAGGCCACGGGCAAGCCGCTCGTCGGAGACTGGGGCCGGCGGATCCGGTAGGCCGCGTTGGCGGTCTGGCGTCTGCGGTCTGCGGTCTGCGGTAGTATCCTCCCCGGCTCCAATGACCTCCGCCACCTCCGAAAATCACCTGACGGGAACGCTTCTCTCCGACTACCCCATCCCGGATGAGGTCCGCTGGGGCATCGCCGAGGCCGGATTCGTCTTCGCGACGCCGATCCAGGCCAAGGCCCTCCCGATCTCGCTGGCGGGGCGCGACTTGGCCGGACAGGCCCAGACCGGGACGGGTAAGACCGCGGCATTTCTGATCACGATTTTTGCGCGGCTTCTCCAGAAGAAGCCTGCCCACGCGCCCCGCGGCCCGCGCGCCCTCGTCGTCGCGCCCACGCGGGAGCTCGTCGCGCAGATCCGCGCGGACGCCGAGGCACTCGGGGGGCACACGGGGCTGTCGACGCTCGCGGTCTTCGGGGGCATCGACTACCGGCTCCAGCGGGAGGCGGTGCAGAGGATACCCGACCTGCTCGTCGGCACGCCCGGCCGTCTGCTCGACTACGAGCAGCAGGGGGCGGTCTCGCTCCGGGACGTGGAGATCCTGGTGATCGACGAAGCGGACCGGATGTTCGACATGGGCTTCATCAAGGACCTGCGCCGCATACTGCGCCGCTGCCCGCCCTACCACCGGCGCCAGACGCTCCTGTTTTCGGCGACGTTGTCGATCCGCGTGATGGAGCTCGCGTACGAGCACACCAACAACGCCGAAAAGGTTGAAATCGAGCCCGAGCGCGTCCTCCCTTACGGGATCACGGAGCTGCTCTACCACGTGTCCTCGACGGAGAAGTTCCGCCTGCTGCTCGGGCTGCTCGAGAAGGAGGGCGGCAGCCGCGTCCTCATCTTCGTCAACCGCCGCACGACGGCGGCCGACCTCGTTCGCGGACTCTCGGCAAACGGCTACCCGACGCGCGCGCTCGCCGGCAACGTTCCCCAGGACCGGCGCCTGAAGATGCTCGAGGAATTCAAGGACGGCCGGCTCGCGGTCCTCGTCGCGACGGATGTCGCCTCGCGGGGGCTCCACATCGAGGGCGTCTCCCACGTCATCAACTACGACCTTCCGGAAGACTCCGAAGACTACGTCCACCGGATCGGCCGCACGGGCAGGGCGGGCGCGCTCGGGACCGCGGTGTCCTTCGCCTGCGACGACTACGTGTTCTCGCTCGACGCGATCGAGAAGCGCGTCGGGCGCAAGATCCCGGTCGAGTGGCCGCCGGAGAGCCTCTTCCGGTCGGGCCGGGTGGCGCAGGCGCCCCGGGCGCACGCCGGCTTCCGTTCGCGGCCGGAGGCGCGGCGCGAGGCGCCGAAGCCGGCGCCCAAGTCCGAGGCAGAGAGTTTCGGAAGGACGAAGAGGAAGAGCCGGAGACGCTGAAAACAGGTTTCAGGTTTCCAGTCGCGAGGCCCACCCCTCCTGAAGCCTGAAACGCGAGATTAGAAGCTCTTCAGGAAGTCCGCGTTCGTCTTGAACTTCGAGAGGCGCCCGAGCACGAGCTCCATCGCCTGGATCTTGTCCACGGCGACCAGGGCGCGGCGCAGCTTGACGATCCTCGGCAGGTCCTCGGGGCTGTAGAGCTTCTCTTCCTTGCGCGTTCCCGACTGCGGGATGTTGACGCAGGGAAAGATGCGCCGGTTGAAGAGGTCGCGGTCGAGCACGAGCTCCGTATTGCCGGTGCCCTTGAACTCCTGAAAGATGATCTCGTCCATCCGCGAGCCCGTGTCCACGAGCGCGGTCGCGACGATCGTCAGCGAGCCGCCGCCCTCGGCGTTGCGCGCGGCGCCGAAGAAGCGGCGCGGTTTCTCCATCGTGCGGGCGTCGATGCCGCCCGACATGATCTTGCCGCCGCCCTTCTGCATGTGGTTGTACGCGCGCGCCATGCGGGTGATGGAGTCGAGGAAGATGATCACGTGCTTGCCGCACTCGATCAGCCTCCGCGCCCGCTCGGCCACGATCTCGGCGACCGCGATGTGGTTCTCGGCGGACAGGTCCGCGGACGAGGCGATGACCTCGCCGCGCGTCACGCTGCGGCGGAAGTCCGTGATCTCCTCCGGGCGCTCGTCGATCAGGAGCACGATCACGTGCACGTCGGGGTCGTTGACTTCGACGGCATGGGCCATGCGCTTCAAGAGCGTCGTCTTGCCGGCCTTGGGGGGCGCCACGATCAGGCAGCGCTGGCCGCGCCCGATCGGCGCGAGCAGGTCCACGACCCGGCCGCACATCTCGTCGGGATCGGTCTCGAGCTTCATGCGCGAGGTCGGGTCTATCGAGATGAGCTCGGCGAATGCGGAGCGCTGCCGGAACGCGCCCGGCTCGAGGCCTTCGACGGTCTCGATCCTGCGCACGACCGGCCGGCCGCCATCGACGGCGATCGCGGACACGAAGGCGCCGGCCTCGAGGCCCTCCCGGTTGATCAGATCGCGCGGAACCAGCGGGTCCTTCGGGGACGGCAGGTAGTTCGCCTTCGCGGAGACGAGAACTCCGGGAGCGCTCTCCTTCGCCGGGAGGAACAGCACGCCCTCGACGGGCCGCTCGGGGCCGGTGGCCGAGACCTCTTCCGGCCTCTCGAACGAGGCGCCGCCGCCGTTGCCTCCGGCGCCTCCGGGCTGTCCACCGCGGCCCCCGCGACGACGGCGGCGGCGGCGGCGGTGCGGCCGCGGCTGCCCATCATTGGACATCGGGCCTTCCGGGTGCGCGGGGCTCTCCGAGGTAACGGAGGCGGACCTAAGACTTTCCGGGCTCAAGGGATCTTCGGACATGGACTCCCAAACCCCCGCCGCGCTGACTCTCGTGTCCGGGCGGGAACAACGGCATTCTACGATGAAAGAACGCGAAAAGCGATCAAGCAGAAAAACGCCGCTCCTGGCCGCGCCGCAAGCTCAAGGGCCGCAAGCTGTTAGGCAAAGAGCCCGAGGATGCGCCCGGGCGCAACCGGAGCGATTTTCGCCAGAGCGAAGTCCTCGAGGGCGTGTTCGGGGCTCGACACCCCCACCAGCGCGCTCGTCACGCCAGGCGCCGAGCGGGCGAACTGGAGGGCCTGCTGCGCCGAGGTCTGCAGGCCGGGAAAGGCTTCGGCGATCTCCTCCGGCAGGTCGCCAGCGGCGAGCTGGCCATGCGCGATAGAAGCGGAACCGAAGGCCGCCAGGCCGAGGGTCGTGGCAGCCGCCAGGGCGGCCCGCCTCCCTTCCCCGGTTTCCTGCGAGCGATAGACCACGCCCTGAGCCATGGCGAGACTCGAAGGCAGCTGCACGGCTCGGAAGTGGTGCCCGTCGCCGGCAATCTCTTTCGCCATCCCGAGCACCTCCGCCATCGAGATGTGCTCCGGGTGCTCGGGCGGCACGCGCAGGCCATCCCAGGTGGCGATCCCCCACGCGGCGATCCGGCCGGCCCCGACCTCTTCCTCCAGCGCCGCGATCGCCCGTTTCATGCGTTCCCGGAACGTGATGCGATCCACGGCCCCGAGCTGCGTCTCGACGTTGTGCAGGTAGTAAAGATCGACCGTCGAGAGCCCGAGATTCTCGAGGCTGCGCGCGACCTGGTCCCGGAGGTACGAAGGCGCTATGCAGTGGCACTGCTGGGCGATCTCGTCTTTCGGGGCGAGGCCCGACTCCAGGAACGACTCCTGGACGTAGCGCCGCGGGGGACGCGGATCGTCCCCGTCGTGGGGGAAATAGCCGCCCTTCGTGGACACGAAGACTTCGTCTCTCTGCGTGCGGCCTTCGTCGAACGCCTTCGCCAGGGCGCGGCCGATCGCCCGCTCGCTCTTCTGCCCGCGATAGTTGATCGCCGTGTCGAAGACGTTGATCCCGGCTGCGAGCCCGGCCGCGATGGACGCCTCGTAGCCCGCGTCGACCGCCGCATCATCCTCACCAAGGTAAGTGCCGAGTCCGATCGAGGAGAGCGAGAGCCCCATCCCGTCGCGAAAATGCCCGGGGGCGGCGCCCGAGCGCCCGGCGAAACGCCGCGTCCCGTCCGCTGTCGCTCTTGCCCCGGTCACGCCGCGAGGCTATCAGTTCGCGCGAAGGCGCCTCAGCGCTGGATGACGATCGGTGTCGTCGGGCGGGCCACGCGGACCGGGCCCTGCCGCGGCTCCCCCCCGACCCGCGGACCGCCGTAGCTCTTGTCGAGGAACCCGAGGTTGGGCCAGCCCGTCCCGAGGATCGCGTCGGAGTCCGCTCCCAGCCAGTCGGAGAGAATCGTGCCGTAGTAAGAGCGAAAGTCATTCTCGATCTCGAGATTCCCGTTGGCATCGAGGTCCGAGAGCTTCGGCGCGCTGCCGTGGACGCCCGGGATGACCGCATCGCCGACGACGAAGTGCGGCGCGGCCGTTCCGTGGTCGGTGCCGTTCGAGCCGTTGTCCTCGGCCCGCCGGCCGAACTCCGACCACGTCATGAGCAGCACGCCGCCGGACTTGCCGTGGCCGTCGAGGTCGTCGAAAAACGCCCTGATGGAGTCCGACACGTCGATCAACAACGGGTCGTGGTCCAGGTCTTCGCCGGAGTGGTTGTCGAAGCCTCCGACCGTGATGTAGAGGATCCGCGCGCCGAGATCGGCGTTGATGATCTCGGCGATCAGTTGCAGGCCCGTGCCCAGGCTGCTCGCGGGGTACGCGCCCATCGCCACGTAGCCGCTGCCCACGGTCTGGAGGGTGGCCGAGGACGAAATCGCGTCCACTCCGACGGCGCCGAGAGCCGCCTCCGCGCTGCCGGAGCCGTACTCCCCCCCGCTGCCCGCGAGGAACGCAGTGACCTGGTTCGACCCGTCCGCCGGGAAGGCTCCGTCGGTCTGGTACTGGTAGCTCGCGAGATTCAGGAAGGTCGGGACTCCCACGTTGTCGGCAAGGAGCGTCCTCGGCAGCGACTGCGAGATCGCCGTGCAGGAGAGCGGGTTGCCCACGCCCGCGAGCGTGTCGTCGGCCCAGCGGCCGAGCCAGCCGCGGCGCTCGGCCAGGAGCAGATCCGCCGTGTGCCAGACGTCCCGGGCCGCGAAATGCGAGAGGCTCGAGTTCGGATAGCCGACGTTCGACACGACGGCCACGCGTTGCGCGTCCCAGAGCGCCTTCATGCCCGTCATCACCGGGTTCAGTCCGAGCGCGCTGTCGAGCGGAAGGACCGAGTTGAGCGGGATCCCGATGCGCGCGCGCAACGCCGGGTAGAGCGCATCGGCGTAGGGCACGACGGTGTTCAGGCCGTCGTTGCCGCCCATGAGCTCGAGCACGACGAGCGTGCGGCCGGTGTCGGAGGCGGCCACGGACTCCTCGAACCGCGCGGCGCCGGCCACCGCCCAGCGGGGCACCATGGCGGACACGGTCACGAAGCCCGTCGTTCGGAGCAGGAAGTCGCGTCTGCTGAAGGTCATCGCATCCCCCTGCGTCTCAGGCCAGTTGAAAGTCCGGGCATGTGAGCATCACGTGCGCGAGGCCCCGAACCTTCTTGTCCACGTTCTGCGACGTATTGGTCCAGGTTCCAAGCGAGCCGTCGTCATTCCGGTTCATGTAGTCGATCCAGGCCGAGCGGACCTCGGCGGGCGCGTCCGCGACGTTCAACCGGCCGGCGAGGATGTCGACGATCTTTGCCGCGGTGGAGGCGTCCTGGCCGGCGAGGGCCGCGTTCGGGTCGAACCGCGTTCCCGTCGAGCCGCGGTTGGACGCGAGCGTGTTCGCGAGCGCCGCGCGCGCAAAGAGCGACCCTGTGTTGACCCAGGACATGCCCCAGTCCCAGCCCTTCGCGTCGGGGGGATTGAAGAGCACCTGCCCCATGCCGGGCAGCGAGTTCGCCGGCGTCGAGAAGTCGCTCGCGCCCCCGAGCATCCGCACGGAGGCGACGGCGAACTCAACCGGGCTGCGCACCCACGCCTTGAACGCGTACGGCGCATGGAACTCCTCGTGCAGCAGGATCGCGCGCACGACCTCGCGAATCGAGTGCCCGGAGGAGGTGTAGACCTGCTGCAGGGCGTCGGTCACGGCCGTCGACGCGTCGGTCCCCGCGAAGAACGCCCAGAGCCTGCCACCGAGGAAGCGGCCGGGCACCGAGCCCGCGGCATCCGTCCGGTTCACGATGATGCTGATCGCGTCGTAGCCGTTCCAGTTCCCCGTCTGCCCGAGGATCGTCTTCGTTCCGCTGTCGTGGTCGGAGGCGCGGTCGAGGAACGTCGCGTCGTTGTAGTCGGTGGCGCGGTTGTAGTTGGCGACCGTCCATCCCGTGAAGGCCCGCGCCACCTCGGTGACGTCGGCCTGGGAGTAGTTTCCGATCCCGAGCGTGAAGAGCTCCATCAGCTCGCGCGCGTAGTTCTCGTTGGGCTTGCCGACCTTGTTCGTCGCGTTGTCGAGCCAGACCAGCATGGCCGGGTCCTGAGACATCCTGAGGACGAGGTCGTCGAACTTGCCCAGGGCGTACTGCCTCTGGGTCTTGTTCTGGTTGAGCATGAGCGTCTCGCCCCGGACTTTCGCGATGCCGGAGGTCCAATGGAGGTTCCAGAAGTAGGTCATCTTCTCTTCGAGCGGCCGCGGCGAGAACGCCATACGGTCCATGAACCACTGCTGGAGACCGGTGATGCGCCCGAGGTTGTAGTTGCGGACGGCGAGGCCCGATTCGTAGACCCCGAGGTCGATCGTGTCGAAATCGAGGAGGTACGAAACCGAACCCTCCAGCCCTCGGGCGTAGAGGCTGTCGATCTCCGCGGGCGTCCCGCCGAAGCCCGCCCGCCGATACAGGTGAGCCGCCGCGTCCCGGGTCCAGTTCACGCTCATAGCGCTTGGACGAGGGATCGCGGGGCGGGTTTACGGGCAAATTCCGAGTTTCGAGTTTCGAGTTGGGGAACTCGGGACCTGGGACTCGGGACTTAACCCTTCAGATCACCGGCAGCGGGATCCCGTTGGTTTTGGTCGTACCTTCAACGGCGGCATCCCACCTCCCCGGGATCGGTGTCGCGCAGCGAGGGCAGGCGCCGGCGTGCAGGCGATTGGTGAGGACGCGGAAGCCGCGACGGGCGATCACCGTTTCGCCGCAGCCGGGACAGCGGGTGTTTTCCCACTTTCCCACCCTTCCAGGAAGGTTTCCAGCGTAGACGTAACGAAGGCCCTCCGATTCCGCGATCGCGCAGGCCCGGAGTAGGGTCTCGACCGGCGTCGCGCCGCGGTCGGTCATCTTGTAGTCGGGGTGGAAGGCGGTCACGTGCCACGGGATGTCGCGCGAAAGGGAGGCGACGAAGCGCGCGGCGCGGCGCAACTCGTCGTCCGAATCGTTGAAACCGGGAATCGTGAGCGTCAGGACCTCGAGCCAGATGCCCCGCTCGAAAATGCCCGCGATCGTGTCGAGGACGTTCTGCAGCACGCCGCCGAGCTGCCGGTAGTGCCTGTCGTCCATCGACTTCAGATCCACCTTGTAAAAGTCGATCCATGGGCGCAGGTAGTCGAGCACGCGGGGCGTGCCATTGCCGTTGGAGACGTACCCGGTTCTGAGTCCCCGCGCCCTGGCCGCCTGAAAGACCTCGACGGCCCATTCCGACGTGATCAGCGGCTCGTTGTAGGTCGAGACGATCGTCGGGGCTCCGCCGGCCACGGCCAGCTCCACGAGCTCCTGCGCGGAGATGTCCCGGGGCGCCGCGGCCGCATCGGGATCGCGGATCGACTGCGAGGTGAACCAGTTCTGGCAGTAGGCGCAGTGCAGGTCGCACCCCAGCATCCCGAAGGACATCGCGTCCGTGCCCGGCAGCGCGTGGAAGAACGGTTTCTTCTCGATCGGGTCGCACTGCAGAGCGCCCACATACCCGCGCGGAGCCTCGAGGACGCCGCCCCGATTGAACCGCACGCGGCAGACCCCCTCGCGGCCCTCCGGGATCGGGCAGCGGTGGCCGCACGCGTGGCAACGCAGGCGCCCGTCCGCGAGGCGCTCGGTCAGCTCCGGCGCCGCCGGGGCGGTGCGGCGCGCGAGGGAATCGGCGACCGGGGATCGGGCAGCCATGACGGTGCTCCGGTACGATACTCCGTCCCGACCCGAAATGCCGCGGCGCGAGCCTGCGTTATCATCGCGCCGAACCTATGAAATACCCCTTTGCGCTCCTCGCGACCGCCCTGCTCGCCCTCGCCGCGGCGGGATCGTCCCAGACGGTGACGACCGTCCCCGAAGGCACCCTCTTTCCGACCGACGGCGCCGCGCGCGTCAACGGCGTCCGGATCCAGGTCCAGCCCGATGGCTCGGTTTGGTTTTTGGAAGCCACCTCGGACAGCATCGCATTTATGAAGGACGGGGTCATCAAACGCTGGCAGATCCGAACGACCGAACAGCTGGGCGCCAATCCGGTCGACTTCCAGATCGACGGCAACCTCGTCTGGTTCATCGAGAGCGGGCAGAGCCAGATCCCGGGGGCCAGCTCCGCCTATGCCCGGCTCGACACGTCCACGGGCGACCTCACGGAGTGGGTCATCCCGGGCACGATCCCGGCCGCTTTTTACAGGGCCCCGGATGGGCTGGTCTGGCTGCCCCAGAGCGGCGCCGTGATGCAGTCCTTCAACCCGGAAACGCTCGAAGTGATCAACTACCGGTCGGCGGGCACGTACGCCTACGCCGACCTGACGGTGGCGCCGGACGGCTCGTTCTGGCTGGCGGACTTCGGAGACAACCGGATCGTGCACTGGGTGCCGGGGGCCGCGACCGAGACCTCCTGGACGTTCTCGCCGCTCACGGGCGGCCGCCTGAATCCGGCGCAGGTCGAGCTCGACGCGAGCGGCAACCTCTGGATCGCGCAGCGCTCCGCCAATCGCGTGGACCGCTTCGACCCCGCGACCAACCTCCTCACGAGCTACACCGGCGTCACCAACCCGATCCACTTCGACTTCTTCCAGGGCCGGCTCTACATCACGTCGATCGCGGCAAAGTCGGCCGTTTCGGTGCTCGACCCGAACATCGCCGCGCCGGCGGGGACGCTGGAGCTCACGCCGCGGACGCTCGACGTCGGGACGTCGCCTTCGCAGCGCGCGGTGACCATCCGCAACACGAAGATCATACCGACCGAGTTCGTGTCCGTGCCCAAGCCGATCGCGGCGACCGACTTCACGGTCAGCAACCCCAACCCCACGCAGGGCATGCTGACCACGACATTTTCTTCCTCCAACACCTACGGCATCGCCGTGGTCGGGGGCCGCGTCTGGGCCGGGACCGACGGCAATCTCGCGGTGCTGAACCTGCAGGCGGTCGGCAGTGCGAACGACCAGGCCGTGCCCGTGGCGTCGAGCCTGGCGGGCCCGGCGGACTTGAAGATCCAGGTCAACATCACGCTCGCCAATCTCGGTGCCGCCACGATCGCCGGACAATCCCTCTACCTGTTTTCCCCGGGTTCCTTTGCGCCGAAGACCACGTTCACGCTCAGCCCGGGCGCGACGAGCCTGTTCGCGGACAATTTCGGCAACGTCGCCACGCAGTTCGTCAACGGGCCCGTCCGCCTCGGCGCCACTTCCGGAAGCCCGGCAGACCTCTTCGCGGAGGTGCGGACGGCGCGGACCACGCCGGGTGGAGGCACCTTCGGCTATCTGCTCCCGGCGACTTCGGTCACGACCGGCCTGACCACGGGGTCCGCCACGACGCTCTTCACCGGGGCCTCGGACTCCGAGGTCTCGATCCTGAGCCTCTCCTCGCTCGTCGAGGCCCGCGCCACGCTCTCGCTCGTGGCGCCGGACGGGACCACGCGCGGCTCGGGAGACTTCGACGTGGCCAAGAACGCCTCCCTGATGTTCAACCCGGCCGCGTTGGCGTTCGGCGTCGCGTCCGAGCCGGGGGACGTCGTCCGCGTCGCTGTGACCGCCGGCTCCCTGGAAGCCGCGGTCCTGGTCTTCGATTCCGGCACGACCGACATTGCCCCCTCTCTACCGGTCGGGGCGAGCACGCAAGGGGTCTTCCCGTACGTCACGGCCATCCCCGGCGCGGACCAGAGCATCGTCTCGGATCTCTTCCTCTCGAACCCTGCGGCCGACGCGAGCGCCACGGTTTCGATCGCCTACTACGCGATCGGGGCGACCGGCGCACCGCAGACGGCGACGATCAACCTCGCGCCCCTCGGGAGCCAGTCGATCGCTAGCGTCCTTCCGACGCTCTTTGGCGTCACCGCCGGAGCCGGAGCCCTCGTCGTCTCCTCGGACCTTCCGGTCGAAGCCGCCACCCGCATCGCCACCAGCACAGCCGCAGGAGACTACGGCACGTACGCCGCTGCCATCGACGGCGCCGCGGGGATCCAGGGCGGCCAGTCGGCGGTCGGAATCGGCCTGCCGCAGACGGCCACGCGGGTCGGCTACCTCCTGCTCTACAACGGCGGCGCCGCCGGCAGCGTCACGGTCACAGGGTTCCGCTCCGATGGGACCGAGGCGGGCCAGCTGACGGTTGCCCTCGGCGATCACGCGGCCGGCTTCGTCGGGGCGGTGTTCGCGGCGCTCGGCGTCACGAACCAGGATGCCGGCCGGATCCGGGTGGACGTCCCCGCGGGGATGAACGTTTTCGGCTGGACGGCGGCGCTCGACGTCCCGACGGGCGACATCGACATTTCGCCGCTGCATTAGAGGCGTTTGCGCTTCGATCCGCCGGAAACCGGGCCCGGAGCCGCTCCCCTCCGTTAAGATTCCCGCGTGCCTTCCCCGAAAATGGTCGTGCGCGGCTCGGGCATGTTCGTGCCCGAGGGCGTGGTCACCAACGAGCGGCTCTCGCAAGTGATGGACACGACCGACGAGTGGATTCGCCAGCGCACCGGCATCGAGCAGCGGCATTTCGCCCGCAGCGGCCAATCCTCCTCCGTGCTCGCGGCAGAAGCCGCCCGCCGCGCCCTCGCGGACGCGGGCCTGCAGGCCTCCGACCTCGACCTGATCGTGTTCGCCACGATGACGCCGGACCACTACTTCCCGGGCAACGGGGGGCTCCTCGCCCGCGCGCTCGGGCTCGACCGGACCCCTGCGCTCGACATCCGGATGCAGTGCGCCGGGTTCCTCTCGGGCCTGCAGGTCTGCGACGCCTTCATCCGTTCGGGCACCGCGCGGCGGATCCTGCTCGTCGGGGCCGAATGCCACGCCGCCTTCTTCCCGTGGGGCGAAGCGGACTGGGCCGTGCTCTTCGGGGAATCGGCCGGGCCGGTCTCCGCGGAGGCGCGCGCCTGGGGCACGACGCACCGGGACCGCGCCATCCTTTTCGGCGACGGAGCGGGCGCCTTCGTCCTCGAGGCGAGTGTCGCGGACGACGGCCGAGGATTCCTCGGCTTCCTCATGCGCACCGACGGCAACCACTGGGACAAACTCTACGTACCCGGCGGAGGCTCGGCCAGCTTTCCCTACTTCTCGCCCGAGATGTTCTCCGACAACCGGACGGTGCCGATCGTCGAAGGGCGCCAGGTCTACCGGCTCGCCACCACGGCGATGCCCGAGATCGTGCGCGAGACGCTCGAGCGGTACGGCGAAAGCCTGTCGGGTCTCACCCTGCTCCTCATGCACCAGGCCAACCTCCGCATCAACGAGGCCGTGCAAAAGAGCCTCGGCCTTTCCGACGAACAGGTCTTCCACAACATCCAGAGGTACGGGAACACGACCGCGGCGACGCTGCCGCTCGTCTTCCACGAGGCGAAGGCGGCCGGGCGGATCCGGGCAGGCGACCTCGTCGGCTTCACCGCGCTCGGCGCGGGGCTGCACTGGGGCGCTGGCCTGATGAGGGCGTGACGTTGGCTGACACGAGGACCCCCGTTCCGGCCCCGGCGCCGGCGCCCCGAGTCGAGGCGCTTCCCGGGTGGCTCCTGGCCGCCTGGGCGGCGACCGGGATCCTGCTCGTGATCCTCGCGGCGGCGGCGATCCGGTGGGAGGAGCGCGTGGCGCGCGCCGATTGGGAGTCGCGCCTCTCTCAGCTCGTGGACGACCGCCTCGCGGTGGCCGAGCGCGCGCTCCACGAGTGGCGGCAGGAGGCGCACCTGGTCGGCCGGCTCCACAGCGTCCGCGCCCTCGTGTCGGGGCGCGAAGCCTCCGCCGCGGAGGCGGCCCTCGCGCACCGAGAGCTCGCCGAAACGGCCGGGGACGAGCCCGGCATGGTCCTCGGCGTGACGGACCGCGCCGGCCGCGTGCTTTCAGTCTCGGGCGACGCCGGCGCCATCGGGCCGGAGCTCGTCTCCCCCGCGCGGCTGGCCGGGGAGGAAAGACACAGTCTGGTGGTCCGATCGGCAGCCGAGGGCTCCGACTCACTGACGCTCGCGATCGCCGAGCCCGTGCTCGAGGAGTCGGGGGCCTCCGCGGGAACCGTGCTGCTGGTCGTCGACGCGCGCCGGGCGCTCGGAGATCTCTTCGCGCGGGCCAACGCGGTCGCGCGCGAGCGCCTCTTCATCGTCGTCCCGGAAGCCGGCCGGATCCTCGTCGTCGCTCCCGAGTCGTGGGGCGAGCCGGGGGCCTCCTTCCGCCTGCCCGCATCCGACCGGACCACGTTCGCCTCGGCGGCGCTCGCCGGAGCGCGCAACGCGGGCGAGTTCTCCGACGGCCGCGGGCACCGCGTGCTCGCCGCCACCCGCCGCATCCCGGAGATCGGCTGGGCCATCGTGGTCGAGGTTGACCGCGGCGAGGCGCTCGCCGAGCTCGGGCACCGCAACCTCTGGATCGTCGGCGCCGCCGCGGGCCTCCTCGTCGCCGCCCTCGGCCTCGGCTTTGCGTGGAACCGCGCGGCGTGCGCGCGGCACTACCGCCAGATCGCGGAGCGCGACGCGCGCTACCGCATACTGCTCGAGCAGACGCAGGAGGCGGTCGCCGTGGCCGTGGACGGGCTCATCGTCTACGCCAACCCGGCCTGCGTCGAGATGTTCGGGTACAAGAAACCGCTCATCGGCGTACCCGTCACGATTTTCTTCGCGCCCGGCTCGCGCGAGCAGGTCGAGGAGATCGTGCATCACCGCATCGCCGGGCGCCCGGCGCCGGAGCTCTACGAGGCCATCGGCCTGCGCGGGGACGGGACGACGTTCTCGGTCGAGCTGCGCGTGACGCCGGTCGAGTTCGAGGGCGAGAGCGCCTCGCAGGCGATCCTGCGCGACATCACGGGGCGCAAGCGCATGGAGGCAGAGATCCGCGAGTCCGAGGAGCGTTACCGCCTCCTCTTCGAGCGCAACCTCGCGGGGGTCTACCGGTCGACCCCGGACGGGCGCCTGCTCGAGTGCAACCGCGCATTCGCGAAGATGATGGGCTTCGCCTCGCCGGCCGAGGCCATGGCGCAGCCCGGGGCGGCGTACCACACCGACCGGCAGGCGCGAGAGCAGTTCCTCGAACGCCTGCGCCGCGAGGGCAGCCTGGTCAACGACGAGAACCAGGTGCGCCGTAAGGATGGCAGCCTCATCTGGATCGTGGAGAACGTCTCTCTCATCTCCGACGAGGATGGCGAAGAGATCCTGCTCGGCACGGTCTTCGACATGACCGAGCGCCGCCGGCTCGAGGAGCAGCTCCTGCAGTCCCAGAAGATGGAGGCCGTTGGCCGACTGGCCGGAGGCATCGCGCACGATTTCAACAACCTGCTGACGGCCGTCGCGGGCTACAGCGAGCTGCTGCTCAGCCAGCTGCCCGAAGGCGACGCGCGGCGCGAAAGCGCCGAGGAGATCCGGCAGGCCGGCAGCCGCGCTGCCGCGCTGACGCGCCAGTTGCTCGCGTTCAGCCGCCGGCAGGTCCTCGAGCCGCGGGTCCTCGACCTGAACGCGGTCATCTCCGACATGGAGCGGATGCTCCGGCGCGTGATCGGCGAGGACGTGGAGCTGACCACCGCGCTCGAGGCCGAGCTCTGGCGGGCCAAGGCGGACCCCGGCCAGATCGAGCAGGCGATTCTGAATCTCATCGTGAACGCCCGCGACGCGATGCCGCGGGGCGGACGCCTCACGATCGAAACGGCCAACGTCGAGCTCGACGAGAAGTTCGCGGGCCTCTACGCCACCGTCCATCCCGGCCCGCACGTCATGCTCGCCGTCTCGGACACCGGCGTGGGCATGGATGCGGAGCTCCAGGCCCGCCTCTTCGAGCCGTTCTTCACTACGAAGGAACGCGGCAAGGGAACCGGTCTCGGCCTCTCCACCACGTACGGCATCGTGAAACAGAGCGGAGGCTCGATCTGGGTCTACAGCGAGCCCGGCCACGGCACGACGTTCAAGATCTACCTGCCGCGGTGCGAGGAGCCGCTCGAGGACCGCCTGGCCCCCGCGCCGCCGACCGCGCCGGCTACGGGAACCGAGTCGGTGCTCCTCGTCGAGGACGAGCCGGAGGTGCGGCGGCTCGTCGAAAAGCTGCTCGGGCTGCGGGGATACGGGGTGCTCTCGGCAGCGAGCCCCTCGGAGGCGATTGCCATCGCCCGGCGCCACGAGGAGCCGATCGAGCTCTTGCTGACCGACGTCATCATGCCCGGGATGAACGGACGGGAGCTCGCGCGCATCCTCGCCGAGACCCGGCCCCGCATGAAGGTTCTCTACATGTCCGGATACACCGACGCGGCCATCAGCCAGCAGGGCATCCTCGCGCCGGGGACGGCCTTCCTCTCCAAGCCCTTCACTCCCGACGTGCTGGCGCGCAAGGTGCGCGAGGTGATCGACGGCCCGCCGGCAATGTGAAAAGTTCGTGAGTTTCCGAGCCTCGGCCCGTCGCAAACCCTAGGCTCGGCATGATCGAAGGGAGATCCATGCGAAGACTCGTCCTGACAACGCTCCTTCTGGCAGGACTCCTCCTGGGCTCCCGGCTCGGGGCGCAGGACACGGCGCCCCCGGCCGACCCCGCGCCGCCCGCCCCGCCGGTGTCCACCGCGCAGGAACCCCCGCCGGAGCCCGCGAAGAAGGAGCCGCGCGTCTACCGGCCCATCGAGGGCCCAATCATCATCAACCTGCCCTCCGTCGAGGTCCCGAAGAAGGGGACGCTCACGCTGACCTTCGCGCACCGCTTCCAGCAGCCCGTGCAGGGCAGCAGCATCAACGACCTGTTCTCGTTCGACTCGCCCGCAAACATCGGGATCGGTCTCGGCTACGCGCCGGTGAAGAACTTCGCGTTGTTCTTCTACCGCTACTCGAACGACAACAAGACCTACGAGCTCAGCGGAAAGTACAGCCTCCTCTCCGACGGGCCCTTCGCGATTTCGCTCGGCGCCGGCGGAGACTTCCGCACGAACCCGAGCCCTCCGCCGGAATTCGCTCCGCCGATCAGGAATCGAAGCACGTTTTTCGCGCAGGCGATCTTCGCCTACACCCCGTTTCCCTGGCTGAGGATCACCGCGGAGCCGATGTACCTCAACCACACGTCCGGCCAGGACCGGTACAGCTTCGGGGGATACGTCGACAACCAACCCGCGACGTTCCTCGTCGACCCGGAGCCCTTCTACGCCAATGTATTCAACGTCCCGCTCGCCGCCTCCGTCGCCGTGACGACCTCGATCACGCTTCACGGCGAGGTGGTTCCGAGCTACGGACGAACGGCCCTCGTCACGCGGGCGGGTTGCGAGACGTGCGCAAGCGTCCCGACACACAGCTCCCCCGGGGTCGGGTGGGTCGTCTCCGTCGAGAAGGCCCTGCTGCGCCACCGCTTCGCTTTCATGGCCGGCAACATGCGAGAGACCACGGCCGATCAATTCCTGTTGCCGAACTTCCAGGGCAGCCCGAAGAACATCTACCTCGGCTTCTACCTGACCCGACAGTGGGGTCTCGGCAAGTAATCCGAAATCCGACTCGTGCACAATGGGCCGCCATGTCCCATCTGCCCGAGCTCGTCGTCCCGTCGCTCGGACCGACCGATCGGCTCGTCGAGCTCACGCCGGTATTTCTACGAGACGCGCGCACGGGCGCCGCGCCGCGGCTCAAGACCGCCGTCCGGCTCGGCCTGCGCGGGCGCGCCCTGTGCGTCCGCTTCGACGGCCGCGACGACGGCGGCGTCGCGAGCCTCACGAAGCGGGACGACCCGCTGTGGCAGGAGGACGTCTTCGAGATATTCCTCTCGCCCGCCGACCCGCCGCGGCTGTACTACGAATTCGAGGTCAACCTGCTCGGGACACTCTACGACGCCCGCGTGTCCTCACCCGACCTCTCGCGGGCCACGATGCGCGCCGAGACCGCCTGGGACTGCGAGGGGTTGGTGGCGAGCGTGACGCGGGGCCCCGGCCGCTGGTCCGCCAGCCTGCGCATTCCGCTCGGGGAGCTCTGCGTCGGAGCGCCGCCGCCGGTCTGGCGGGCCAACTTCTTCAGGATCGACCGCGGGACCGTGGACGAGCATTCGGCCTGGTCTCCGACGTGGGCCGATCCGCCGGATTTTCACGTCCCGGAACTCTTCGGCGTTCTCCAGCTCCCGGTCTGACCCAAATCCGAAATTCGAGATCCGAAATCCAAAATCACTTCACAATCCCCTGCCCCTTCAGCCATTCCACCGCCCTCTCCCGCGCCCTTCTCTCCTTGTACTGAAAGAAGTGCGACTCCTCTCTCGGGTGGCGCAGGAGCGCCGCGCGGAATGCCGATGGAAAATCCTCGGCCGCGAGGGCGGCCTCCAGATCGCGCCGGCATGAGGCGTCGGTGCAGTGCGCGGCGAAATCCTCGAGGTCTCCGCGAGACCGCTCCCCGGCGTCGCGCGGCAGCGCGGCGTAACGGGGGTCCGCGGCGAGCGCCGCGTGCCGGTCGGCGTCCCGCTCCAAAACCTGGACAACGTCGCCTGTCTGTCGGTCGAAAAAATGCGTGATTTTCTGCGAGCGGTTCTCGAAGGCCACGACGAGCCCTTCCCAGTCGACGGCCGGCATAATCTCGGTATGATACGGGTTCCGGGAGAGTCATGAAAAAGATCGCCACCTTCGACGACTGGATCGACGCGTTCCGCGCCTGGCAGGGGGACATCGGGCTCCACCTGCCGAAATACTCCGACTACGACTTCGAAGCCAAGTACGGCGAGCTCCGGACCAACGAGATCGAGTACGGCGACTTCCGCGGCCAGAAGAAGTGGGAGCGGGTCACGCAGATCCCCCAACAGCAGATCCGGGACGCGCTCCTGAACCTCATCGTCTACCAGGGCGACACGGAGTTCGCCTCCGTCGAGCAGCAGCGCAACCTGCTCGAGACCTCGCCGTCGGACTACGACACCGACAGCTGCTGCCGGATCATGGTCGAGGAGATGCGCCACGGCTGGCAGATGTGCCATCTGCTCGTCAACCACTTCGGCGAGACAGGCAAGATCGAGGCCCGCAAGCTCCTCGAACGCCGCTCCTGGCAGAACAGTCGGCTGCTCGGATCCTTCAACGTCGACGTGGACAACTGGGTGGATTTCTTCACGTATACGGAGTTCGTGGACCGCGACGGAAAGTTCCAGCTCAACATGCTCTCGACGTCCGGCTTCGCCCC
>JBGPGG010000038.1:0-24000 GCA_041483715.1 Thermoanaerobaculia bacterium
CGGGAGACGCATCCCGGCGTGCGCGACCTGCTCGTTCATGAGGACCCGGCGGTGCGGCGGCGCGCGCTCGAGCTCCTCGACGCCGCCGGCGATCTCTGGGCGCTGCCGCGCGTCGAAGACATGCTGCGCGACCCCGAAATCGACGTGCGTTCGGCTGCGCTCCTCTTCCTCGCTCACCATGCGCCCGCCGATCCGCTGACGCGGATCAAGGAGCTCGACGCTTTTCAGGACGTCTCGGTCGTTTCCGGGATCGTCGCTTTCCTCGTGCACTCGGGTGGCGCAGAGAACCTCCCGGAGGCGCGCCTGCTGATGGACAGGATGATCAGCCACCGCGCAGAGGCGGGCAAGCGCGCGCGACTCGAAGCGGCATCGTTGATCGGAATGCTGGTCGACGAGTTCGACGACCAGCTCGACGCTCTGCTCGCCGACGAAGAGCCCGAGGTGGTGCGGGCGGCGGTGCGCGCCGCGGGGAAACTGCGCAAGCGGCGCGTGGCGCCGAAGCTGATCGACCTCTTGGGGGACGCCCGGGTGCGGGACGAGGCGGCGGACGTGCTCGCCGCCATGGGTGACCGCGTGCTCGGCGCTCTGCGCGATCAACTCATGGACGGGAACGCCTCGCTGGCGGCCCGCATCGAGGTTCCCGGCGTCCTGGCGCGCGTCGGGAACCAGGGAGCGGCGAACGCTCTTGCCGAGAATCTCCTCGAGAGCAACGCCGAGCTGCGCTTTCGCACGCTCTGCGCGCTCAACGATCTGCGCCGAGATCACCCGAGGACCGCGATCGACCCGGTTCGACTTCACGCGGCGCTGGGCTTCGAGATGATGATCCACTGTCGCACGAGCCAGATTCTCTCCGTCGCCGGTCGGGTCACGGAGGGGCGGCTCGGAGCGGCGCAGCCGACGGAGGTCATGCGGCGGCTGCAGGCGAGCTACGACGAGGAGATCGAGCACATCTTCCGGATTCTGAGTCTCCTCTACCCGGCGACCGACTTTCGCAGCGCGCACTACGGTTTGCGCTCGAGCGACCCCACGGCCCGCGACCACGCCCTCGAGTTCCTCGAGCTCACATTGGACCGCGACCTGCGCAAGCCCCTCGTGGCGCTGCTCGACCCGACCACGCCGCTCGACGAGCGCGTCGTTCCGATCCTGAGGCGCACCGGCATGGAGGCGCCGACGGCAGGCGAGCTGGTGGCCGCACTCGTCGAAAGCGACGACCCGTGGCTGAAGGCCTGCGGAATCTCCTCCGTCGGCGCCCTCGGCCTGCGCGAGCTTGCCGGCCAGGTCGAGGCCTGCCTCGATGCCGAGGATGAGCTCCTGCGCGAGACCGCGCGCGCGGCGAAGAAGCAGCTGGCGGCGGCGATCGACTGACCGGCACCTCGGCGGTGAGAGCGCGATCCGGGAACTTTTCGCCCCCGACGCTGACGAAGCCCCTTCGCAGGATCACGCGCGGCGGAGAATCACCCCGGACTCGCCGTAGGCCTGCCCCTACTTCTGGTTCCCTGGCTCTCCAGGGGCGGTCTCGGCGGTGTAGGCGAACAGGACCTTTTCTTCACCGAGCTCGGCGATGAGCTTGTCCAGCCGCTCGAGGATCAACTTGCGCCGCTTCAGCAGCGCATCCATCTCGAAGCTCGAGAGATACGGGTTCAGGCGCTCGCGCACCATCGCTTCATCCAACGCCTTGAGCTTCTGGTACATGCCGCGCTCGCATTGATTGAGCGCGTCGGCATTCTGCAGGGAAGGGTTCCGGCGGAAGGCACGGGTGTGGTCGATCAGCCAGAGCTTCCAGTCGGGCGTGATGAGAAGGTTGCCGCGGTTGCGATCGGTGTTGTAAACGAACGCGTCGAAGACGTTCATCATCTGCAATTGCTTGCTCCACCGCTGCTGGTCGGGCGGCTTGATCCTGTCCTGGATCCGCTTCAAATCGGTCATTGCATGCTCGACCCAGATCTGCACGCTGCCGTTCTTGTAATGAAGCTTGCGCAGGGTCGCGGGCGGGACGTTGTCGAGGCCCAGGAGACGGCTCAACTCGTAGGCGGGGGGCTCGAAGATGTAGCTGTCGCGGAAATAGAGCTCGCTACGGCCGGCGCCGAAAGTCGGCGTCGACTTCTCTTCGTTGACGTCGCGGAAGACCGCGTTGGCGCGGATGCCGTCCTTCTCGAGCAGCAGTTTGGTGGGAAACGTGATGCCGCCGGAAAGGTGCTTTTCCGACTTGACGTCGGCGGTGCGCATGAACTCGAGCAGTTCAGCCTCGGACCGGAATGGCAGCGGTTTGCCGTCGGGATCCGTCCACCGCATGGCGGCGGCCGGAGCCGCGGCTCGAGCCTCGCCGATCGCAGCCGCCCCGGGCCCGGCGGCGGGCTCCTGGGCCGCCAGGAATCCGGCAAGTGCCACGCCCCCCGCGATCAGCTTTGCCACCGGATGTCGCCGTCCTATCATGGGAACCTCCTGGCACGAGGCGTCTATGCGTCACCGTTCTTCAGAGCTCGTCGGGCGAATGAACAATCGCAGGAACAAGCTATCACCGATGGGCGGAAGGCATGACCCCGTTACGTCACCGCCCCATCTTCCTCGCCGCCGCGATCGCGGCTCGAACGCCCGACTTCTCCCGAATCGCCTTTACCTTGGCCCGCGATTCCTTCGAAAGTGTACCGACCGTGCCGAGGTACTTTCCGTGAAGCTGCAGGGCAGCGCGACGGACGGCTGACATCTTCCGTTTCGTCTTCCGCTTTGCCTTCCGGGCGACCCTTCTCGCGGCTCCGGCGATCTTGGAGACCTCCCCAGCCTCGAGAGCGGCGAGCCTCTCGCGGAGGTCCCGAATCATCGCCTCACGGCGCTTCAGAGCATTGGTCACGTCCTTCAGCGTGAGCTTGCCGTCCGCTAATAGAGTGTGAAGGGCGTGGGCTGCGTGCGCTGTCGAGAGACTCAGGGTCTTACGGGTCTTTCGCTTCAAGGCGATCCTCCTTTACGTTGGAACGGATTCTACACGGCCACGCCTCAGCGATGTGGATGGCCGTGGACATATGATTCGGCAGACCAAGCCGCTCCGGGCCGCCGCTGCTCAACGAGGTCGTTAGCCCGCTGAGAAGCGCCGGCGTGACTGAAAGCGTTGTCGGCTACGCGGTTGGATCTTTCCGGCGGCGGTCACCTGCTGCGAACTGATGAATGAGAAGGGCGAAATAGCTCTAGTGGACCAACCAACGCACAACAAGATCGCCTCCTTCATCTGGGGCATCGCTGATGACGTCCTGCGCGACCTCTTCAAGCCGCGTGGAAAGACGCGGAAGTGACGCTGCAGATCGGGGACCTCTGACAGGCCCCCGCGCGGGAGTGTTGTCCGGCCTGGGTCGGCTGGTCCGCAAGGGCCGGTACGGAATCCTCATCGCCTGGGTCATCTTCGCCGCGGTCCTCGGGCCGCAGGCGCGCCGCGCGGCGAGCCGGCTCGAGTCGACCGTGCGGATGGACGCCAGCCCCGCGGCCAGCGTGGATAGGGATCTGGCGCGGCGTTTTCATTCCCGCTTCGTGCACCGCGTGTTTCTCGTCGTCACCGGGGTTCCCGATCCCGCAGGCCCGGAGGGGCGCGAGGCGCTCGCGCGGACCGTGGCGGCCGTCGCCGCCGTGCCGGGCGTCGCGGGCACCATTTCCTATCTCGATTCCCCCGACGCGATCTTTCGTGGGAAGGCGGGCGGAACGCTCGTCATCGTCGGATTGGATCCGGGCGATCGTCCGGCCGAGTCCCTGATGGCCCCGCTGCGCGAGAAGGCCGCGGCCCTGCAGGCGGACCTGCGCCGGCAGTTTCCGCAGGCGGATGTCGGCTGGACCGGGGAGATCCCGCTCAACATCGACGTGCGGCAGGCGAGCTCGGAGGACTTGCGGGCGGCGGAGAGACGCGCTCTGCCGCTCGCGCTGCTCTTGCTCGTCGTCGCCTTCGGCTCCGTCGTCGCCGCGCTGCTGCCGGTCGGCGTGGGCGTTCTCGCGGTCCTCTTGACGATGGGCGCGGCGGCGCTCGTGGCGCGGAGCTGGCACCTGTCGATCTTCGTTCAGAACATCGCGTCGATGATCGGGCTCGGGCTCGGCATCGACTACGCACTGCTCATGGTCAGCCGCTTTCGCGAGGCACTCGCGCGGACCTCCTCGGGCGGCGAGGCCGTGGAGGAGAGTCTGCCCGCGGCAGGCCGCACGCTGCTGCTCTCCGCCGTGCCCGTGGGAATCGGATTCGCGGCGCTCCTGACGATTCCGGCGAGCGACTTCCGTTCGATCGGCGCCGGAGGGATGCTCGTCACGTTATTCACGCTCCTGATCGGGTTGACGCTCCTGCCGGCCATCCTCGCCGTGCTCGGCAAACACGTCGATGCCGGGCGGCTCATTCGCCCGGGCGGAGATCGGCGCGAACGGCTGTGGTCGGATCGCTGGCACCGCTGGGGGAGAATCGTGGTCCGGAGGCCGTGGACCGCGCTCGTTCTCGGCGGCGCGCCCCTTCTCCTGCTCGCGCTCCAGGCCCCGCGCCTGCAGACGGGAGCGCTGCGCGGCGACTGGCTTCCCTCCCGCCCCGAGTCGGTGCGCGCGCTGCAGCGGCTCGAGGACATGGGGCGCGGCAACGTGATCCAGTCGCTACGCGTGCTGCTCGACCTTCCGGCGGGCTCTCCCGTCACGAGCGAGGCCGGCTGGATCGCCACGCGCCGCCTGACGAAGACGCTGCAGGCGGATCCGCGGATCGAGCGGGTCCACTCCCTGGCGACTATCGCGGGCGCCGGCGTGACGCGCGAGGGCCTGCGGAGGCTGTCGGGGGAGGCGCGACAGAGCCTGGTCTCGGAGGATGAGCTGTGCGTCCTCAGCGAGGTCGTTCCCGCCATGTCGTCGGCGGACCCTTTGAAGCTCCGCGCCGATGCCGAGGCGCTGGCGCGCGAGCTCAAGGTGCTGGACGCGGCGGCAGTGACGGGGCTCGAGGGCACCGCCGTGCGGGTCGGCGGGCTTCCCGCCGCCAACACCGAGTTCCAGGACATGGTGTCGGGGCGCTTGCGCTCCGTCGTCCTGCTCGTCATGGGGGTCACGTTCCTTGCGCTCTTCGTGGGGTTCCGGTCGCTTCTGGTGGCCGCCAAGGCGGTCGCGCTCAATCTGCTGACGGTCGCCGCCGCCTTTGGAGCCCTCGTCCTCGTCTTCCAGGAGGGCCACGGGTCGCAGATCTTCGGCCTGGTCGAGCCGCCGGGCCGGATCTACACGATCGTCCCCGTCCTCGCCTTCTGCATCGTCTTCGGGTTGAGCATGGACTACGAGGTCTTCCTGGTCTCGCGGGTCGCCGAGGCGCGGCGGGCGGGGCTTTCCGAGGAGGAGGCAATTGTGGAAGGATTGTCCCGGACCGGGGGGGTCATCACGAGCGCGGCCTCCATTATGATCGCGGTCTTCGCCGCTTTCGCGATGGGCGGGTTCCTGCCGATCCAGATGCTGGGATTTACCCTCATGGTTGCAGTGTTGCTGGATGCGACGATTGTCAGAATGGTCATCGGCCCGGCGTTGTTGCGCCTGGCCGGAAGATGGAACTGGTGGCCGGGATCGAGAATCGAACGGCCCGCTTCTCTGGGGAGAATGGAATGAAACGAGTATTCACGTGCGGTCTGGTCCTGCTGCTTCTTGCCGTCCCGTCGTCGCGGATGCGGGCTGCCGGTTCGAGCACGACGGCGGCGGCCGCCGCGTCGGGCGGGGTCAAACAGCTGGACGAGGCCTTTCTCAAGGCGATTCAGGCGGGCGACATCGATGGAGTCATGAAGCTCTACGCCGCCGACGCCGTCCTTTTCCCCCCGGGAGAGAAGGCGGCGCGGGGACAGGAGGAGATCCGCTACAAGTGGACTTCTGTTCTCAATGCGAACACGGTCACGGACGGCGCCCTGGCCGACGCCAGCTACGTCACCTCGGCCGGCGTCTCCGCCGGATGGGGCAACGTGTCCATGCGCCTCGAGCCCAGGTCCGGAAAGCCGCCCGTCACGATCGAGGGCCGTTTCGCGACGGTGGCGGAGAAGCGGGGCGGCAAGTGGGTCTATGTCTTCGTCGGCATCGGTGAGCTCGATGAGATCCTGACGCTCAAGCACTACTCGAAGACGAAGTAGGGGCCAAGGTGGCGATGAGCATCAGCGGACACCGGACGCCGACGGTGTTCACGCTTGCGGCAGCTGATAAACGCCTGCGAGGCCGGCGTGAAGTAACCGATTCCCACGCCCAGGGCCATTGCGGCGAAGATCCAGATCGTCAGGTACCGGTCGAGCAGGGAGAGCCTTCTGGCGACGCTCTGGCCAGTGATCGGGGCATCCTTCCGTTCGTGCGCGAGCCTGGTCAGCGGGGAGAGCGTCGGCTTTATCATTTCGTCATGCCACGATTCACGCCGCCACCATGCTGCACTGGAGTTGCTCCGGTTCCTCACTTCGCGCAGCAGGCCGCCTGAGCTTCCGGCGCCTCGTCCTCGATGTCCTCGAGGACCGTGTAGACCTCCCAGCGGTTGCCGTCCGGGTCGCTCAGCCAGAACTTCTCCTGCAGGGCGTAGCAGCAGGCTTCGCGCTTCTCCTCCTCCGACACGACGCCCCGGGATTTCAGGTCGGCTCGCCAGCGCCGCACCTGGTCGAGGGAGTCGACGCGGATGCCGAGGTGCGACAGCGCGCCTTGCGACGGGGGAGCGGACAGGCCCGGCTGCAGCGCGAGATGGATCTCGGGGTCGGGACCGACGAACTTGGCGTAGTCCGCCTCGAGCTTCTTGGGCTCCCCGAAGAGGCCGCGGTAGAAGTCGACCGACTTCGGGAGGTCCGAAACGTTGAGGGAGATGTGGACGGCAGACGGCATGGGTTCCTCCATTTCTATTAATCGAAAACTTTCGGTCGATAAGACCAATTTTTTTAGACCGCCCTGGCAAGCAGTTCGGCGAGGCCGGCGATGGCCGCCTCGTTGCGCGAGTAGTACACCCACCGGCCTCGCTTTTCCGCGCACACGAGCCCGGCCCGGCGCAACAGCCCCATGTGGTGGGAGACCGCGGCCTGCGAGAGCTTGACCGCCTGCTCGATGTCGCAGGCGCAGAGGCCGCGCTCCTCGCGGGAGATCAGGTCGCAGCAGGACCGGCCCTTGGATTTCAGGAGGTCCAGGATCTTCAGCCGCGTCGGGTCGCCGAGGGCCTTGCAGATCGTGACGAGCTCGAGGTCCCGTTTCAGGGCGCTTGCTCCAGTGGCCATAGATCGACATTTATAGAACTGTGAGAAGGCGTTGTCAAGCCCCATTCTCGCCCGTCGGATGCCCCTCCGCGCTGAGATCGGGAAGTGCCCAAAGCCTGCGCATCGCGATCACGTCGCGCGCGAGGATCGTCGGCTGTCTCCTGGCCCGGCGCGGAGGCGATCGGGCCGTATGCGATCCTGCGCCGGTGAACCGGCTCTTTCGCACGATGGCCCCGCCTAATTGAGCCCGCCCGGCCACCAGTTCCACCGGCCCGCCAGGCGCAGGAGCGCCGGGCCGATCACCATGCGCACGGCGACCGCATCGATCAGGACGGCGACCGAGAGCGCGAAGCCGAGCATCTTGATGGGCAGGAAGTCGCCGAGCGTGAATCCGGCGAAGACGACGATCATGATGGCCGCGGCGCTCGTGATGACGGTCGCCGTGCGCGCGAGCCCCTCGGCGATCGCCTCCGACTCGCCGAGCCCGGCACGCCGCGCTTCGGCCACGCGGGCCACGAGGATCACCTCGTAGTCCATCGAAAGGCCGAACACGATGCAGAAGACGAGCACCGGGATGATCGGAAAAACGCTCCCCGTCGGTCCGGACAGCCCCAGCCAGCGTGCGCCGTAGCCGTCCTGGAACACGAGCACGAGGGCCCCGAAGGCGGCGCCGACCGAGAGCAGGTTGAGCAGGACCGCCTTGATCGCGACGAGCAGCGACCGGAATCCCGCGAAGAGGGCGAGGAACGTGCATCCGACCACGAGGAGGATGACGCGCCGGAAGTGCCGCGCGACGGTGTCCTCGTAGTCGGCATCGAAGCCGGGCTGCCCGCCAACGCTCATCCGCACGCCCGGCAGGCCCGTGATCTGGGCCGCGTTCCACGTGCGCAGCTCGCGGGCGAGGCTGATCTGGTCCCGGTGAGTCAGCCGCGCGGCCGGAATCACCTCGAAAAGCGTGGCGGTGCCGTCGCTCGCCTCGAGGGTGCGGCGCACTCCGGGCGGCAGCAGTGGCAGGAAGCGCAAGCCATCGGGCCGGTCCATGAGACCGGGCAGACACTGGACCCGCTCGACGCGCGGATCCTTGCGCAGCCGCTCGAAGAGACGGACCGCCGCGGACCATCCCTCGGGGGTGTCGAGCTGGACGCCGGACGGGAAGTCCAGGACGACCCGCAGCGAGTGCATGACGTTCGAGCGCCCCATGGCCCCGAGGCTGTGGTACGCACGGACGGACTCCGAGCCCTTGGGAAGCCAGTCGCCGAGCGGGATGGCCGTGCTGAGCCGCGTGGCCTGGGCCGCGAGGCAGAGCAGGGGGGCGCTCACGAGGACGAGGGCGAGCACAGGCCGCCGGGTGACCTTCTTCCCCCATCGGCGCCACGCCTCGGACCCGCCTCGCTCGCTCGCCGGCCGCTTGCGGCGGATCCGCAGGGCGTCGATGCGGGTGCCGAGCATGGAGAGGATGGCGGGCAGGAGGGTCACCGACAGCAGCAGCGAGAACAACGTGATGAGCAGCCCCGCGAAACCGATCGATTGCAGCTCGGAGAGGGGGATCGTGAGGAGCGCGGCGAAGCCGATCGAGACCGGGAAGGCCGAAAGCAGGATCGTCCAGCCCGCGCGGCGCGCGGCCTCCTTGGCGGCGGGGCCGACCCGGTGCCCGGAAGTGAGAGACTCCCGGAAGCGGCTGACCGTCAAGAGCGCGTAGTCGATGCCGAGCCCGAGGCCGATCATCGAGGACAGGCTCTGGATCAGGATCGAGATCGTGAAGTACCGCGCGAGAAAGGCCGCAATGCCGAGGGAGAGCGCGATCGAGAGGACGCCGACGCCGAGCGGCAGCACCGCGGCAACGACGCCCCCAAAGGCGAGGAGCAACAGGAGCAGCGTCAGGGGCAGCACGCGCGTTTCCGCGTAGCGCGCGTCCGCGGCGCTGGCGCGCCGCAGATCGAAGTTGAGCGGCACCTCGCCCGTCCAGCCGAGCCACGAGTTCGGATGCGCAGCGCGAAGCCCGGAAGCGAGCTCCGTGGTGGTCTTGCGCAACCCGGGCAGCAGTCCCTCGACGGGGTCCTTGCCGGCGTCCAGGCCCACGACGACGAGAAAGCCCCCCTGTTTGCCCGCGAAGATCGGATCGCGCGTGTCCAGCGAGGACAGCGTGCCGGCCACGCCGGGAGCGTCGCGCAGCGTCCGGACGATCGTCTCGAGCGCTTCGCGGCCCTCCGGCGTGCCCGGGCCGGGAAGGCCTTCGACCACGAGCAGCACACGATCGGTGAACGGAGATCGGAATCGCCGCGCAAGATCGTCGCGCACCGCCTGGGCCTGCCCGGAGGGCATCCGCGCCGCGACCTCCAGCCGATTCTCGACGTTCCTTGCGCCCGGGACGAGGAGGACCGCGACGATCACCCAGAAGAGGATGATCGCCCAGCGGTATCGCACGACGCCATGCGGCCAGCGCCCGAGCGCCGCTTTCAGGGATCCGGTGGGCGCGCCTTCAGCGGCCACGGCCGCTCGCGGGGACGGCGTCAGGACGCCGCGGGCTGAAGTTCGGGGTGCACGGCCATGGCATTCCTCTTCTCCTCTGCCAGTCCCTTTGTTTCCTTGCCGATAATGGCATGCGGGTCGCGGCCGGCCTCAAGAAATTTCCTGCGATACGTCGCGGACGCTGGCCGCTCGGAAACCCGGGGAGGAGATGTTCGCGATGACGTGCCAGTCGCCCATGAAACGGGAAAGATCGACTCGGGGCACGGTGGGCAGAGGCGCGAGCGGCATGGAAACGCATCCTCCGGGGAGCAGCGCGGCCAGCGCCGCGGCGAGCCCGAAAGGTCGCAGTGGGTTGCGTATGATGGACGGCAGTCTAGGCCCGCCGCCGCCGGAAAAGTCGGATTCTGGCCAACGTCGTATAGAGTTCCACCGAGGGTGGACCGAAGTGGCCCGCCGTTTTGAAAGGAGCATCCCTTGAGGAAGCGTCTGAGCATTGCACTTGCTGCCATCGGAATTTTCGTCAGCCTCTCGGCCCCGGCGGCGGAATCGCCGAAGACGATCGCGTACTACACCGCCTGGGCGGTGAACATGGTCTCAGGCGTTCGGGGGACCGTCACCATCGGCATCTATCGCTGGTCCTCCGACGCCGAGCGCATCGCGTTGACCGACGTCCTCAAGACGCAGGGGAATGCGCAGATGGTCGCGGACATGAGCCAGCTCCCGCAGGTCGGGTTCATCATGACGGAGGGCACGCTCGCCTATGCCCTCTTCTACGCCCGCGAGAACACGCTGCCCGACGGCACGCGCCAGATCGTCCTCGCGACGAACCGCCCGCTCTCGTTCGGGGCCGCCGTGACCGGGGGCGCAAAGAACAACTACGACCTCGGGGTCCTCGAGATGCACTTCGCCAAAAACGGCAAGGGCGAGGGCAAGGTCATCGGCCAGGGCATGGCAAAGATCGACAAGAAGACGGGCAAGATCGAGGTCGAGAACTACATGGGACAGCCGACGCGGCTGCTCGACATCAAGGAAGAGAAACCGTAACGCCGGGAACGGGCTGCGGATGCGCCTGATCGTCGCGCTGAAGCCGCTGGCGAGCCTCGATGACCTGTCGGGCCGCGAGGTCTACGTCCGCAAGTCCTCGAGCTACTACGAGCACCTCGAGCGGCTGGTGAAGTAGAGCGGCTCTTCTCTTCTTCGGAGCCAGCGGGCGTTCAGGCCGGCAGGAGCGAGGGCGCGTTGCCTTTGATCTTGTGCATGATGCGGCCCAGGCGCACGTTCAGGGCGTGCCGGCGGTCGAGGAACGGCAGCGGCGGCGGCTGGCGCACGCCGAGGCGCTTGCGCATCCGCAGGAGCAGGAAGTTGTCCGGCGCCGCGCGCAGACCGCGCTCGACCGTGTCGATCGCGTCCTTGCGCGACCGGGCAAGCAGGTGGATCTGCGCCATGCACCAGTAGATGTGGGCGTTGCGCGGGTCGGCGTGCTGCGCCTTGCGGGCGAGCTCGAGGCCGCGCTTCAACTCCTTGTCGTGCGCGAGGCAGAGGGCGTAGCTCGCCAGGCCCGACGCCGGAGTCTCCTCGCCCCTCGCCGCATGGCGTTCCGCGTAGGCGGAGAGGAACTCCTTGGCGCGCGGCCACTGTTCCCGTTTGACCGCTTCGCGCCCGGCTTCGAGCAACTCTTCGTCCGAGTACTCTGCGAGATCCATCGGGTGGCCTCCTGCGCCCGGCGGGCGCCGATCGCCGTTATTTTAGACCAAACCGCGGGTCAGGCGGGCACCGCGCGCCGCCCCGCGAGAAAACGGCGCAGGATCCGTCCGATCCAGCGCGCGAGCCGCAGCGCGAGCAGGACCACGCCCCGCCCCTACGACAGCTTTTCTTCGAGAATCTTCTTCGCCTGCTCGGCACGAAAGTCGGCAAGCTTGCGCGAAAGCTCGGGCCGCTTGCCCGCGAGGATCGCGACGGCGAAGAGCGCGGCGTTGACGGCGCCCGGTTTGCCAATCGCGAAGGTCGCAACGGGGATGCCGCCCGGCATCTGCACGGTCGAGAGCAGGGAGTCGAGGCCCTTGAGCGACGCGCTCTCCATCGGGACGCCGAGGACCGGCAGCGTCGTGCACGCGGCGGCAACACCGGCTAGGTGGGCCGCGCCGCCGGCGCCGGCCACGAGGACCTCGATGCCGCGTCCGGCCGCCGCCGCGACGTACTCGGCGGTTTCCTTCGGCGTCCGATGTGCCGAGAGCACGCGGCTCTCGCTCGGCACGCCGAACTTCTCGAGCGTCTCCGACACGTGCCGCATGGTGTCCCAGTCGGATTTCGATCCCATGAGGATGCCGACCAGCGGTTTGCCGGATTCCTGCGCCGCCATGCGTTACTCCCCCTGGCCGAGCGAGTAGCCCCGCTCGCCGTCGAATTGGAACAGTCCTTCGGTCTTGACGAACAGGAGGTCCGCGGCCGTGATCCGCGACAGCAGCGCGACGACGTTGGCCGGGGCGACGGCGCCGCCGTTTACCCCGACGAAGCGGCATCGGCACTCGTCGACGCGGAAGGTCTCTGGCTGTCCGTTGGGCCACACTTTCATGCCGCGCGAAGTGAGCAGGGTGAGCTTGAATTCCGGCCCGGCGAGCGGCAGGAGCTTCGCCGCGAGCGCGTCCGTGTCCGGGTTGCGCCAGCCGATGTACACGTCCACGCCGACGCCCACCTGCCTCGGAACCGGGCGTGTGTCGGCCGCCGCGGCCGCGGGCGTCTGTTTCGGCGCTTTCGAGTAGCTCGCCGGTTTCAGCTTCCCGGGCAGCTGGCCCAGGCGTGCGACGACGGCTTGCGCAAACTCGCGGGTCCCGACCTTCTGACGGCTCACGCCTTCTTCGTAGACGTCATAGGTGTGGACACCGTCTTCGATCGTCTTCAGCCACGCGTTGTGGACTCTCTCGGCGATGTCGGGCTGCTCGATGTGGACGAGCATCATTACGGCGCCGAGCAGCAGACCCGACGGGTTCGCGAGGTTCTGGCCGGCGCGCCGGGGCGCCGAGCCGTGGATGGCCTCGAACATGGCGCAGTGCTCGCCGATGTTGGCCGAGCCCGCCAGGCCCACCGAGCCCGCGATCTGGGCCGCCACGTCCGAGAGGATGTCGCCGTACAGGTTCGGCATCACGATGACGTCGAACGCCTCGGGCGAGTCGGCCAGCTTGGCCGCGCCGATGTCGACGATCCAGTGCTCCTGCTCGATGTCCGGGTACTGCGCGCCGATCTCGTCGAAGACCTTGTGGAATAGGCCGTCGGTCATCTTCATGATGTTGTCTTTGGTGAAGCAGGTGACCTTCTTCCGGCTATTGCGGCGGGCGTACTCGAAGGCGTAGCGGACGATTCTTTCCGAGCCGGGGCGCGTGATGAGCTTCAGGGTCTGGTAGACGTCGGGCGTGAGGCGGTACTCGATGCCGGCGTAGAGGTCCTCCTCGTTCTCGCGCACGATCACGATATCCATCACGGGGTGCTTCGTCGCAACGAACGGGTGGTAGGAGACGCACGGGCGGACGTTGGCGTAGAGCCCCAGGGTCTTGCGTGTCGTGACGTTCAAGCTCTTGAAGCCTCCGCCCTGGGGCGTCGTGACGGGCGCCTTGAGGAAGACCTTCGTGCGCCGCAGCGACTCCCATGCCGATGGGTCGATGCCGGCCGTGTTTCCGGCGAGGTACACCTTCTCGCCGATGTCGATCTCTTCGACGCCCAAGCGCGCCCCGGCCTTCTCGAGGATGTGGAGGGTGGCGGCCATGATCTCGGGCCCGATGCCGTCGCCCCGGGCGACGGTGATGGGGGTTTCGTTCGCCATTTCGGTCTCTACTCTCCGCTGTTTCGGGCGGTCGGGCCGCCCGGCGAGCCCGAAACCTTATCATCGAGGGCGCGGGCGCCGGCGCCCGGGTCGGGGCCGGTCCAAACGGGTTTAAGCTTGGGGATGGTGAGACGGGTCCTCTGGATCATTCTGGCTGTGGGCATCGCGTTGGCCGGGGCGTGGGGCTATGGTGAGCTCGTGCGCCGCGAGAACGACACCGGCCAGCCCCTGCGCCTTCTGGCCATCGCGGAGGAGCAGAGCCTCGCCCTGTCCTTCTCGCGCAAGGGGCGGCTGACCACGCGCGTCCCGGAGGAAGGGGAGACGATCGGGGCCGGCCAGGAAGTCGCGCGCATCGAGGAGCCGGGCCTGGCCGAGGACGCTTCCGACATCGAGCGCCAGATCTCGCAGGTCAGGGCGCGTGACGCCACGCGCCTCGAAGAGATCGAGAAGCTGCGGGCGCAGTTCGCGGCCGTCGCCTCTGACGAACGGCGCATCGGGCGGCTCGTGAAGGAGGGCGTCTCGCCGGCGGCGAGCCTCGAGACGCTGCAACACCAGCGCGACGCGATCGCCGCGGACATCCGGGCGCGGGAGTCGGAAAAGGGGCAGCTCAACGCCGAGGAGCAGGCGCTGCGGGTGCGCTTCGAGAAGATCCGGCGCTTCGAGCATGAAGGCATTCTGAATTCTCCTTCGGGCGGGACCGTGCTGACCCGCCACCACAGGATGGGCGAGTGGGTCGAGCCGGGGCAGCCCATCGTGACGCTCCAGATCGAGGCGCCGTACCTGCGCGTCGAAGTTCCCGAGGAGCGGCTGTCCTCCTTCGTCGTCGGCAAGAGCGTCACGGTCTGGCCGCAGGCGCGCCCGGACGCGCGCTTCCAGGCGAAGATCGTCTCGATCAAGCCGCGCTCGGAGTTTGCGACGCGCAAGAACTGGGGACTTCAGAGCCGCGACCTGCAGACGTTCTCGGTGCGGCTCCAGCCGCTGAACGGGTCCGTCGTCTCGGGCCAGACCTTCGTCGTCGAGGCGGGCAGCGGGCCTCCGAAAGCGTGAGCTCGCCCCAGCCGATCGAGGTCGAGCGGCTGACCAAACGCTTCGGCGACTTCGTCGCCGACGACGCCGTATCCTTTTCCGTGAAGGCCGGCGAGGTCTACGGCCTGCTCGGACCCAACGGCGCCGGCAAGACGACGCTCATCCGGATGCTGACGACGCTCCTGCCGCCGACCTCCGGCAGCGCGCGCGTCGAGGGCCACGACGTCGTCACCCGGAGGTCCGCCGTGCGGCGCTCGATCGGCACGGTCTCGCAGGCGCAGACGACCGACGAGAACCTCACGGTCCGCGAGAACCTGTCCGTCCAGGGAAAGATGTACGGCCTCTCCGGGCGCATGCTGCGCGAGCGAATCGAGCACCGGCTCCGGCAGGTCGGCCTCTGGGAGCGCCGCAACCAGATCGCGCGTCACCTCTCCGGGGGCATGCGCCGCCGCCTCGAGATCGCGCGCGGCGTGCTGCACTCGCCCCGCGTTCTCTTCCTCGACGAGCCGACGACGGGCCTCGACCCGCAGAGCCGACGGGCGATCTGGGAGATGTTCGGGGAGTTGAAGGCCCACGACCCGGAGCTCGCGATCATCCTGACGACGCACGCCATGGAAGAGGCCGACCACCTCTGCACCCGCGTGGCCATCCTGGACCGGGGAAAGATCCTCTGCGAGGACTCGCCGGAGGCCTTGAAGCGGGGCCTCTCAACGGGCGAGCGCGTGGAGCTCGAGACCGACCGCGCGATTTCGGCCGCGGACCGGCAGGGGATCATCGACGAGGGCGCCACCAACGTGCGCTTCGCGTCGCCGACGCGCGTCGACTTCGACGCGAAACCCGGCGAGGCGACGGGCCGCCGCGTCGCGCGTCTACTCGAGAACGAGGAGTACCACATCGTGCACCTGTCGATCGCGCTCGTCACCCTCGAGGACGTCTTCTTTTCCTACACCGGCCGCGCCCTGCGCGAGGCGCCGCCCGCGCCATGAGGCGCGAGAAGAGGCCGGCGCGGGGCCTGCGGCTCTCGCTGCTCGGCATCGCCGCGATCGGCCAGCGCGCGTTCCTGACGCTCTGGCGCCAGCCGGTCCTCGTCGTCTCGACGATGGTGTTCCCGATCGTGTACCTGCTGATCCTCGGCAATGCCATGAACCGGCAGCTCGAGAACGTGCCGCTCGCGGTCGTGGACGAGGCGGCCAACGCCTACGCGGCACAGTGCCGGCGGGGCGTCCTCGCGCTCGAGAACGGCCGGCGGCTCGTTGCCACGAGCTTCGTCGGCGACCGCGCCGCCGCGCTCGATGGGCTGCGGCGCGGCAAGTACCGCGGCGTCTGGGTGCTGCCGTTCGGGCTCTCGCCCTCGGGGCCGGCGCCCTCCTTCATCGGGGACAACACGGACCGCTTCTCGTTCGAGGCACTCGAGTCGGCCTTGAAACAGGTCTGGCAGGAGGTCTCCTCGCCTCCGGGCATCGCGCCCGCCGCGTCCTCGGTGCGCCTGGAGGCGTATCCGTATCTCGACTACCTGACGTACCTCGGACCCGCGGTCGTCTGCCTCGCCATCTTCATGGGCTCGATGGTGTCGGGAGGCCTGCAGGTGCTCGAGGACCGCATGTACGGCTACCACGAGGGCTACCTCGTCACGCCCATCTCGACCGGAACGCTCGTGACGGGGCACATCCTCGCGGGCTCGATCGTGGCGTCCTTCGCGGGCGGGCTCGTCCTCGCCGGCATTACCCTGCTCACGCCGCTGCCGCAGGTGAGGGCGGCGAGCGTCGCCTCGGCCGCGGTCACCGTGTTCCTGACATCGAGCTCCATCGCCGCGCTATGGTTTCTCCTCTTCGCCAGGGCACGCAGTGCGAGCCTGCTGCGCGGGATGTTCGGCATCATCAACGTGCTGCTCTTCTTTCCCTCGGGCGCCCTTTATCCCGTCGAGTCGTATCCGCCGTGGCTGGCGAAGCTCTCCGCCGCCGACCCGCTGACGTACGGCCTGCGGGCGCTGCGCAGCCTGCTGCTGCGCGGCTCCGCCCCCGAGGCCGTTTACGCGGACTGGATCTTCCTGGCGACCTTCACGCTCGTCGCGGGCGTGCTGACGAAAGTGCTCTTCCGGCGCGAGGTTTGAACCGGCCGAAAGGTACTCGCGACAATAGACTTATGGGACTAGACCCAACTGAGTTTACATCTCAGGTAGGAATTCATACAATATCGGTATGAAGGCAATAGTCTCCGAGAAAGGCCAAGTGACGATTCCCAAGAAGCTGCGCGAGCGGCTGGGCATCCGACGCGGCCAGGTCCTCGAGTTCGAATGCCGCAGCGGCGAGCTCGTCGGCCGCAAGGTCGCCGCTAGCCAGGACCCTGTTGCCGCGGTCTACGGCATCCTCGAGCTCGAGGACTTCGACGTGGACGCCGCCATCAACCAGATGCGGGGCGAACCGTGGAACCCTGACGTGGATGCGCCGCGTGCGAAGCGCCGTTGATTCGAGCGTTCTGCTCGACGTATTCGGGCCCTCCCCACGATTCGGGCCGGCCTCCCGGAAGGCGCTCGATCGCGCGATCGCCGAAGGCGCACTGGTCGCATGCGAAGCCGTCTGGGCTGAGGTGCGCGCCCACTTTCCCGATCGCGAGGGGTTCGAGCAGGCGATGGCGGGCCTCGGTGTGGAATTCGACGCGTGCGATTCCGAGACGGCCAACGCGGCCGGAGAGGCCTGGCGAGGGTACCGCGGCGACGGAGGAACGCGGTCGGCGCTCGTTCCGGACTTCCTCGTCGCCGCCCACGCCGGGCTCCGCGCTGACCGCTTGATCACCCGCAATCGCGGGTTTCTGCGTCGTGCCTTCGCGAGCCTCGTGGTGCTCGATCCGACCGGAGGCTAGGCCCCGCCCCGCTCTATCCCGCCAGGTGCCAGTCGGTGTGGGGCGCCTTGTTCTCGAAGATCCAGGCGCGGAAGAGCCGGCCATAGGTCGTCGTCTTCCAGCCGATCTCGTCGAAGAAGGGCTTGAGCGCGAAGTGCAGGCGCCGCAGGTTGTAGAAGGGAACGCCCGGGAAATAGTGATGCTCGAGGTGGTAGGCGGAGGAGAGATACCAGAACTCCCAGAAGCGGGAGGGCTTCAGGATCGAGCCCCACTTGGCCGGATCGCTCGGGTCGATGGCGTAGTGCTGGCCGAGGCGGTTCAAGGCGAAGGCGATCGGGAAGACGAGGAACACCGGGACGAGGTAGACGCGGCCGAGGACGGCGAGACCGCCGAAGGCGTAGATCGCCGCCATGACGCCGACATGAAAAAGGATCGTCGCCCACCGCTCGCGTGCGATGCGCCGCTGGAGCTCCTGCGGGTACGTGGCGGTCTCCTTATGAGCCGCGCGAAAGTAGATCGGAAAGAGGGCGGGCGTGAAGTAGAGGAGCTTGTACCAGGGCCGGTTGACCTTCGGCGACAGGTAGTGTCGCTTCGGGTCGGCCTCGGCGTCGCCGAGCTCGGCGTGGTGTGTCAGGTGCCAGCGGGTGAACTGGGACGCCGAGATCCCGGACGCCACGGCGTAGAGGAGGCTCAAGAATCGGTCGGCCCGGGGGTGGGAGCCGTTGAACACGGCGTGGTGGAGCGCCTCGTGCAGCAGGACCGTGAAGTTGAAGACCGTCCAGCCGGAAACGAGCGCCGCGGGGATCCAGATCCAGGGCTGCGGGAACCTCCAGACCACGGCGGACGCGGCGAGGAGCATCAGGAACTGCCGGACGGCGATCGCGAAGTGCCGGGCCGGGCTCTTGCGGTGGAGATCCTTCAACAGGTCGTGCGGGACCGCTTTGTTGAGCCGGTGGCGCAGGTCCTTCGAAGCCTTCGTCCAGTAGTGCTCTCCGGGCGCGATCTCGTCCGGGCGGGGGAGGGAGCCGGCGGTCGAGTTGGCGCTCATGAAAAAGCCGTAATCCCGGGAAACGTCCGGGATGACGGCCCTATTCTCACACAGCCGGCTCGGGCGCCGGCGCGGCCGTTCGCCTACTTCTTGGCCGCTTCGATCGAGGTCACGTCGATCTTCTTGTCGGCCTTCGTCGGCGTGCCCTTGACCGTGACGTCTTTGCCGGCCATCTTCTCCGCGTCCTTCGCGTTAACCAACTCGTAGAGCTGCTTGGCCTGAGGGTCCCAGAGGGCCCAATGTGCCGTTCCCTTCGTGCACTTGATCGCGCAGCTCGCGTGGTCGGCGTTGGCGCCCTTTTCACCGCATTTGCTGTCGGTGACAACGCCCGTCCAGGTCCCCGTTTCCATGTGGCTCGACGCGGCGGCCACGGCCGTGACGGCGAGGATGGCGATGACGACCAGTGTTTTTCTCATGTCCCCTCTCTTTCCCCTGCGTATTCTAGTCCGGGAATTGTGAAGAATCCGCGCCGCCTTCTCGCCCGGCTCTACCGGTCGGCCCTCGCGGGAGTCGATCCCGAAGCCGCGGTTCGGAAGGCCCTGGATCGTGAGGACATCGCGCGGGCGCTTCGGGGCGCGCGGGCGGTGGGAGTCTTTGCGGCGGGAAAGGCGGCCGCCGGCATGGTGCGCGGCGCCGGTCCGTGGATCGCGGCTCGAACGCTCGCGGTCCTGCCGCGGGGGCACCCGGCGGCGGGCATCCCGCCAAGAGGCGTCGTCTTTGCCACCCACCCTGATCCGGACGCTTCGAGCGTCCGGGCGGCGCGGCGCGCCGTGCGCTTTTTCGAGAGCTTCGGCAAGCAGGACGTGATCCTGTGCCTCGTCTCCGGGGGCGCATCGGCGCTCCTCGCCCTGCCGCGCAAGGGGATGACGCTCGCGCGCAAGAGGCGCGCCGTGCGCAGGCTCGCCGAGGGAGGCGCCTCGATTCTGGCGCTCAACCGTCTGCGCATGTCTCTGTCGGCCGTGAAGGGCGGGAAGCTTGGCGAGAGGACACGCGCGCAACTCGTCACGCTCGTCCTCTCCGACGTGCCCGGCGATCGGGCGGCGGTCGTGGGCTCGGGCCCGACGGTGCGCGGGCGACGGGGCGACATCGTGCGCGTCGTCGGCTCCAATCGCGCGGGGCTCGATGCGGCCGAGCGTGAGGCGCGCCGCCGGGGCCTCGCCGTCGCGCGGTGGAAGACGCGGCTCGCCGGCGAGGCGCGGCTCCTCGGCCGTCGTCTTGCGCGCGCGGCGATGCGCTTGCCGCCGCGCACGGTCCTGCTCGCCGGCGGCGAGACGGTCGTTGCCCTCGGAGAAGGGCGTCGCCGCGGCGGGCGCAGCCTCGAGCTCGCGCTTGCCGCCGCGATGGAACTCGATGGGACGCCGGGCGTCCGGATGCTCGCGGCCGGCTCGGATGGCAAGGATGGAACCTCGTTTGCGGCCGGAGCGTTCGCCGATGGCGCCTGCGTGGCGCGAGCGCGACGCCTGCGGATCGACGCGGGCCGCGCGCTCGACCGGCACGACACGCAGGACTTCTTCCGAAGGCTCGGGGGCCTCTTCGCCACCGGGCCGACGGGGACCAACGTCGGGGACTGGGTCTTTGCGATTCGCGGCTAGCCCGGATTATTCGTGATCACCCGGCCGAAACGCGAGAATGTGTCTGAGCCGTACGGGTTTGTACACGGTTGGTGGGGACTGCGCCGAGCAGCAGAGTGTCCGCGATCCGAGCGGCGGCCGGAGTCGATCATGAATAGTCCGGGCTACAATTGGATCCAATGCGCGCGCTCCCTTCGGGTGTCGCCGCCCTCCTGCTCGCCGCCTTCGCCGCGCTCGCCGAAGAGCCCGCGGTGCTGCACTACGTCCTTCGCGCCGACGGGTCCGATCTGCGCTGGGACTTGCCGGCGACCCTGCACACGGTGTACGGCAAGGCGCCGCTGCTCGAGGGAACCGTGGACGCCGCGCCGTTGCCGGGAGGCAAGTGGCAGGTCACGAGCCGTATCGTCGTGAAGGCGGCCGCAATGGCGACCGGCAACGGCTCGCGCGACCGAAAGATGCGAGAGAAGATCCTCGAGACCGACCGCTTTCCCGAAATCGTGTTCGAGTCGACGCGCGTCGCGGCGGACCTCTCGCGGTTTCGAAAGGGCGAGCGCTTCACCGTCGAAGTCACGGGCGACCTGACGGTGCACGGCAAGGCCGTCTCGATCCAGCTCCCGGTCGACGTCGAAGTCGCCCCCGAACACGTCGCTCTCACGGGGACGTTTCTCCTGAACTGGCGCCAGTACGGCCTGCAGGACCCGTCGTTCGGTCTGGTCCGGGTCCGCGAGCCGATGAAGGTCGTCTTCCGGCTGGTCGCCGTCCCCGTCTCCGAGTAGGCCCGGCCCCGGGGGCGGCCCCGTATAATCGGCGGTTCAGCCATGCCCGTCACAGCGAAGAACAGGGAGCGCGCCTCGCTCGAGCGGTTCACGGAGGAGCCGAACCGCTTCGGCGCCTATCGCCTGGCCCTCGGCTTCCCGAACTCCTACGAAGTCGGCATGTCGAACCTCGGGTTCCAGTGGGTGTACCGGCTCTTCAACCGCGTACCGGATCTCTCCTGCGAGCGCTTCTTCTTCGAGGAGGGGGAGCCCGCGGTCACGTTCGAGACCGGAGCCCCGCTGTCGGATTTCGGCCTGCTCGCATGGTCGTTGTCGTGGGAGATGGACATCGTCAACATCCTGCGCACGCTCCAGGCGGCGCGCATCCCGGTGCGGCGCGAGCGGCGCGACGAGAGCCATCCGCTGCTGCTCGTCGGCGGCGACATCGCGCGCATGAACCCCGCGGCCCTTTCGCCCTTCGTGGACATCTTCGCCCTCGGCGACGGCGAGCGGCTGGTTCCGCGGATCGCCGAGCTGCTCATGTCGGGCCTCGACCGCGATGCGTTCCTCGCCGCCTCGGCGGCGGTGCCCGGCCTCTTCGTTCCGGCCGTGCACGGCCCCCGCGCCGAGGCGGCGGAGAATGCGAAGGTCGTCATCCAGCAGCCGATGTCGCGCAAGGAGATCGCCCCGGACTTCGAGGTGCCGCACACGACGATCCTCACGCCGCGTACGGAGCTGGCCGACAAGCTCCTGATCGAGATCTCGCGGGGCTGTACCGAGATGTGCCGCTTCTGCTGGGCCGCGTACGCCATGGCACCGGTCAAGCAGTACCCGGCCGCCTCGATCCTCAAGATCGCGCGCGAGGCCCGCGCGCTCACGCATCGCACGGGGCTGATCGCCACGGCCGTCTGCGATCACCCCGAGATCGGGACGATCCTCGAGGGCCTGGCCGGGCTCGGGTACCACATCGCGCTCTCCTCCATCAAGATCGACGCGATCGAGGACCGCATCCTCGAGGTCCTCGCGCGCCAGGGGGAGAAGGCGCTCGCGATCGCCCCGGAAGCCGGCAACGAGCGGCTGCGGCGCTTCATCAACAAGAAGGTCTCCGACGAGATGCTCCTCGAGAAGGCGCGGCTCGTCTTCGCGCGCGGCTTCACGCGGCTGAAGCTCTACCTCCAGGTCGGCCTGCCGTCGGAGACCGACGAAGACGTCCGCGACATCGCGCGCCTGGTCGGGCGGCTCCACGAGATCGCCGTCGAAGAGGGCCGGTCCCTCGGACGGGTCGCCGAGATCGTGCCGTCCCTGAACGCCTTCATCCCGAAGCCCCACACGCCTTACGAGGACGAGGGGCTGTGCGACGAGGACGATCTCAAGGAGAAGCTCGCGCTCGTCCAGCGCGAGCTCGAACGGATTCCCAACGTCGTCTTCCGCGGCATGCCCGTCGGCGAGGCCGTCTGGGAGGCGTTCCTCGCCAAGGTGGATGAATCGGGCGCGGACATCCTCGAGGAAGCGGCCTCGGGCGTGCCCGTGCGGCGGTTACTCAAGACGCACCGCGAGCGCATCGCCGCGGTCATCCGGCCGCAGGGCGTGCGGCCTGCCGCCGCGCCCGCCCCGTGGTCCTTCATATCGAAGCGCTGACACACGGAGGCCGCGTGCTCCCAAATCCGAATTCCGAATTCCTTAATCCGAAATGGCTGCTGGCAGCCGTCCTCTTGCTCTGCGCGTCCCCGCTGCTCGCCCTCGACTACCCGCCCATGACTCCCGACCCGGCGGCGTTCAAGTCGCGGCGCGAGAGGTTCATGGCTCAGCTGCCGCCGAAGTCCGTCGCGATTCTCCGTTCTGCTCCGATGCGGACGATGTCGAACGACGTGGAATATGTCTACCGCCAGGACTCGGACTTCTACTACCTCACGGGCATCGCCGCCGACGACGTGACCGCGGTCCTGCGGCCGGACGCCGCGGACGGAAAGCGGTACGTGGTCTTCGTCCGGCCCCGTGACCTGCGCCGCGAGGCGTGGGCCGGCGTGCGGGTCGGACCCGACGAGGCGCCCGCGGCCTACGGAGCGGACGCGGCCTTCCCGTTGAAGGACTTCGACGGCAGGCTGAGCGAGTTCGACCGGACGACGTACAAGAGGAGCGGCTACCTCGTGGCGGTGGAAAAGCTCTATCTCTCCGACGGCCGCGACGAGACCTGGGCGGCGGCGTTCCAGAAGTTCTACCAGGGGGTGCGCGACGACGACTCCGGGCGGGCCGCGATCGTGGAGGCGCGCGGCATCATCCACCAGATGCGCGTCATCAAGGACGAGGAGGAGCTCAAGTTCCTGCGGCGGGTGGCAAAGGTGTCGGCAGAGGGCCACGTGCGCGCGATGCAGACGGTTGCGCCGGACAAGTGGGAGTTCGAGGTCCAGGCGGCGCTCGATGGCTACTGCTATGGCAACGGGGCACAGCGCATGGCGTATCCCTCGATCGTCGGCTCGGGCCCCAACTCGTGCGTCCTCCACTACGACAAAAGCAGCCGCCAGATGAAGGACGGCGAGGTCCTGTTGAACGACTCCGGGGCCGAGTACGACCTCTACGCGACCGACATCACGCGAACCTATCCCGTCAACGGCCGCTTCTCGGCCGAACAGCGGGCGATCTACGACATCGTTCTCGACGCGCAGACGCAGGCGATTGCGCTCGTCAAGCCGGGCGCGACGCACGAAGACATCGAGAAGAAGGCGGCAGAAGTGCAGACCGAGGGGCTCGTCCGGCTCGGGCTGCTCTCCGGCGACCCGGCGACGATCGTCAAGGGCCAGGGCCACCGCCGCTTCACGCTCCACGGCGTGTCGCACTGGGTCGGCCTCGACGTGCACGATGCTGGAGCGTATGGCGAGGCGGGCGGAGGCAAGTCGCGCGTCCTGGAGCCGGGCATGGTCTTCACGATCGAGCCCGGCATCTACATCCCGGCGGACATGAAGGGTGTCGACCCGAAGTGGTGGAACATCGGCGTGCGGATCGAGGACACGATTCTCGTCACGAAGGACGGCTACGAGTGCCTTTCGTGCGGCGCGCCGCGTGCAGCCGCCGAGGTCGAGAAGACGGTCCAGTCGGGCTGGAAATGAGCTAGCCCGGCTTCGGAACCAGGACGCGGACCGTGTCTGCTCCGACGCGACAAGTGACGGGTGTCGTCATGAGGCAGTCGCCGTCCACGTGGATTTCGACCGGATCGCCCTCGAGGGTGCGGATCGAGACGTCCCGGCCGCGGGCGATGTAGGCGATGCCGTTGGCGAGGTGGCCCGCGCGCCCCGCTTTCATC
>JBGPGG010000039.1:0-23771 GCA_041483715.1 Thermoanaerobaculia bacterium
CCACGCCTCAGCGCCGGGACGCCTGGAATCCGACCCGAGCCGGGCGGCCCAGAAGGGGCCAAGCGTCGACGCAGAAGATCGGGACGCTCATCGCCCCGGATCTCTTACGCCGTCCGCTTCTTCGCCGCCTTGATGGCCGCGGCGACGCCGGACTGCTTGCGAATGGCCTTGATCCGGACGCGCGCTTTCTTGGAGAGGCTGCGAACGGCGACCATGTAGTGCCCCTGCGCCCGTTGCGCGGTTGCCTGGGCGCGGGAGAGGGCCTTGCGGGCCTTCGGCGCCGCGCGCCGCGCCGCCTTCGCGATACGGCGGGCGACGGGGGCCGCGGCCTTCTCGAGGGCTTCCAGCCGGGCGCGCAGGTCGCGGATCATCTTCTCGCGGTTCTTGAGTGCCTTCGTCACGTCCGCGGCGGCGATCCGGCCGTCCTCGATCAGCAGGTGCAGCGCGACCGCGGCGTGGTTGGCGGAGAGCTTCAATGCCTTCTTCGTCTTGCGTCTCACAGTGTGTCTCCTTCGAGGCGCATTGTATGCAATGGCCGCGTGCAGGCGGGGCAGGGCGGGGCAGGGCGGGGCAGACGGAGTTCCGGTTCTTGGGGCGCGGTCAGCGGGCCGAGCTGCTCGCGTTCGACCTGGCCTGAGGGGCGGGCGGCGGAGCGAGCCGCGCCTGCTGCTCGAAGCTGTCCGTGTTCAGCTTGATGGACGTGATCGGGTGGATCTCCCACGCGGTGGCGCGCGTGATGTTGGCGCCCGGCAGCGACGTCGAGTTGAGCGAGCGCCCCGCGACCTCGGTGTTGAAGAGCAACCAGCCGCGGATCGTGACGTACTGCTGGGTGTACTTCGCCCGGATCGCGCGGGTGGACCAGTCGACCCGGTTCCCGGCCATGATCCGGCGCCACTGCGGCGTGATGACGGCGACCATCTTGTGGGAGGCGTCCGAGACGTTGGCGCCGGGCGAGAGATCGAGGATCGTGTCGTGATCGGCGGGGTCCGAGGAGTGGCAATTGGAGCTCGCCATGCCGCCGTCCCTCACGTCGAGGACGAAGGCCGTGATCTCGACCGCCGTGTCCGATTGCCAGCGCTGGGTGTCGTCGCCCGGCGCGATCAGGGCGCTGATGTCCGCCGTGTCGTCCACGTCGTCGTCCGACGGCTCCTCGGTGCGGGCCTTCAGCTGGTTGAGCTGCTGCTGTTTGGGCTTCGTGGCATCGCCCTGCGGCGGGCATCCTCCCGCGGCGGGGTCCTGGGCGCTCGCGGCCGCCGCGACGGCGGCGGCGAGGAGAAGGCACAAGCACAAGGGCAGCGGGACTCGTTTCATCGTCGCGCCGGGCAAGGGTAGCAGAAGGGCCGGCCGCCCGATGTGTCTAAGCTCGCCGGCGTTGGAGCCCGCTCCCGCTCCGGCCGAGTCGCCCGCGCGCTGGCGCGCCCTCGCGCTCGTCGCCGGCGCGGAGCTGCTCGGAATATCGCTCTGGTTCTCGGCCTCCGCCGCGGCGCCGGCGCTGAAGGCCGAGTGGGGCCTGACGGACGCGGCCGCGGCGTAGTTGACGCTCGCGGTGCAACTCGGCTTCGTCGCCGGCACGCTCGTCAGCGCGCTCGGGAACCTGCCCGACGTGTTCTCGACGCGGCGCCTCTTCGCCATCTCCGCGTGGCTTGGCGCGGCCGTGAACGCGGGCCTCGCGCTTTCCGCGCGCGGGCCGGGCTCGGCGGTGGCGCTACGGTTCTTGACCGGCTTCTTTCTCGCCGGCGTCTATCCGCCCGGCATGAAGATCATGGCCACCTGGTTCCGGCGCGGCCGCGGCATGGCGCTCGGCGTCCTCGTCGGAGCGCTGACGCGCGGATCGCGCAGGGACGGCGGTAGACGCGCCGCCGCCCTACGGCCTCAGGAACGTCAAGGCGGAAAGTGTGGCTTGACGGCAGGCGCGGAGCGCCGGAGACTGCCCCCCGCGAAGGAGAGCGCCATGTTCCTCGGACACTTCGGCCTGGGGTTCGCCGGAAAGAAGGCGGCGCCGGCGCTGTCGCTCGGGGCGCTGTTCCTCGCGGTCCAGTGGGCGGACCTTCTGTTCTTTCTCCTCGCGCTGGCCGGCGTCGAGCACTTCCGGATCGCGGAGGGCGCGACGGCGGTGACGCCTTTCGACTTCTACGACTACCCCTGGAGCCACAGCCTGGCGGCGCTGGCCATCTGGGGGCTCGTGCTTGGATCGGGCTTCCTCTTCCGGAGACAGCGGGTCGCGGCGATCGTGTTCGGGCTCGGCATCGTGAGCCACTGGTTCCTGGATGCGTTCGTGCATCGGCCGGACATGCCGATCCTGGCCGGCGGGCCGTACGTCGGGTTGGGTCTCTGGAACTCGTTTCCGCTGACCATTGCCGCCGAGGCCGTCGTGTTCGGCCTCGGCCTGGTCATCTACCTGAAGACGACCCGTGCGCTCAACCGGACGGGAACGTGGGCGCTGTGGTCGCTCGTCGCGTTTCTCGTCGTGATCTGGGCCGCGAGCATCGCCGGCCCGCCCCCGCCGAGCGAGCGCGTCGCCGAGTGGGTGGGCCTCGCGATGTGGCTCTTCGTCCCCTGGGGCTACTGGATCGACCGGCATCGGGCTATCGTTGGCGCCCGGAGACAGGCCTGACATGAGTCAACCCGTGTTGCGGCGCGCCCCGCGATGAAGCTCTCGATCGAAGTGCCCTACGGCGACATCGACGCCATGGGTCATCTGAACAACGTGGCGTATTTGCGCTACCTCGAATGGGCACGGCAGAAGTACTGGCTCGCGATGCGCGGCTCGGCGGACGTCTGGGACATCGACTTCGTCGTTGCGCGCGCCGAGATCGACTACCGTTCCTCGGCGCACATGGGAGAGCTCCTCGCGCTCGAGGTACACGTTTCGCGTATGGGCAACTCGTCCTTCGACTTTTCCTACCGGCTCACGGGGCCCGACGGGCGGCTGGTGGCCGAGGCGAAGACGACGCAGGTCTGTTACGACTGGGGAGAGCGCGCCGCGAAGCCGCTGTCCGCACAGCGCCGGCGAGAGATCGAGCGTTTCGAGGCCGCGGGGCTGTAGGATCCCGGCCGCCCTTCACGGAGCCAGCGCATGCACTCGTTTCTTCCGGTGCTTCTGACTCTCGCTACGGCGAGCGCATCTCCGCAGATATCCCTGTCGGACGCGAAGTCGAAGGTCGACGCGGTGTTCCACGATTACGACCGCTCCGACTCTCCCGGCTGCGCCCTCGGCGTCTACCGGGACGGCCGGATCGTGTACGAGCGCGGCTACGGGATGGCGAACCTCGAGCTCGGCGTTGCCAACTCGCCGCAGTCAGTCTTCGACATCGGCTCGACCTCGAAGCAGTTCACGGCCTTCGCGATCCACCTGCTCGCCCGCGACGGGAAGCTGTCGCTCGACGACGACGTCCGCAAGTGGGTTCCGGAGGTCCCGGACTACGGGAAGAAAGTCACGATCCGCAATCTCCTGCATCACACCGGCGGCCTGCGCGACTACATCGAGGTCATGCGCCTCCAGGGCGTCATGACGGAGGACCTCACGGGCGACGCGGAAGTCCTCGAGATCATGGCGCGGCAGAAGGCCCCCAATTTCGTCCCGGGCGTGGAATATCTCTACTGCAACACGGGCTACTTCCTGCTCTCCGTGGTCGTCAAACGCGCGAGCGGCCAGTCGCTGCGCGACTTCGCGGCCGAGCGGATCTTCGCGCCGCTCGGCATGCGGCACACGCAGTTCAACGATTCCCACACGCGCGTCATCCCCAATCGCGCGACCGGCTACAGTAAGGCGGAGGGCGGCGGATTCGGGATCAAAATGTCCGACTGGGAGCAGACGGGCGACGGCGCCGTGCTGACGACTGTCGAAGACCTCTTGCGCTGGGACCAGAACTTCTACGAGCCGAGGGTGGGCGATGCAAGGCTCATCGAGGCGATGCAAAGAGTCGGGGTGTTGAACAGCGGGAAGAATCTCGACTATGCCTCTGCCCTGCGTATCGGCGTGTACCGCGGGCTCCCAACTGTGTCGCACGGCGGATCCTGGGCGGGCTACCGGGCGCAGCTCCTGCGCTTTCCGCAGCAGAAGTTCTCGATCGCCTGCCTTTGCAACCTCTCGAGCGCCAATCCGAGCCGCCTCGCGCAGCAGGTCGCGGAGATCTATCTCGGGGCCCTGATGACGCCGGATGCGCCGAAACTCCAGCCGAAGAAGGGCTCGGAAGCAAGGGTCGCGGTCCCGGCCCCGGAGCTCACGCGCCTCGCGGGGTCCTACCGGAATCCCGTCTCGGGCCAGATCGTCGGGGTCTCCGTGCGCGACAACAATCTCGTGGGGGAGACGGGCGGCCAGAGCTTCACCTTCGTTCCGATCGCGGCCGGCCGGTACCGGCCCGACGGTCTCCCCGGGGGCAGGAGCGAGGTGGAGGTCGGGCCGGCCGGGCCTGGAGGCCGCTCGAGCCTCTTCGTGACGACGACCGACGAGGGCGGTGACGTCGAGAAAGAAACCTTCCAGCCAGTGGACCTCTGGTCGCCGACGGCGGCGGAACTGGCGGATTTCGCCGGCAACTACGCGAGCGAGGAGCTCGACACGACCTGGAAGCTTGCGGTCCAGGACGGAAAGCTCGTCGTCCGGCACCGGGGCCTTCCCGAGGAAGTGCTCAAACCGACCGTTTCCGGCACGTTCACCCTCGCCGGGATGAACCTCACCTTCGCGCGCGATGTCGGCCGGCGAATCACGGGCTTCACTCTCGATGCGGGCCGGGCGCGCGGCATCGCCTTCCGGAAGCTGTAGCGGCGGCTGTACTGCCGTGCTGCGGCCGGAGGGCGGCAACCTAGCCCGCCCCCCACTTTGTGCTTGCATCCGGTGTGACGCCGGACACAAAATCGAGCCAGAAAGCTCCCGGCGGGGTCTCAATCCGGGGTCCCCGTCCGACTCGAAAGGCGATGGCGGAAAGACGGACCTTTGCCCGTAAGAAGCGCCGGTTTCTGGTCGAGTTCAGTCTCCTGGGCGCAAGCTGTACCGGTTTCACGTACGACGTTTCGCCGACGGGCATTTTCGTGCGCTCCATCCGGCTGCCGAATCCGGGCACATTCCTGACGGCGAACCTGCACCTGGCCGCTGGCAGGCGCATCGCCGTGAGCGGGAAAGTGGTGCGCTCGTTCCGCGTGCCGCCGGCCCTCGCGCGCCTCGTGCCGAGCGGTTTCTCGATACGTCTTTCGGATACGCCCGAGGACTACTTCCAGCTCCTCGCCACCCTGTAGTCAGCCGCCGTAGATCCGCCGCGTCTCTTCCAGAACCGTGACCTGCCCGGCTTCCCGCGAGACGAGGGCGATCGTGTCACCCACTCCGATCTCTCCCTCTTCCAGCACGCGCAGGTAGAAGCCGGTGCGGCCGGCGGCGAGGAACACTCTCGGAAAAGCGGGCAGCTCCATCTTCATCGCGAGCTTGAAGCAGGGCGAGCGCGGCTCGGAGACCTGGAGGAGCGCGCCGCCGATCCGGTAGGCGTCGCCGATCCGGACCTCGGTCTCGGGCAGGCCTTCGACGGTCAGGTTTTCGCCGAACTGCCCGAACGCAAGCTCGCGGGAAAGCTCCCGGCGCCAGTGCGCGTAGCCCGAGAGGTCGTAGGCGTAGACGGCCTTGTCCGGGCCGCCGTGAACGCGCAGGTCCGCCTGCCGGTCGCCGTCCACGTTGAGCCGGCCGACGTGGACCCGGAAGAGGACCGGTTCCTTGAAAATGCCGGTACGGACCGTGCGGCCACGGCTCTCGACCGAGCGGGGGAGGCCGACGTTGACGGAGAGGAGCTTCGGGATGGTCTGGATGGTCATGATTCTCTGAGTATAACCTGCGTAGAAAGGTTTCAAGAGTTACCGTTTTTCCGCTTGACGCCGATAAAGTAAATTAGTAGTAAGTTATTTACTTATGGGACGGACGGCCCGCGTGAACCGGGACCAGGTGCTTTCCGCGGCGCGGGAAGCGTTTGTCGAGCGCGGCTATGAGGGTGCCACGCTCTCGGACATCGCCGGGCGCGTCGGCGTCTCCGCGGCCGCGCTGCTGCGCCACGCGCCGACGAAGCGGGACCTCTTCGTCGCCTGCATGGGCGAGGGCGAGCCCGAGGCGATGCCGTTCGCGTTCCTCGAGGAGATGGACGGCGCGGAGGACCCGAAGCGCGTGCTGCGCCGCGCGGCGGAGGCGATGATCCCGTTTCTCGAGTCGAAGATGCGCCAGATCGTCGCCCGCTGGGTCTACTTCAAGACGGTGCCCGGCATTGGACGGATGCCGCTGCCCTTCGATCCCGCGTCCCGCCCGACGCCGCCCCAGAAGAACCTGAAGTACCTCGAGACCTACATGCGCCGCGCGGCGCGGCGGGGGAGGCTGCGCCTCGACGACCCGCACGCCGCCGCCATGGCGTTCCTGGCGACCCTCCACTCTTACGTTTTTCTCCAGCACGTGATCGAGGTCCTCGAGAAGCCGATGCCGCTCGAGCGCTACCTCGAGACGGTGCTCGACATCTGGACGCGCGGAGCCATCGTCACCGGGAAGAAAACGCGATGAAAGAAGCACGCCCGTTTCTGCTCCTTCTGACCGCGCTGGCCGCGGCCGGCTGCCGCGCGAAGGACGCCGGCACGCTGCATTTGAACGGGCGCCTCGAGGCTCCGCTCGTGGACCTCGCCCCCAAGGTGCCGGGCCGCGTCGTCGAAGTGCGCGTGCGCGAGGGCGACCGCGTCAAGGCGGGGGACGTCCTGGTGCGGCTCGACCTCGGGGAGACGGCCGTCGCGGTGGAGCGCGACCGCGAGGGGCTGAAGTCGGCCGAGGCGCGTTACCAGGATCTCTCGGAGGGCAGCCGCCGGCCCGAGATCCTCGCGGCCGAGGCGGACGTGGCCGACAAGCGCGCGCAGCTCGAGCTCGCGAAGAGGGAGCTCGACCGTCAGCAGACGCTCCTTTCGAACAAGATCGGGACGCAGCGCGACCTCGACATGGCCAGGACCAACGTCGATCGCGCGGCGGCGGCCCTCCAGGCGAGCGAGGAACGTTCGAAGCTCGCCGTCGAGGGGTTTCGGAAGTTCCAGACGAAACAGGCGAAGCACGACATGGGGCGCGCGAAGAGCGTGCTCGCGCAATCCGAGACCCTCGCGCGGGAGGCCGAGATCCGGGCGCCCGCCGACGGCGTCGTCCTGCATCGCATCGCCGAGCCCGGGCTGTTGCTCGCGGGCGGACAGCCGGCGCTCACGATGGCCTTTGCGGACCGTCTCTACGTGCGCACCTACGTTCCCGAGCCGCAACTGGGCAGGGTCCGTTCCGGAATGGCCGCCAGCGTCCGCGTGGATGCGTTTCCGGGCAGGGCCTTCCCTGCAAAGGTGACCGAGATCTCTCCCGACGCCGAGTTCACGCCGAAACCGGTCGAGACGCGGGGCGAACGCGTCAATCTCGTCTATGCGGCCAAGGTGGACCTCGACCGGGGGTGGAGCGAGCCGCTCGTCCCGGGACAGCCGGCGGACGTGACGATCCGGGTCGACGGGACGCCGGCGCCGTGATCACCGCCCGGGGCCTCGTCAAGTCCTTCGGCGCGAATACGGCGTTGAAGAACGTCGACCTCGCCATCGCGAAGGGCGAAATGTTCGGCCTGATCGGGCCGGACGGGGCGGGCAAGACGACGTTCTTCCGGATCGTGGCCGGGCTCCTCGCTCCGACCTCGGGCACGCTCGAGCGCGACCCGGGCGTGACCTTCGGCTTCGTGCCGCAGCGCTTCGCGATGTACGAGGACCTCTCGATCGACGAGAACCTGACGCTGCGGGCGCGGTTGTACGCCGTGCCGGCGGCGGATGCGAAAAGTCGTTCCGCCGATCTGCTGGCGCGAGTCGGCCTCGAGCGCTTCGGCAGGCGGCTGGCCGGGGCGCTGTCGGGCGGGATGAAGCAGAAGCTCGCGCTCGTCGCGGCGCTGCTGACGCGGCCGCAGCTCCTGCTCCTCGACGAGCCGACGACGGGCGTCGATCCGGTCTCGCGCCGCGAGTTCTGGTCGCTCTTGAACGAGCTCCACCACGACGGCCTGACGATCCTGGTCTCGACGCCTTACATGGACGAGGCCGAGTATGCCTCGCGCATCGGATTCCTCGACGAGGGGCGGCTCTCCGCGCTCGGCACGCGCGAGCAGATCCTCGCGGGCTACTCCCGCCCGCTCCTCGTCGTGCGCTCGGCGGATCGGGTGCGCGTGCGCGAGCGGCTCGCAAGCCTGGCGGAGGTGGACGACGTCTCGCTCTTCGGCACGCAGCTCCACGTGCGCGGGTCGGCGACGGCCGGACCGGAGCTGGTGTCCTCGGTCCGGCGCGCGCTCTCGGATCTGGTCGGGCCCGACGCGGTCGAGCCGGTCGCGCCATCCCTCGAGGACGTGTTCGTCCTGAAGAGCGAGGAGGGCGAAGCGGCATGACCGGCCCGGTCTCGGCCGACGCTTTTCTTCACGTGAGGAGCCTGACGCGGCGCTTCGGCGCCTTCACGGCGGTGGACTCGGTCGACTTCGACTTGCCGCGCGGCAGGGTGTTCGGGTTCCTGGGCCCGAACGGGTCCGGCAAGTCGACGACGATCCGGATGCTCACCGGCCTGCTCGCGCCGACCTCGGGCTCCGCGACCGGCTTCGGCGGCCTCGATGTCGTGCGCGACGCCGAGAAGTGGAAGACGCGGCTCGGCTACATGAGCCAGAAGTTCTCGTTGTACCTCGACCTGACCGTCGACGAGAACCTGCGATTCTTCGGATCGCTCTACGGCCTTTCGGCCGCGCGACGGGCGGAGAGGGTCGCGGCGCTTTCTACGCGGCTCGGATTCGAGAAACTCCTGCCCGCGATGACCGACGGCCTCTCGACCGGGCAGCGGCAGCGCGTGGCGCTCGCGGCGGCGCTTTTGCACGAGCCGGAGCTGCTATTTCTCGACGAGCCGACGGGCGGCGTCGATCCGAGGGGGCGCCGCCTCTTCTGGGACCTCATCTACGAGCTCGCGGCCGAACGCGGCATGACGGTCCTCGTCACGACGCACTACATGGACGAGGCGGCGCAGTGCGATCGGCTCGCCTTCATCCTCAACGGCAAGCTCATCGCCGAGGGAATGCCGCACGACCTGAAGGGCGGCCTGCGGGGGCGGATCTTCGAGGTGGAGCCGCCGCCGCAGGTCGATCCGTTCGAGGCCTTGTCGCAGGTGAAGGGGGCGCCGCCCCTCGACGATGCGTACCTCTTCGGGCGGCGCCTGCGCGTCGTGGCGCGGCCCGCGCAGGTCGGGGAGGCCCGGGCCCTCGTCGCGCGCTTTGGCGTGCCTGCGGCGGCCGAGCCCTCGCTCGAGGACGTGTTCGTGTCGCTCGCGCGCCGGCAGCCGGCGCCGACGGAGAGGGTCGCCGTATGAATCGCCTGCTCGCGCTGACCTGGAAGGAGTTCCTGCAGTTGAAGCGCGACCCCATCACGCTCCGCATGATCGTGATGGTGCCGATCCTCCAGACCCTCATCTTCGGGTACGCGATCAACTACGACGTCAAGCACCTGAAGACGGTGGTCCTCGACGAGGCGCGGACGTACGAGAGCCGCGAGCTCGTCGCGAAGATGACGGCAACCGAGTACTTCGACGTCGTCGGCTCCGTCGGGTCCCTCGAGGAGCTGCGGCGCTGGATCGACGGCGCGCGCGCCTCGGTGGGCCTCGTGATCGACCGCGACTTCGGCAAGGACATCCACCGCAGTGCGCCGGCAAAGGCACTGCTCATCGTCAACGCCTCGGACACGACGACGGCGAGCCAGGCCATGTCGATCGCCGCGGGCATCTCGAACGGGCTCTCGGTGCGGATCCTGGCGCAGCGCGCCGGCTGGAAGGCGAATTCCTTGCCGATCGATCTGCGCGTGCGCCCCTGGTACAATCCGGAGCTGAAGACCGCGAACTTCATCATCCCGGGCTTGATCGCGATCATTCTCACGTTCACGCTCATCCAGTTCACGGCGAGCGCCATCGTGCGGGAACGCGAGCGCGGGACGCTCGAGCAGCTGCAGGTCACGCCGGCCACGCGCACCGAGATCATCCTGGGAAAGATCTTCCCCTTCACGCTGATCGGTTACGTGCAGCTGACGATGACGATCCTGCTCATGCGATATCTGTTCAAGATCCCGATCCGGGGTTCGGTCTTCGAGCTCTATGTCGTGGGCCTTCTCTTCATCGCGGCCGTGCTCGGCCTCGGAATGCTGATCTCGACGGTCGCGAAGACGCAGATGCAGGCCATGCAGATGTCGACCTTCTTCCTGCTGCCGTTCGTGTTCCTGTCGGGTTACGTCTTTCCGATCGACGGGATGCCCACGATCTTCCAGTACATCTCGCGGATCATCCCGGCGCGCTATTTCATCGAGGTGCTGCGCGGGATCATCCTGCGGGGCGCGGGGCTCGCCGACCTCTGGCGGCCGGTCGCCTGGCTCACCTTCTACACGGTCCTCATCATCGCCCTCGCCGTGGCCCGCTTCAAGAAGACGGCCGCCTGAGAACTCCCTCTCCCGGCGGGAGGGGGTCGGGGTGAGGGGCTACCGGACGCCGGCGACGACCCCGTTCTCGAAGACGACAGACTTCCCGACGCTGCGGTAGGTCCAGATCTCGCGGGGGCCGCCCGTCGCCGTCGTCTCGCTCGTGACGTCGTCGGGAGATCCGAGAAGCGCGCGCACCTGGTCGGGCGTCATGTTCTCGGTCACGGTGCCGCCGTTGACCGGCTGATCCGCTTCGCGGGCGACGCCCTGCCCCGCGGATGTCCGCGCGTCGCTCGCCGCGGCGGCGGTCCGCGCGCGGTCGATCGGCGCCGCGGGCGAACCGGTCGAGGCAGCCCCGGAGGAGAGGAGGCCGTAGGACTTGGCGAGGTACCAGAGGACGGCGAGCGCGATCCCGAAGACGAGCAGTCGCTTCATGAAGAGAATGATACGCCCTCGATCCTCGACCTCGACTGTAGACTGTCGACTCCCCCATGACCTACTGCCGCTCCGCAAAAGGCCACCCTTGGCATGGGCCGTACCACGACCGGGAGTACGGCTTTCCGATCCGCTCCGACGCCGCGCTCTTCGAGCGGCTGGCCCTCGAGATCAACCAGGCGGGTCTTTCGTGGCTGACGATGCTGATCAAGCGCGAGGGCTTCCAGCGGGCCTACGAGGGCTTCGATCTCGAGGTCGTCGCCGCTTTCGGCGAGCGCAAGTACGGACAGTTGCTCGCCGATGCCGGCATCATCCGGAACCGGCTGAAAATCCGCGCCGTGATCGAGAACGCGAGGCGGATCCTCGAGCTGCGCGCATCGCACGGCTCCTTCGCGAAGTGGCTCGACGCCCACCACCCCCGCTCGCCGAAAGAGTGGCAGAAGTTGTTCCAGAAGACGTTCGTCTTTACGGGCGGCGAGATCGTCAAGTCCTTCCTGATGTCGACCGGCTACCTGCGCGGCGCGCACGTTCCGAGCTGCCCGGTGTATGCGAAGGCGGCGAAGAAGCGGCCGAAGTGGATGCGAAGCAGGTCAAGAGTCAAGAGTCAAGGGTCGAGAGGGGTTTCCTCCCGGCCCTCGACTCTCGACTCTCGACCCTCGACTAATTCTTCAGCGCCCCGAACGGCTTCAGCTGCTCCTCGATGACCTTCTTGTCTCCCACGACGACGATCGTGGCCCTGTCGTCCTGGATGTACTTCTTCGCCATTTCCTGGACCTGGGTCGGCGTCACCGCATAGAGACGTTTGACGTAGCCGTTCAGGTAGTCCGCCGCCAATCCGTGCAGGTCCACGAACTCGAGCTGCCCGATGATGCCGGGCCGCGAGGAGTTCTGGAGGATGAAGACGCCGGCCCGGTAATTCTGGAAGCCCTTGAGCTCCTTGTCCGACGGCGGCTCGGCCTGCAGCCGGTCGACCTCGCCGAGGATCTCCTTGACGGCCGGCCCGGTCACGTTCGTCGTGACGTCCGCGACTTCCGCCCAGTACGCGTCGCGGTACCGGTTCGAGAGCTGCGCCGTCGGCGAGTACGTGTAGCCCTTCTGCTCGCGGATGTTCGACGTGATGCGCGACGAGAAAGACCCGCCGAGCAGCACGTTCATCAGGAAGAGCGCGTCCCAGTCGGGCCTCGAGGGATCGATGACGGGCATTCCCATGACGATGGTGGACTGCACGGCGCCGGGCCGGTCGACGATGTAGACCGCGCGGACACTCTTCGGCGACGCCGGCGGGATGTGCGGGGCCGCGCCGCGCTTCCAGTCGCCGAAGCCCTTGCGGATGGCGGCCTCCATGGCCGCGGCGTCGAAGCGCCCGGCCACGTAGAGGTGGGAGCGTCCGGCTCCGAAATTCTTGCCGTAGAAGCCGCGGACCTGCCCGAGCGTGTAGCCCTGGAGCATCGCCTCGGTGGGGAAGAGGCGCCCGTACGGGTGGTCCCCGTAGAGCACGGAGCGGAACTTCTCCTGCGCGAGCGGCTGCGGCTGGCTGCGCGCAATCGAGAGCTGGCGCAGTCGGTCGGCCTTTACGCGCGAAAAGTCGGTCTCCGGGAACTTCGGATGCCGCGCGACGTCCGCGACGAGGGCGACCATGTTCGGCCCGAACTCCGAGAGCACGTCGCCGCCGATCTCCGTCCGGTTCTCGCCGACCGTGACGTCGAGCGAGCCTCCCATGCGCGCCACGCCCTCCGCGATCTGCGAGGCGGTGCGCGTGACGGTGCCCTCCGAGAGCATGTCCCCCACCAGGTCGGCCAGCCAGACCTCATTCGCGGCCTCGTTGGCGTTGCCGGTCAGGACCGCGAGGCGCACGGTGACCTTCGGGACGGTCCCGTACGGAACGAGCGTGACGCCGAGCCCGTTCTCGAGCGTGAAGGTCTTCGGCTGCGGAACGGAAAAGCCCTTCGGCGCGGCGGGCGGGGGCGGTTGCTGCTTGTCGGCGCGGAGCGACGGGGCGAAACCGAGCGCGAGGCCGAGCGCGAGCGAGAAAAGTGCGATTCTCTTTTTCATGGCGTTGTCCTCTCTCCTAGGAGCCGCTCTTGGGCGGCTTGGCCTCGGCCTTCGGCTCGATGAGCAGGATCGTCCTGTTCTCCGGACGCAGGTACTCCTGCGCCGTCTTCTGCAGAAGCGCCGGCGTGACCTTCCGGAACTCCTCCTCGAGCTGGTTGATCCGGGCCGGATCGTCGTCGAAGAGCGCGAAGCTCGCGAGCAGATCGGCGCGGCCGAAGCCTCCCGTCTGCTCGATCTTGTCGTAGAAGTCCGAGCGCATCTTCACGAGCGCGCGGTCGAGCGTCGCCTGGTCCACGGGCGTTGTGCGCACCTTCTCGATCTCCACGTCGAAGACCGCGAGGATCTGCTGGGAGGACTTGTCCGTGTCGTAGAAGAGCGAAACGTCCCAGAGCGTGGGGCCGTTGATGTTGTACATGTCGCCGAGGCCCGAATTGATGCCGCCCGAGACGTCGCCCGTGAGCCCGTTCTTCTGGACGAGCGCCTGGTAGAGCCGGCTGTCCTTGCCCTGGACGAGGACCTGGTCGAGGATCCCCATCGCGAAGTACTCCGGCGTGTTGCGCTTGGGCGAGTGGTAGCCGATGGCGAGGGCCGGGCGCGTGGCGAGCACGTCGGGCTTGGAGGCGCGCTTCTCCTTCTCCTGGCGCGGCTCGGAGATGTCGGGCTTGGGCGGCAGCGGCGCCGACGGGATCGGCCCGAAGTACTTCTGGACCCAGCCGAGCGTCTGCGCCGGGTCGAAGTCGCCGACGACGACGAGGACCGCGTTGTTCGGCGCGTAGAAGGTCTTGAAGAAGCTCGCCACGTCCTCGAGCGTCGCGGCGTCGAGGTCCTTCAGGTCGCCGTAGAAGTTGTGGGCGTTGTACCAGTTGACGTTGGCGTACTGCGGAAGATCGAGCCACGGGAAGCCGCCGTAGGGCTGGTTCAGGACGTTGACCCGGACCTCGTTCTTGACGACTTCCTGCTGGTTCTTGAGATTGTCGGCGTTGATCGCGAGGCCCTTCATCCGGTCGGCCTCGGCCCAGAGCGCGGTCTCGAGCGCGTGCGCGGGGACGACCTCGAAGTAGTTCGTGAAGTCGAAGCGGGTGGACCCGTTCAGGATACCGCCGTTGGACTGGACGAGCTTGATGAACTCCATCTTGCCGAGGTTCTCCGAGCCCTGGAACATCATGTGCTCGAAGAGGTGCGCGAAGCCCGTGCGGTCCTTGGGTTCGATCCGGAACCCGATGTTGTAGTAGACCGCGACCACGGCGGTCGGGGCCGTCGTGTCGCGCGAGAACACGACTTTCAGCCCGTTTGGGAGCTTCGTGTACTCGACGGGCACCGTGAAGGGGGCCGGGGCTGGCGCGGCGCTCGCGGCTGCCGCAAGAATCAACGCCCCGAGAGCCGCCAGGGCCCCCGGTCGCTGGGCAAACTTCATGTCGTCCTCCTCTGTGACAAGCGGCAGAATCTACGGGGTCCGCGGGGTAAGGTTTCGATCTGTCCTCTTCGGGAGACGTTTGGTCCCTGAACTCTGAACACTTGAACCTGAAATATGAAGTCTGAAACCGCATTTATACCCGCCTGGTGGCTGCCCGGTGCCCACCTCCAGACCGTCTGGGGGCGGCTCGCCCGGGGCCGCCGTCTCGTCGCATTTCGCCGCGAGGTTCTCGAGACCCCGGACGGCGACGACCTCGTCCTCGACCACCTCGACCTCGAGCGCCCTTCTGGGACGCCGAGGGTACTCCTGCTCCACGGCCTGGAAGGCAGCTCCTACTCCGTGTACATCCAGGGGTTCCTGGCGCAGGCGGCCGGGCGCGGCTGGCACGGCACGGCAATGAATTTCCGTTCCTGCGCGCGCGATCCCGCGGAGCTCTCCCGGATGCTGCCGAACTGCCGCCCGCGTCTCTATCACTCGGGCGAAACGAGCGATCTCGACTTCGTCGTCCGGACCCTGTCCGCGCGCAAGCCGGAGACGCCGCTCTGCGCGATCGGGGTATCACTCGGCGGCAACGTGCTGCTGAAGTGGCTCGGAGAGAACCCCGGGCAGAAGGCGGTCACGGCCGCGGCGGCGGTCTCGACGCCCTACGACCTCGGCGCCAGCGGCCGCTTCCTCGAGACGTTTCTCGGGCGCCTCTACGTCGGCAACTTTCTCGCAACGCTCAAGAGGAAGGCGGTCGAGACCGCCCGGCGCTTTCCCGAGGCCGCGGCGAAGATGGACCTTTCGCGGGCGCTGCACGCCCGATCCTTCTGGGAATTCGATGACGCGGCCAACGCGCCGCTCCACGGGTTCACGGGAGCGGACGACTACTACCGTCGCGCGAGCTCGCTTGGTTTCGTGTCCCGGGTCGCGACGCGGGCTCTCTGCCTTTCGGCCGAGGACGACCCCTTCCTGCCGCGCGAGGCGCTCGACCGCGCTCGCCAAGCGGCGTCCCCCGCGATCGATTTCCGCGTCACGCGGCACGGCGGTCACATCGGCTTCGTGGCCGGCGCGTGGCCCTGGCGGCCCCGCCACTGGGCGGAAGAGCTCGTCCTCGAGTGGCTCTCGGGCGTGTTGCCGTAGGGCCGGCCGCTGAGGTAGTTTGACCCGCGCCCGGAGCCGGGCGCGGTCGGCTCCGTCGGGCTAGACGCGGCTGGCCGCTTCCTTGCGCTTGGCCGCCGCGCGCCTGCGCACAGCCGCAGGGGTGAAGTGTTCGGCGGTCACGTCGGTGTGGATGACCGCTCCGCGGCGCACGGTGACGCCGTCCGGGATCTCCGCGTTCTTGCCGATGGTCGTGATGCCGTGGCCCTCGGTCGGCTTCTCGCCTTTCGCCGACTTGCCGATGCGCGCCTTGCGCCCGATCTTGACGGCCTTGTCCACGATTGCGCGTTCGATGCGCGCGCCGGCATCGACCCAGGTGTCCGTCAGGATCACCGACTCGCGGATGACGGCGTCCGGCCCGACGTAGACGCCGGGCGAGAGGATGCTCTTCTCGACGCGCGCGCCAGTCGAGACGATGCAGCCGTCGGTGATCAGGCTGTCCTTGACGGTCGCCCCCTTCATGATGAGCACGGGCGGCCGTTCCTCCGAGCGCGTGTGCACGATCCAGGCGCGGTCGTTCAGGTCCAGGGGCGGCGGCGTCTTGAGCAAGTCCATCTGCGTCTGCCAGTAGGCCTCGACGGTCCCGACGTCGACCCAGTAGCCCTGGAACGGGTACGCGAAGACGCGCTTGCCGCCGGTGACCATGCGGGGGATGACGTCCTTGCCGAAGTCGTGCGAGGAATCGCGCCGCCGGGAGTCCTCCTCCAGCACCTGCGAGAGCATCTGCCGGCCGAAGACGTAGATCCCCATCGAGGCGAGGGTCCCGGGCGGATCGGCGGGCTTCTCGACGAACTGGGTGACCCGCTGCTCGGCGTCGGTCGCGAGGATGCCCATGCGGGTCGCCTCTTCCCGCGACACGTTCAGCGTGGCGATCGTGACGTCGGCCTGCTTCTCGATGTGGAAGGCGATCAGCCACCCGTAGTTCATCTTGTAGATGTGATCGCCCGAAAGCACGAGCACGAGATCCGGCGTGCCGCGCTCGACGAAGGAGAGGTTCTGCGCGATCGCGTCCGCCGTGCCCCGGTACCAGTCGGTGGCGGCGCGCCCGCGGAAGGGCTGGTAGATCTGGACGCCCCCGGTGAAGCTGCGGTCGAGGTCCCACGGACGGCCCGAAGCGATGTGCTCGTTCAGGGAGTGCGGGCGGTACTGCGTCAGGATCATCACGTCCGAGATCCCGGAGTTCACGCAGTTGGAGAGCGTGAAGTCGATGATGCGGTACTTCCCGGCGAACGGAACGGCGGGCTTCGCGCGCTTCTCGGTCAGGACCCCGAGGCGCGAACCCTCGCCGCCCGCCAGGATGACCGCACGGGCTCTCATGAGCGGCGCCCTATCCGGCAGAACGCGCCGCCACGGCTTTTTCGTAGAGCGCGACGTACTCCCGGCCCGACCTCGACCAGGAGAAGTCGCGTCCCATGCCGTTCTTCTGGAGCTCGGCCCATTTCGCCGGTCGAGCGTACACCTTGAGGGTCCGGTCGAGGGCGTCCCAGAGGGCCCAGGGGTTGAATTCGTCGAACATGAGCCCCGTTCCGCCCGGGGCGCCGGCGTCGGTCACGGTGTCGGCCAGGCCGCCCGTGCGCCGCGCCACGGGCACGCAGCCGTAGCGCATCGCGATCATCTGGGCGAGGCCGCAGGGCTCGTACCGGGACGGGATGAGCAGCGCGTCGGCGCCGGCGTAGATGCGCCGCGCGTACCGGGCGTCGAAGCGCAGGCGCACGCTCGCACGGTGGGGGTAGCGCAGCTCGAATTGCGCGTAGTCGTGCTCGAGCGCCGGGTCCCCGGTGCCGAGCAGCACGAACTGGCCGCCGCGGTCGAGCCAGCGCTTGATGGCCGGCGCGGCGATGTCGAAGCCCTTCTCCTTGACGAGGCGCGAGACGACGGCGAGCAACGGCATCCGCGCATCGGGGTCGAGGCCGGACTCCCGCTGCAACTCGGTCTTGTTCCGCGCGCGCCGCGCGAGCGTCGCCGCGTCGAACGTTGCGGCGAGGTCCGCGTCCGTCGCAGGGTTCCAGGAATCGACGTCGATGCCGTTCAGGATCCCGGCCAGGTGGTCCTGGCGCGCGCGGAGCACGCCGTCGAGGCCATGTCCGTTCTCGGGCGTCAGGATCTCGCGAGCGTAGGTCGGACTGACCGTCGAGAGCCAGTCGCCCGCGAGGATGCCGAGGGCCATGAGCGAGTCGCGGTAGTCCTCGGACAACGCGACGAGCGCATCGTTCTTGCGCAGCTTGTACTCGCCGAGCGCGCGGCCCGCGCCCCGGGCGGCATAGGGGAGGTTGTGGATGGTGAACACCGAGGCGACGTCGCGGAACCACGGGTTGTCGCGCCCCTCCGTGCCGAGCCACCACACCGCGGCGCCCGTGTGCGAGTCGTGCGCGTGGACCACGTCGGGCTTCCAGTCGAGGGCTTCAGCGGCGAAGAGCGCGGCGAGCGAGAAGAAGACGAACTTCGGGCCGTCCTCCTCGATCGAGCGCCCGTAGATCCAGCGCTCCTTCGGGATCGGCTTGCCGGTGACGAGCAGGAACGGCACGCCGTCGACCGGGGCCTCCCAGATCTCGGCCTCGGGCGCGCCCCAGGTCGTGTAGACCGGAAACCTCGAGCGGCGCACGGGGTTGTAGCGATTCCAGTCGATCGTCCCGTAACCCGGGATCGCGACACGGACCTCGTGGCCCAGTGCCTGCAGCGCTTTAGGGAGCGATCCGACGACATCGGCGAGTCCGCCCACCTTGGCGAGCGGGGCCGCTTCGGCGGCGAGCATGAGGATGCGCACGGGTCATTATTTCCCAGATGGGCCCCGGCCGGGACCCGCGGGGGCGGCGTGCTATGCTTTTGGAGTTCTCGTTCGCTCGCCCTTTTCCAGGCCCGTCCTGCCGAAAGTCCGAACGGCCAAGCGAGAAAGCGTGAGGGTCCCTCGGCGGGCCGCACGTTGGGACATCGCCGAGACGTCGGACTCTTTTCGAGTCGAAAGGGCATCGTGATGAAACTGTACGTCGGAAATCTTTCTTACAGCACGGGCGAGAGCGACCTGCGCGAGCTGTTTGCGGCCTACGGAGCCGTGGACTCGGTTGCCGTGATCACCGACCGCGACAGCGGCCGCTCGAAGGGTTTTGGCTTCGTCGAGTTCGGCAACGACGCCGAGGGCCAGGCGGCCATCTCCGGCCTGAACGGCAAGGAGGTCGGCGGCCGGGCTTTGACCGTCTCGCAGGCGCGGCCGAAGGCCGAGGGCGGGGGCGGGGGCGGCGGGGACCGCGGCGGCAGCGGTGGGCGGCGCAACCGGTATTGAGGCGTCGGTCGCGGCCGCAACGCGGCCGGGGGAGTCCCTCATGAGCCTGGACTGGAAGATTCGAATCTCACCTGCGGAGAAGAAACCCTATGAGTTCAAGGCGACGCTCCTTCTGAGGAGCGCCGTTGATGCGAGCGCCCTCAACGTGAACTATCTCTACGGCGACGGCGATCTCGCGGTTTTTCTGGAGGACCTCGGTGCGGCCGCCCCGGAGATCTGGGTGCTGCTCGAGGAGCTGCATGGCCGCAAGACGGCGGAGATCCTCGTCGACGTGAAGGAAGAAGCAATGGAAGTGCTCGCGCGCCACGCGCCGGAGGCCCAGGCTTGAACGGGAAAAAAGTGGAAACGCGAAAGAAAGACTGGGTCCGGATCGCCTTCTTCATGCTCTCGCCAGTGATCGGGATCGCCGGGACGGCGCTGTATTCGTGGAAGTTCGGCGTCCGGTGGTGGGAGCCGACGCTGTTCCTCGTTCTCTATGCCTTCGTCGGGATCTCGGTCACGGCCGGCTACCATCGGCTCTTTGCGCACAAGAGCTACGAGTGCCATCCGCTCGTCAAAGCGTTCTACCTCTTCTTCGGCGCCATGGCGCTTCAGAACTCGATCCTCGCGTGGGGATCCGACCATCGGATCCACCACCGCTACGTCGATCACGACTGGGATCCCTACAACATCCAGCGCGGCGGCCTGTGGGCGCACATCCTCTGGATCTTCTACAAGAACCCCCCGGGGCGCACGTTCGACGACGTCCCGGACCTGCAGAAGAACCGGCTCGTTCAGTTTCAGCACCGTCACGCGGCATGGTTCGGAATCCTCGGCGGCCTCGGGATCCCGACCGTGATCGGTTGGGCGATGGGTAGCGCCCTCGGCGGCCTCTTGTGGGGCGGCTTCCTGCGCGTGGTCGTCATCCACCACACGACGTTCTTCGTCAACTCGATCGCCCATCTCTACGGCACGCGCCCGTACACCGAGGCGAACTCGGCGCGGGACAATCCGTGGGTGGCGATCCTGACCAACGGCGAGGGGTACCACAATTTTCATCACCGCTTCCCCGCGGACTTCCGCAACGGCATCCGCTGGTACCAGTGGGATCCGAGCAAGTGGTGGATCCGCGGCCTGCGCGTGGTCGGGCTCGCCCGCGGCCTGCGCAAGACGCCGCAGCTCGTGATCGAGCGCTCGCGCCTGCAGACCGCGGTGGGCCGGGCCGAGGCGCAACTGACCTTGGCGCCGAGCCCGCTGCACGACGCGATCCGCCAGAGGCTCGACGCGGCGCACCACTCGCTCGAGCGGGCGGCCGCGCTTTGGAGCGAGCTCCAGGAGAAGGGCCGCAGGGACTGGAAGGAATTCCGCGAGCACCTCGCCCATGCGCGCCGCCAGCGGCGCGAGGCGGTCCGAATGCTCGGCACCGCGCCCGAAGGAGTCTGAGACCCCTGCCCTTCCCGGGGTCCGTCTTCTAGAATCTGCGCGCAGCCTATCCTCGGTCGGGCGCCGGCGCCATGACCGGGATCATGCCGGTCCCGGTCCGGCTTCTCAGGCGTGCGGCGAGTAGGTCGGGAGCGTCGGGGTCGGGCCCTGCCGCCAGGCGTTCATCTCGGGCTCGCTTTTCAGGAGGTCTTTGAGCGTGATCTTGCCGAGCACCTGGTCCACGGCCTGCTGGACCATCCGCCAGACCGAGCGGATGGAGCAATCGGGCATGTGCGTGCAGGAGATCTCGATGCCGGCGTGGCCGTCGCAGAACGCGGGCTCGTACAGGCGCCCGCCGAGCACGGCGAGGACCTGGCCGACGGCGATGTCGCCGGCCGGACGGGACAGCGCATAGCCGCCCGACTGGCCTCGCGTGGATTTCACGAACCCGCCGCGGCGCAGGACGCGCATCATCTTGGCGACGTTCGGCTCGGAGATCCCCTCCGCGCGCGCGAGCTCGGGGATCGTCAGGCTTCGGCCTTCCGCCACGCGCCCCACGCGCAGCAGGCAGCGCAGCCCGTAGTCTTCTTGTGACGAGAGCTTCATCTGCCCGCTCCCGCTCCTGTCGACTGTGAACTGTCGACTGTCGACTTCCCGGTCACATCATCCCCAGTTGCAGCTTCGCCGCTTCCGACATCATCTGCAGGCTCCACGGCGGATCGAAGACGACCTGGACGTCGGCGTCCTTGATGTCCGGGATCGAGAGGAGCTTGCCCTTGATGTCCTCGCGCAGCACGTCGCCCATGCCGCAGCCGGGCGCCGTCAGCGTGAACTTGACGTCTATCCGATTGCCTCCCTCCGGCAGCGGCGCGAGCGTGCAGCCGTAGACGAGGCCGAGGTCCACGATGTTGACCGGGATCTCGGGGTCGAAGCAGGTCCGCAGCTGGTCCCAGGCCAGGTCCTCGGTCGACTTGCCTTCCTGCGCGGCCGCGTCGACGGCGACGACCTGCTCGCCGATCGCGTCCGCGTCCTTGCCGTCGATGCGCGCGAGAAAGCCCACCGGCGTCACGACGGTGTAGCTGCCGCCGAGCGATTGCGTGATGATGACCGGGTCGCCGGCGCGGAGCGTAATCGGAGTCCCGCTCGGGATCTCCCGCGCTTCCACGTCGCGCGCGACCGTCGCCTCTTTTTGCATCTGCATGGTCAGGCTCCTCCCGATTCCGCCGCCGGGCCTTCCGATTCCGTCGAGACAGGCACGCCCGCGCCGTCGAGCGCGGCTTTCAGAGTGTGCCAGGGCAGAGTGGCGCACTTCACGCGCACGGGGTACCCGCGCACGCCGGAGAACACCTCGAGCTTTCCGAGCTCGGGCCCGTTCGCGCCGTTCGGCTTTCCCGTGATCAGGTCGTGGAACCGCTCGAAAAGCGCGTCGGCCTCCGCGCGGGTCTTTCCCTTCACGCTCTCGGTCATCATCGAGGCGGAGGCCGTCGAGATGGCGCAGCCCGCGCCCTGGAAGCTGACGTCCTTCAACACGTCGCCCTCGAGGTCGAGGTAGACCGTTTCGCGGTCGCCGCAGAGCGGGTTGTAGCCCTCGGCTTTGCGGTCCGGAGAGGGCATGGCGTGGAAGTTCCTCGGCCGCTTGCAGTGGTCGAGGATCATTTCCTGGTAAAGGTCGCGCAGGTCGGAGGACATCAGCGGAACATCCGGACGACTTTGTGGATCGCGGCGACGAGGGCATCGACCTCGCCGCGCGTGTTGTACAGACCGAAGGAGGCGCGGGCCGTCGCCGACAGCCCGTATCGCTCCATGACCGGCTGGGCGCAGTGGTGGCCGGTGCGGATCGCGATGCCCTCGCGGTCGAGCACCGTTCCGATGTCATGCGGGTGCACGCCGTCGAGGACGAAGGAGAGGACTCCGGCCTTCTCGCGCGCGGTGCCGATGATCTTCAGGCCCTCGATCGCGGACACCTGCTCCGTCGCGTACGCGAGGATGTCGTGCTCGTGCGCGGCGATCCGGTCGAGCCCGATCCCTGAAACGTAGTCGAGCGCCGCGCCGAAGGCGATGCCGCCGGTGATGTTCGGAGTGCCGGCCTCGAACTTGTAGGGGAGCGCGTTGTACGTCGTCTTCTCGAACGTGACCGACCGGATCATGTCGCCGCCCCCCTGCCAGGGAGGCATCGCCTCGAGGAGTGCGGTCTTGCCGTAGAGGACGCCCACGCCCGTCGGCCCGTAGATCTTGTGGCTCGAGAAGGCGTAGAAATCGCAGTCGAGGTCCCGGACGTCCACCGGCATGCGGGGCACCGCCTGCGCGCCGTCCACGAGAACCGGGATGCCGCGCGCGTGCGCGAGCTCGGCGATGCGCTTGACCGGCAGCACGGTGCCGAGGGCGTTGGAGAGGTGGGCCACGGAGACGAGCTTCGTGCGGGGCGTGAGCATCCGCTCGAGCGTGTCCGGATCGATCTCGCCCGCTTCGTCGAGGGGGACGACGGAGAGCCGGGCGCCCTTCTCCTCGCACAGCATCTGCCAGGGAACGATGTTCGAGTGATGCTCGAGCCCGGTGATGAGGACCTCGTCCCCCGCGCCGACGTTCCGGCGCCCGTACGTCTGCGCCACGAGGTTGACGGCCTCCGTCGTGCCGCGCAGAAAGATGATCTCGTGGGCCGCGCGGGCGTTGACGAACGCGCGGGCCTTCTCTCTCGCGGCGTCGTAGGCGTCGGTCGCGTGGACCGAAAGCCAGTGGACGCCGCGGTGGATGTTCGCGTAGCATCGCTCGTAGACGTCCCGCTCCGCCTCGATGACGGCGAGCGGCTTCTGCGCCGAGGCGGCGTTGTCGAGGTAGACGAGCGGCTTGCCGTAGACCCTCGTCGCGAGGATCGGAAAATCGCTCCGGAGGGCAGCGACGTCGTACGCGGCACCCGTCTCGCGCACCGCGGTGCTCATCGCGAGGCTCCCGCGGCAGAGCCGGAGAGCCGCTCGCCGAGCTCCCGCTCGACCTTCCCGCGAAGGGACGGGATCCGGATCCGATTGGCGACGTCCGACGCGAAGGCCCGCGTCAGGAGCGCGCGCGCGGCGTCCTCCCCGATCCCGCGCGAGCGCAGGTAGAAGAGCGCCGCGGCGTCGAGCTGCCCGGTCGTCGAACCGTGCTTGCACTTGACGTCGTCGGCCAGGATCTCGAGCGCCGGGGTGGAGTTGACGAGCGCCCGGCGCGAGAGGAGCAGATTCTTGTTCGTCTGAACCGCGTCGGTCTTCTGCGCGTCCTGCCGCACGATCACCTTGCCGTTGAAGACCGCGGTCCCCGACCCGTCGAGGATCCCCTTGAAGACCTCGCGGCTGGTGCCGCGAGGCTTCTCGTGGTCGATCCGCGTGTGGTGGTCGACGTGGCGCGTGCCCGAGATGACGTAGAGCCCGTTCAGAACGCACTCCGCGCCCTCTGCGTGGAGCGACACGTCCGTGTCCACTCGGGCGAGCGCCGCGCCAAAGGACAGGTGATGGCCCGTGAAGCGGCTGTCGCGGTCCTGATGCACGCGGATCGAGGACACGTGGAACGCCTGATCGGAATCTCGCTGGAGGTAGACGTGCTCGACCGCCGAGTTCGGGCCGCAGGCGATCTCCG
>JBGPGG010000040.1:0-23600 GCA_041483715.1 Thermoanaerobaculia bacterium
GCCCGGGCTCGACGGCCGACGCCAACGACGAGGCACAGTTCGCCGAGCTCGAGACGCTGGGCGAACTCACGACGATCGCCTGGAAACACGACTGCCAGGTCATGATCGAGGGCCCGGGGCACGTCCCGATGCACCTGATCCAGGAAAACATGGAGAAGCAGCTCGCGATCTGCCACGAGGCCCCCTTCTACACGCTCGGGCCGCTCACCACCGACATCGCGCCGGGCTACGACCACATCACGTCAGCCATCGGCGCGGCGATGATCGGCTGGTACGGCACGGCGATGCTCTGCTACGTGACGCCGAAGGAGCACCTGGGACTGCCAAACAAGAAGGACGTCAAGGACGGCGTGATCGCGTACAAGATCGCGGCCCACGCGGCCGACCTCGCCAAGGGGCATCCGGGCGCGCGCGCCTGGGACGATGCGCTGTCGAAGGCGCGCTTCGAATTCCGATGGGAGGACCAGTTCCACCTCGCGCTCGACCCCGAGACGGCGCGCGAGTTTCACGACGAAACGCTGCCGGCCGAGGGCGCCAAGCTGGCGCACTTCTGCTCTATGTGCGGCCCGCACTTCTGCTCGATGAAGATCACGCAGGATGTGCGCGACTACGCCGCTTCGCTCGGCGTCGCCGAGGAGAATGCGATCGAAAAGGGGCTCGCGGAGAAGTCCGAGGAGTTCCGCCGTGCCGGAGGAGACCTGTACAAGAAGGTGTAGGCTAGTTCGAGGAGTACGCCGCCAGGAAGTGTCGCCTGGCGCGTGCTGTTCTTGAACATCGAAAGCGCGGAAGAATTCGCGGGAACCGAACGGTTCGCGATCGAGCGCCGCCTCGGCGCCGGCGGCTTCGGGGTTGTGTACCGCGCGTACGACCGCAAGCGGACGAGCGCCGTCGCACTGAAGACCCTGCGGCGCGGCGAGTCGGACGCGCTCTATCGGTTCAAGCAGGAGTTCCGGTCGCTCGCCGACATTTCCCATCCCAATCTCGTGGCCCTGTACGAGCTGCTCTCGGACGCCGAGCAGTGGTTCTTCACGATGGAGCTCGTCGAGGGCGTCAATTTTCTCGAGCACGTTCGGGGGCTGCCGCTGCGCGGGCCCGAGGATTCCGGGGCGAGCACGCTGCGGACAGCCCTCTCGATGGGCGCGTCGACACCAAGCCCCGGTGTTGGCAGCGTCGCGGCGCGGGATCTGCTGCGGCTCGGCCTCGGCGCGTCGACGGACGCGCGACCAGCCGCCCCGGCCTGCGAGGCGGGACGGCTGCGGGTCGCGCTCCGGCAGCTCGGGGAAGGGCTACACGCCCTGCACGAAGCGGGCAAGCTCCATCGCGACATCAAGCCTTCGAACGTCCTGGTCACGCACGAGGGCCGCGTCGTGCTCCTCGACTTCGGACTCGTGTCGGATCTCGGGCCGGAAGGGTTTCTGTCCAGCATCCACCTCGTGGGCACTCCGGCGTACATGTCTCCAGAGCAGGCGGCGGGGCGTCCCGTGACCGAGGCGAGCGACTGGTACGGCGTGGGAGTGATGCTCTATGAGGCGCTGACGGGAGCGCGGCCGTTCCCGGGCGAGTTCCTCGACGTGCTCGTCGAGAAGCAGCAGGCCGAGCCACCGGCACCGAGCGAGCTGGTCGCCGGCGTGCCGGAGGACCTGGATGCGCTTTGCCGCGGGCTGTTGCGAAAAGACCCGCGAGAGCGTCCCGCCGCATCCGAGATCCTCGGGCTCTTGCGGTCCACGGCGCCGGGTCGCGACGAGCACCTTGCGGCAACCGCGCCGCGGGCCGCGCCCTTCGTGGGCCGGGAGTCCCACCTGGCCGAGCTTGCCCTTGCGTTCGAGAGGACGCAGCAGGGAGGCGCCGTCGCCGTCGCCGTCCGGGGCAGCTCGGGAATCGGGAAGACCGCGCTCGTGCGGCGATTCCTCGAGGAGGTCAAGCGCCGCGAACCCGGCGCGGTTGTCCTCTCGGGCCGTTCGTACGAGCAGGAGACGGTGCCCTACAAGGCGCTCGATAGCCTCGTGGACGCGCTGTCGCAGCACCTGCGGCGGCTTCCGCAGGCCGAGGCGGAGGCGCTGCTGCCCCGCGACCTGCTTGCTCTGGCGCGGCTTTTCCCCGTACTCCGGCAAGTCGAGGCGGTGGCACTGGCGCGTCGTCGCGTCGCCGCGATCCCGAACTCGCTCGAGCAGCGGCGCCGCGGGTTTCGCGCGCTGCGCGAGCTTCTCTCCCGGATCGCCGACTCCGCTCCCCTCGTCCTCTTCATCGACGACCTACAGTGGGGAGACGCGGACAGCGCGGCGCTGCTCTCGGAGCTGCTGCGTCCTCCCGACCCACCTCCGCTCCTGCTGGTCGGCTGTTTCCGCATCGAAGGGGACTCGGACAACCCTCTCTGGAAGACCCTCCTGGGGCTTCGTTCGAGTGCCTCGCCGGAGCTCGAGGTCCTCGAGCTCGAAGTCAGCGAGCTTCTGCCGGCGGAGGCGGAGAAGCTCGCGCGGGCGCTTCTCCAGACAGAACGCACCTCCAGCGTCTCCGCCGAGTCGATCGCGCGAGAGTCGCGGGGGAACCCGTTCTTCATCGACGAGCTGGCGCGGCATGTTCGCGAGGGGGCGGGGCTCGGGGACGCCGTTGACATGAGCATCGCGGGTGGGGCGGTTGCCCTCGACGACGTGATCTGGGCCCGCGCGTCGCGCCTGCCCGAGGACGCGCGGCGGCTGCTCGAGACCGTCGCCGTCGCCGGCCAGCCAATCGACCGTGCGGTCGCGCGCCGGGCCGCAGCGCTGGCAGAGGACGACCAGCCGGCGCTGGCGGTGCTGCGGGTCGGGCATTGGATTCGCGGTGCCGGAGCCGTGTCCGAGGACCAGATCGAGATCTACCACGACCGGATCCGCCAGACGATCGTCGGGCGGCTCTCGCAGCAGGATCGCGAGACCGCGCACCAGAGGCTGGCCTTCGCGCTCGAGAGTTCGGGCGTCATCGATGCGGAGAGCCTCGCGATTCACTACCAGGGTGGAGGCTCGAAGGAGCGCGCCGCGATCTACGCGGCCGACGCCGCGGCCAAGGCGGCCGAGGCGCTCGCCTTCGACCGGGCGGCACGGCTCTACAAGCTCGCCCTGGAGCTCGGGACGACCGATACCGCGGAACGGCGGAGGCTCCAGATCAAGCTCGGCGACGCGCTCGCGAACGCCGGCCGCGGCGCCGAAGCAGCCCACGCCTACCTGGCGGCCCAGGGGGCGAGTGCGGCCGAGGCCCTGGAGCTGAAGAGACGGGCGGCGGAGCAGCTCTTGCGGAGCGGTCATGTCGACGAGGGACTCGCGGTTCTGCGAACGGTCCTGGATGGCATCGGAATGAAGCTGCCTTCGACGCCACGAATGGCCCTATTGTCGTTTCTCCTGCGGCGTATCCAGCTTCGGTTGAGGGGTTTTTCTTTTCGGGAGCGCGCAGCGACGGAGATCCCGGTCGACGACCTGATCCGAATCGACACATGCTGGTCCGTCGCCGCCGGGCTGGCCATGGTGGACCTCATCCGCGGACGCGACTTTCAGAAACGGCACATGCTGCTCGCCCTCAAGGCCGGCGAGTTGTATCGCCTCGCGAGGGCAATGGGCGCCGAGGCAGGCTACACTGCGTCTCTCGGAGGATGGTCAGCGAGGCACCGCACAAAGAAGCTCGTTGATCGGTCGATGGCCTTGGCCCATCGTGTGAAGCATCCCCACGCTCTCGCGATGGCCTACCTTGGCGCAAGCTTCGGCGCCTACCTCGAGGGCCGTTGGGAGGCGGCCTGGGACCTCGGGCAGAAGTGCGAGGAGATCTTGAGGGAGCAATGCACCGGAGTCGCCTGGGAGCTCGACATAGTGCACGTAACTTCCTCTCGTGCTCTGTTCTTTCTGGGAAGGTTGCGGACGCTGGCGGAGCGGCTGCCGAGGTTTCTCGAGGAGGCGGCCGAGAGGGGAGATCTTTTCGCCGTTACCAACCTCCGCATGCGCCACTTGTACTTCATGCACCTGATTTCGGACGAGGCGGAGAAAGCTCGCCGCGGGCTCCGGCAGGCCGCGGAGCGGTGGTCGCAGCAGAGCTTCCACATGCAGCACTATTTCCATCTCGTCGGTGACGCGGAGATTTCACTCTACTCGGGCTCCGGCCAGGCCGCATGGAAGGGGCTTTCCGATCGCTGGCAAGGCTTGAAGCGCTCGCTCATCCTCCGATCGCAGTATTTCCGCATCGAGTCACAACATCTCAGGGCGCGATGCGCGCTGAGCGCCGCTGAACACGGGGGTTTGTCCGCGTCGAACCGCGAACGGCTGCTCCGCTCCTCGGCGCACGATGCCCGACGAATCGAACGCGAAAGAACTTCCTGGGGCGATCCGCTCGCGGCACTCCTGCGAGCGGGGATAGCGTCACTCCGGGGAAAACGGGAGAACGCACTCGAAAGCCTGACCTCTGCGGAGAAAAGCTTCGATGCCGCGAAGATGGCCCTCTACGCTGCTGCCGCCCGCCGCTGCCGCGGGCTTCTGCTTGGCGACGAGGAGGGGCTCGCACTGGTCGAGTCGGCGGATTCGTGGATGCGCGGCGAGCGCATCAAAAACCCCGAGCGGATGACCGCGATGCTGGCGCCCGGTCGCTGGACGGCGGCCTGACTCAGAACTTCGCCGGCTCGCCCGTCCAGGTTCAGTCGAGCGCCTTCCGTACCTCCGCGAGCTCTCTGCGCTTGGCCTTGTCCACCTTCGGGTATGCGAGGTCGAGCTTTTCGAGCGCCCGGATCACGGTGGCCGCGACCGCGAGACGGGTGAACCACTTGTTGTCGGCCGGGATGACGTGCCAGGGCGCCCACTCCGTGCTCGTCGCGCGGATCATGTCTTCGTAGGCCGTCATGTAGTCGTCCCAGAACCCGCGCTCCTTCGCGTCGTTGATCGAGAACTTCCAGTTCTTGTCGGGCATGTCGAGGCGCTCGAGAAAGCGCTTCTTCTGCTCCTTCTTCGAGACGTTGAGGAAGAACTTGAGGATGACGTAGCCATTGCGCGAGAGGTAGCGCTCGAACGCGTTGATGTCCTCGTAGCGCTCCTTGAAGATCTTCTTCGTTACGAGGCTCGGCGGAAGCTTCTGCGCCTCGAGGAATTCTGGGTGCACCCGCACGACGAGGACCTCTTCGTAGTACGAGCGGTTGAAGATGCCGATCCGTCCCCTTTCGGGCACGCTCTTCATCGTCCGCCACAGAAAGTCGTGATCGAGCTCCTCTGAGGACGGCGACTTGAACGAGTAGACCTGCACGCCCTGCGGGTTGACGCCGGACATGACGTGCTTGATCGTGCCGTCCTTGCCCGCGGCGTCCATCGCCTGGAAGACGAGGAGAACGCCCCAGCGGTCCTGGGCATACAGCTTGCCCTGGAGGTCGGCGAGCAGATCCACGCCGCGGCGCAGCAGCGCCTTCGCCTCCTTTCCTTCCATGGACAGCCCGGCGGTGTCGGCCGGGTCGCACTGGCTCAGGAGAAACTTCTTACCCGGCTCGACCCGGCCCCGGCGAATGACGCGGTCGGCCATCTTTTCTCCAGACTTCTTCATAGCCGGGGATTCTATCCGGGCCGGCCCGGCCCGCAACCGCTTCGCCGTGCTCCAGGGTCCTCAGGGCGCGACGGGCCGAGCCCCCTCCGGTCAAACCTTGATGAAGATGCGTTTGCGGAAGAGCAGACCGCACAGCGCGACCCACACGCCGAGGTACGCGAGCGCGAAAAGAAGCGACCCGAGGCGAGGATCGGTGAAGCGGTCGAACACGGTCCGGTAGATCGCCGTCCACAGCGACCGGGGCTTTCCGTCCGGGCCGGCGATCTTGACGGCGATGAGCGCGATCGCACCGAGGCCCGAGAGGGTGAAGGCCGCGATGGCATTGCGGCCGAGCCAGACGAGCGGCGCGGCCCACCGTTTCCATCCGCGCACGTCCACGATCCAGACGCAGGCGGCGAGGCTCGCGCACGCGAGGCCGGACATGAGGAGCGCGTAGGAGGACGTCCACAGGCTCTTGTTGATCGGGAAGGCGCGGCCCCAGAGGAGGCCGGCCGCCGTGGCGATCAGGCTGGCGGCGAAGAGCTGTCGCAACCTGTTAGCGACGGGGGCAGCCTCGCGCAACCGCTCCCCGGCGAGAACGCCGAAGAGCGTGGTTGCAATCGCAGGCAACGTGGAGAGAAAGCCCTCCGGGTCCCAGCCGGGCTTCCAGGTATGCACGCCGAAGACGGCGTGATCGATCCGGGCGGCGAGGTTGCCCTCGGGGTCGAGGGGGCCCGCGCTCATGCTCATGAGAGCCCAGTAGCCGAGCAGGAGCGCCGCCGCCGACACTGCGGCCGCGCGCGCTCCCCCGAAGAGAAAGATCGCACCCGCGACGAGAACGCAGACGCCAATGCGCTGGAGGACCCCGGGAAACCGCATGTGCGCCTTGTGAAACGCGAAGACGCTCACGAGATTGAGGCCAAGTCCCAGGCCGATGATCGTCGCCGCCCGCGCGGCGAGGTGCCGCACGAGCTCTCCCGACGCCGCCCCCTCGGCGCGACGCCTGCCGAAGGAGAGCGCCATCGAGACGCCTGCGACGAAGAGGAAGAAGGGGAAGATCGTGTCGGTGTAGGTCCAGCCGTTCCACTCGGCGTGGAGAAGCTGCGGGTAGACGGCGGACCAGGTGCCGGGGTCGTTCACGAGGATCATGCCGGCGATCGTGGCGCCGCGCAGAACGTCGACCGAGTCGAGCCGGTCCGGAAGGGCGTTCGTGATGCGGCCACTCTACCGCCGCCGACCCCCGAGGCTAAACGGGGCGCCCCTGGGGCGTGGTCAATTCGGCCGTCGCGCGGTGACCTTGCGGGGGGCGGGCTTGCTCTCCTCGGCCGCCTTCGCGCCGAACCGTCCCGCGAGGCCGTCCGGTTCGCGCCCGGCCGTCCAGGCGTCGTCCACGCGGAGCTTCTGGAGGTCGATCACGGCCACGACGTCCGCGTGCGCGGCTGAGACGAAGGCCCGTCCTCCGTCGGGCGCGATGAGGAGGCCGACGGGCGCGGGGCTCGCGCCGAAACGCTTCTGGAACACGCGGGTCTCGGTCCCCGCGACGGCATCGCGGCCGATCGGAATCCGCGCGGCCTGGACGCGCGTGGCCGTGTCGTAGACGCCGACGTCGCCCGAACCGGTGAACGTCGCGACGGCGCGGCGCCCGTCCGGCGTGATCTTCACGCGGATCGGGAACTCGGAGGCGTTGATCGTGAAGACGGGCGCGAGCGTCTTGACGTCGATCACCGTGATCGTGTTTGCGTCGCGGTTGGCGACCCAGATTTCCCGGCCGTCCGGTGTCGCGTCGATGCCCTCGGCGCCCTTGCCGGTCGGGATGTCCTTGACGACCTTGCCGGAGACGAGGTCGATCACCGTCACCGAGCCTCCCGCGAGCGACGTGACGTAAGCGCGCTTGCCGTCGGGCGAAGCCGCCACCATGTGCGACACCTCGCGCCCGGTCGGGATGCGAGCGGTGACCTTCGCCGCCTGCGGGTCGACGACGACGAGCTCGCGCGTGCCCTCGGCCGTGACGAGCAGGCGGCCGTCCGGAAGGGCCTCGAGCCCGTGCGGCCGCGAACTGGCGCCGATGTCGATGCGGGAGACGACCTTGGCGCTGGCGAGATCGACGAGCGTCACCATGTGCCCGGGCTCGCTCTTGCTCCCGTAGCTCGCGACCGCTGCCGTCTTGCCGTCGGAAAGCACCTCCACCTCGTGCGGTCCCGCTTCGACCGCGACCGTCGCGCGTGTCTTGCCGGTCGCGGCGTTGAGGATCGAGACGGTGTTGTCCGACTTGTTCACGACGACGAGCATGTCCGTGCTCGCCTTCGGCACGGGCGTCGCAGAGGTGCGCGGCCCCGGAGTGGGCCTGGCCCGGGGGGCGCGCGGGGTGGCCGAGCGCGCGTCGGAGGGGGCGTCGGACGGCGCGGCCGGGGAGGTCTCCGCCTGCGGAGCGGTCCCGGCGGGAGCCACGTTGGGCGATCCCGAGGCCGCCTGGAGGGCGAGGAGTGTCGTCAGGGCGAGGTGAAGCATGGGATTCCTCCGATTACGATTTCAGGATCACGAGCTCGCCGGGTCTGGCCGAAAGGCTCGCGGGCAGCGCCGCGTCCCGCGCAGCGTAGTCGTCCTCGATGCGGACGCCGAACTTTCCTGGCAGGTAGATGCCGGGCTCGATCGTCACGGTGTTGCCGGCCGCGAGCGGCGTCGTGTTGCCGTGCACGAGATAAGGAGGCTCGTGGCCGTCCATCCCGAGGCCGTGGCCCAGGCGGTGGGTGAAGAAGGCGCCGTAGCCCGCATCCTCGATCACGCGGCGTGCAGCGCGGTCGACGTCTTCGGGCGCCGCCCCGGCCTTCAGCGCCTCGATTCCGGCGAGCTGCGCGCGATCGACGGCCCCGTAGACCTTCCGGACTTCGTCCGAGGGTTTGCCGAACGAGACCGTGCGGGTCACGTCGGAGTTGTAGCCGCGCACCTTGCAGCCCGCGTCGATGAGAACGACGTCGCCCGGAACAAGCCGCCGGTCCCCGGGCCCGCCGTGCGGAAGCGCCGCGGACGGACCGAACTGGACGAGGCCGCCGCCGTGCACGCCTTGGGTTTGGAACTCCTGCTCGAGGATTACCGACACTTCGCTCTCGGTCTTGCCCGGCGCGAGCTTGCGGTGCGTGGCCTCGATGGCGAGGGTGGTGCGCCGCGCGGCATCGCGGAGGAAGGCCTGCTCCTCCGGGCTCTTGACCATGCGCAGCGCATCGAACGTGGCGGTCGCGTCCCGGGCCTCCACGGGAGCCGCCGCAAGCAGGCGCGTGACCGTGTCGTAGGCGGTGGTGCCCTCGATGCCGGCGATCTTTACTTTCGAGAGGAGCTTCGCGGTCACCGCGATCGGGTCCTCATCCTCTTTCCACGTGACGACCTCGTCCACGACGGCGTCGCGGCGGTGGTTCTCCGCTTCGAAGAACGGGGTCACCAGGACGGCCGGGCCGTCGGTGAAGAGAAGGAGCGCCGTCAGCCGTTCGCTGCGGCCCATCGCCAGGTTCGCGGAATAGGCGAGGTTGGTCGACGGTGTCACGAAGAGGACATCGGCGCCGGCGGCCTTCGCCGCCGCGCGCAGGCGCGCCTGGCGGTCGCGGAACACATCGGTCTTCAAGGCCGCGGGAAGCGCGAGCGCCGGTTCCGGCGCGCCGGCTCCCGGCGCTGCCGGCAGGGCGGCAGCGGCTGCGGCGGCTCCCGTCGCGGTCATCCAGCGGCGTCGTGTCAGCGGCATCGAGGGCCCTCCGGTGCGGCGCGTAGGATATCGGTTTTCTCGAGGACTGGTCCGGCGTCCGGGAGTGTACGGGGCAGAACTGCTATAACGCTCGGAGGGAGGCCCCCATGCCGTATGACCCGAGGATGACTGCGCCGATGCGCGAGGAATTGACGCGCGCCGGATTCCGGGAGTTGCGCACGCCCGAGGACGTGGACGCGGAAGTGGCCGCGGCCGAGGGCCCGATGCTCGTCGTCGTGAACTCCATCTGCGGCTGCGCGGCGGGAATCGCGCGGCCCGGGATCCTGATGTCGCTTTCCCATCCGAAGGCCCCGCCCACGCGGACGACCGTGTTCGCGGGCCAGGACATCGAAGCTACGGCGCGGGCGCGCAGCTATTTCACCGGCCATGCGCCTTCTTCGCCGCAGGTGGCGATCCTCTCGGGCGGCAAGCTCGTCTTCCTGCTCCAGAGGCAGGAGATCGAAGGCCGCTCCGCTCCTGAGATCGCCGCGCGCCTGACGGCGGCGTACGACGCGTTGCCGGCGTAGAGAGGGGCTAAGAAGGATCGTCGCGGCGATCGCCCCGGCGGCGTTCGCTGCCCGCGGTCTTCGCGGGAGAGAAGCGGGCGTGGGCCCGCCGGTCATCGGCGCGCCGCTTGTTCGTATTTCTGCGCTCGGAGTTGCGGCGCTCCGTCGTGTGTTTTTCCTGGCTCATCCGCCGGGGTTTCCTTTTCTTCATGAGATTTTCGGACCCGGGGGTAACAGGCGGCAGGCCGGAACCATTCCCGCGCCCATCAGTACACGCCCCCGGTCAGGTGGACGATCGCGGTCCACAGCCCGCGGCTGAATCGGAACGTCAGGAGCGGAACCACGATCGCGGCCGCACCCCAGACGACGAGGGTGATCGGAAGGGGCCAGGGCGGCGCGAAAGCCGAGGCGATCATGAGGCCAAACGCAACGACGAAGGTGTTGATGTCGAGAGAGCCGACCCACTGCCCGTGCTCCCGCGCGAACCGGACGCCGCAGCAGGAGCAGGCCTCGTGCATTTGAAAATAGGTCCGGAAGAGCCGGCCCTTTCCGCACACGGGACAGCGCAGCCGCAGTCCGCGCCGGAGGACGGCGCGCCAGTAGCCCTCGGGCCAGCCGCCCCGCCCCCGGTGGCGCGCGGTCGTTCCGCGCCAGGGAAGAACGGGAGTGGGATCGGGCTCCGGGGCGGGCATGGGGAGTCGATCTTACTCCCCGGGCGAAGAGAGTCGAATCCGCTGTCCCTCGCGGGCGACGGAAGGTCCTTTCTCCTCCACCTCCCGGACCGCCTTTGCGTCCCAGAGCAGCCGGTTCGTGTGATTCAAGTGCACGAAGACGAGGCGCCGCGCCTCGGGAGAACCCACGGCGACACGGGCCATGGTCTCTGGAACGAAGGGGTGCGGGACCTCCGCCATCGAGCGGCCGGAAATCTCGTCGGCGGAGAGGAACGTGCCGTCCACGAACGCCGTCAGGGTCGGGTCGGCGAGGAAGTCCTCGAGTCTGCGGTCCCACTTCTCCCACTTGTCGATGTCCGGCAGCCAGAGAAGCTTCCGGTTCGGGCCGCGCACCAGGAAGGCGACCGTGTCTGAGTCCTCGTCCCTGTGCGGAACGCGGATGGCGGTGACGCGCAGGACCGGGGTGAGCGCAAACTCGACGCCCGGCTCGATCTCGTGGATCTCGATGTTCTCCAGTGCGACGAGGCGGCTCCACGGCCGGTTGCTGCGAAGGAAGCTCGCCATCGACGGCGTGCAGTAGACAGGCACCCTCTTCGCTCCGAGCACTTCGCGCCCGAGCTGGGCGAGTCCCAGATAGTGCCCGATGTGGGCGTGCGTGAGGAGAATGCCGTCGGGAAGGCCGCCGAGCCGCTCCATCTGCTCTGCGAAGTCGGGGGTGGCGTCGATCAAGAAGCGCTTGCCCGCAGCCGGGTCGACGAGGCCGAGTGAGGCGACGAGGCGGCGTCGGGCAGGGTCGCGGCGCGCGTCGACACACAGTGCCTGCCGACAGCCGGCGTGCGGGACGCCGCCGTCCTGCGCGATTCCGAGCACGACCGCCTCCGGGCCGGGGGCGGCCGAGAGGCCGGCGAGGGCGACGAGCAGGGCGAGCACGACGGCCTACTGTAGACTGTCCGCCCGGAGGAACCATGGCCCGCAAAAGTCTTTCCCGCTCAACCGCCCAGGCGCTTGGCCCGCTCGTCGTTCCGCTGGTCACGAAGGTGGCCCTGCCGCTGGCGATCGAGAGTCTGCGCCGCGGCGGCAAGTTCGACACGGACCGCTTCTACGCGGAGGCCAAAGAGAGCCTCGCGAAGGGATTTCAGAAGAGCCGCCCCGAGCTCGACGATCTGAAGGACCAGCTCGCGGACAAGGGCTCGGATCTCTACGATGAGATCCGCAAGCAGGGTGCCGCGCTGCTCGAAACGCTCACCGAGCGGGGCTCGTCGCTCGCCGACGATTGGATGGGCCGCGTTCGCCCGCGCCGCCGTCGCTTGCGCCTCGTGCACGCGCTCGGCATCCTCGCCGTCATCGGCGTCGGCGCGGCGCTGGTGGGACGAAAATAGCGGGGGCTACCCGACCGCCAGCCTCTTGTACTTGATTCTGTGCGGCTGGTCCGCGTCGATCCCGAGGCGGCGCTTCCGGTCGGCCTCGTACTCCTGGTAGTTGCCCTCGAACCAGACAGTCTGGCTGTCGCCCTCGAACGCCAGGATGTGCGTGGCGACGCGATCGAGGAACCAGCGGTCGTGGGTGATGACGACGGCGCAGCCGCCGAAATTGAGCAGGGCCTCCTCGAGGGAGCGCAGCGTGTCCACGTCGAGATCGTTGGTTGGCTCGTCGAGCAGGAGCACGTTGCCGCATTTCTTGAGCGTCCGCGCCAGGTGCAGCCGGTTGATCTCGCCGCCCGAGAGGTCGCCGACCCGCTTCTGCTGGTCCGCGCCCTTGAAGTTGTACATCGCGACATAGGCGCGCGAGGGAATCTCGCGCTTGCCGAGGATCATCTTGTCGAGCCCACCCGAGATCTCGTCGTGCACGGTCTTGGAAGGATCCGGGCGGTCGCGGTCCTGGTCCACGTAAGAGGGTACGACCGTGTCGCCCACGACGAGCTTGCCCGAGTCCGGCTTCTCCTGGCCGACGATCATCTTGAAGAGGGTCGTCTTGCCGGCGCCGTTGGCGCCGATGATCCCGATGATGCCGCCGCGCGGCAGATCAAAAGACAGGTCCTCCATCAGCAGGCGGTCCCCGTACGCCTTGCGGACGTGCTCGGCCCGCACCACGACGTCTCCCAGCCGCGGGCCGGTGGGGATGAAGAGCTCCTGCGTCTCGCCGCGCTGCTCCGGCCCCGCTTCGGTCAAGAGCGCCTCGTACCGGTCGATGCGGGCGCGGCTTTTGGCGTGCCGCGCGCGGGGAGACATCTTGATCCACTCGAGCTCGCGCTGCAGCGTGCGGCGCTTGGCGGTCTCCGCCTTCTCTTCGAGCTCGAGGCGTCCTTCCTTCTGCTCGAGCCAGCTCGAGTAGTTGCCCTTCCACGGGATGCCCGCGCCGCGATCGAGCTCGAGGATCCAGCCGGCGACGTTGTCGAGGAAGTAGCGGTCGTGCGTGACGGCGACGACGGTACCCGGGTACTCCGCGAGGTGCCGCTCGAGCCACGCGACCGATTCGGCGTCGAGGTGGTTGGTCGGCTCGTCGAGGAGCAGCAGGTCGGGCTTCTCGAGGAGGATCTTGCAAAGCGCGACGCGGCGCTTCTCGCCGCCGGAGATCTTCGTGACGTCGGCGTCCGGGGGCGGCAGGCGCAGCGCGTCCATCGCGATCTCGAGCTGCCGGTCGAGCTCCCACGCGTTGGAGGCCTCGATCGCGTCCTGGACGCGCTGGTACTCGGCTAAGACCCTCTCGCTCTCCGACGCGGAGAGCTCCTCGGCGAGCTTCTCGTTCAACTCCTCGAATCGCTTCAGGAGGCCGCGCGTCTTCGCGACGCCCTCCTCGACGTTTCCGAGCACGTTCTTCGACACGTCGAGGCGCGGGTCCTGCGGAAGAAACCCGATCCGCGTGCCCTCGGCCGGAAACGCCTCGCCGGCGAAGTCCTTTTCGACGCCCGCCATGATCTTCAAGAGCGTCGACTTGCCCGCGCCGTTCAATCCGAGGACGCCGATCTTCGCGCCCGGCAGGAACGAGAGGTAGATCCCCTTCAGGATCTCCCGCTGCGGCGGGACAACCTTGCGCAGATTGACCATGGAATAGATGTACTGGTGTGCCATGAGAACGGGGGAGTCTATACGAGTCGGGGGGAGTCGGGAGAAGTTGGGAGAAGTCGGGAGTGCGGAGTTTCGCCGACGTTGATCCCCATGGTCCCGAGCAGGCGATTCTCGTAGCGGACGCGGGTGAACCCGGCCGCCTGCATCATCCGTTCGACGCCGCGCTGCGCCGGGAAGCGCTCGAGCGATTCGGGAATGTACAGGTAGGTCTCGGGGTCTCCGTGAAACAGCCAGCCGACGAAGGGCATCATCGTGCGCAGGAAACCCCTATAGAGAGCGCCCGCCACGGCGCTGTCCGGCTTGCCGAAGTCGAGGACGACGGCGCGGCCTCCGGGCGCGAGCACCCGGCGCATTTCGCCGAGCGCCCTTTCGAGGTCGGCGATGTTGCGCAGGCCGTAGCTGATCGTGACGACGTCGAAGGTCCCGTCGGCGAAGGGGAGCGCCAGCGCATCCGCCTGCACGAACCCGCTGCGGCGCGCGCCCTCGGCCCGCCGGCGCCGCGCGACCGCGAGCATAGGCAGGGTGAAGTCGACGCCCGTCACGCTCGCGGCGCCGCGGTCCTCGGCCAGGAAGCACAGGTCTCCGCTGCCGCAGCAGAGATCGAGGACCCGCGGCGGCTTTCCCGACCCAGCGCCCATCCCCTCGAGCGCGAGCTTGACCGTTTGTCGCTTCCAACGGCGGTGGAGCCCGAAACTCATGATGTCGTTGACGAGGTCGTAGCGCCACGCGAGGCGCGAGAACATCTCCCGCACCTTTGGCGCGCGCTGCGAGTCGTAGGACAGGTACTTGTTCGTCACCGGCGGGGGCCAACTATAGACGCGGCCCACCGGAGGGTGGTCCTGCTGTAAAATTTGCAGCCCTATGGCCGATCCGACCGGAAAGCCCGTCAGCGCGGCGGAGGCGCGTCGCGTCGCCGAAGAGGCGCGCGAGACCGAGTGGAAGGCGCCGTCCTTCCTGAAGCAGATCTTCCTCGGCAATTTCCGCCTCGACCTCGTCCACCCTTTCCCGGAGCCGCCGCCCGAGCGGGCGGAGTTCCGCGATTTCATGGCGAGGCTCGAGCGCTTCCTCATGGACCGGGTGGACTCCGACGCGATCGACCGCGACGGAAAGATCCCGCCCGCGGTCGTCGAGGGCCTGGCGGAGCTCGGCGCCTTCGGCATGAAGATTCCGAAGGAGTACGGCGGCCTCGGCTTCACGCAGCGCGAGTACGGCGAGGCCATGAAGCTCATCACGAGCCGCGACGCGAACCTGATCGTGATGCTCTCCGCCCACCAGTCGATCGGCGTGCCGCAGCCGCTCAAGCTCTTCGGCACCAAGGAACAGAAGAAGAAATACCTGCCACGGCTGGCCCGAGGCGAGATTTCCGCGTTTGCGCTCACGGAGCCGAACGTCGGATCGGATCCCGCGAACCTCGCGACGACGGTCCGGCGCACGCCCGAGGGCGACTACATCCTCGACGGCGAAAAGCTCTGGTGCACGAACGGTACGGTCGCAAGCCTCTTCGTCGTCATGGCCCGGCATCCGGACACGAAGAAGATCTCGGCCTTCATCGTGGAGAAGGCGTGGCCGGGAGTCGAGATCGGCGAGCGCTGCCACTTCATGGGCCTGAAGGCGATCGAGAACGGGATCATCCGCTTTCGCAACGTGCGCGTGCCGAAGGAGAACCTCCTCTGGGGCGAGGGCAAGGGCCTGAAGCTCGCCCTGATCACGCTCAACACCGGCCGCTTGACGCTTCCCGCATCCTGCGCGGTGCTCGGCAAGCGCTGCCTCGAGATTTGCCGCACGTGGGCGAATGAGCGCGTGCAGTGGGGCGAGCCCATCGGCCGCCACGACGCGATCGCGCAGCTGCTCGCCGAAATGGCGGCGACGACGTTCGCCATGGACGCCGTGACGGACCTCGCCTCCTCGATGGCCGACATGGGCGACCGCGACATCCGCCTCGAGGCGGCCGTCGCCAAGATGTGGAGCTCGGAAGAGGGCTGGAAGATCATCGACCGCACGATGCAGATCCGCGGCGGCCGCGGCTACGAGACCGCGGACTCGCTGCGCGCGCGCGGCGAGGCGCCGATCCCGGTCGAGCGCATGATGCGCGACTTCCGGATCAACCTCATCTTCGAGGGCTCCTCGGAGGTCATGCGGCTCTTCATCGCGCGCGAGGCCGTGGACCGGCACCTCGGGGTCGCGGGGGCGTTCGCGGATCCGAAGGCCGCGCTCGGAAAGAGGCTCGCGGCACTGCCGCGGATGGCCGCGCACTATGCCTGGTGGTACCCCTCGCGCTGGCTCGGCTGGGGGCGCTGGCCGCGCTTTGCGGAGTTCGGGCCGCTCTCGGGCCACATCCGTTACGTGGACCGCACCACGCGGCGGCTGGCGCGGGCGATCTTCCACCTGATGCTCCTGCACGGGCCGAAGCTCGAGAAGCGCCAGGCGCTTCTCTTCCGCACGGTGGACGTCGGCGCGGACCTCTTCGCCATGACGGCGGCGCTCTCGCGCGCGGACCAGCTGCGCCGCGCCGGGGCCGCCGAGGCGGTGCAGGCGGCCGAGCTCGCGGACATCTTCTGCCGGACCACACGGCGCCGCATCGCCGCCCACTTCCGCGCCATGCGCGGCAACGACGACGTCGCGAAGTACCGGACGGCCATGCGCCTGCTCGACGGCGAGCACCTCTGGCTCGAGCGCGGCATGACGCCGATGGCGATGGCCGCGGAGCTCGCGGCCGAGGCGATGCCGTCCGAGCCCGCGGCCGCCCGACGCTGAGGGCATGAGGAGAATCCTCGCCGGCCTCGCGCTCGTCGCGGCGCTCGCCGTGGCGCTCGTCTACGGATTCTTCGCGCACCGGCAGCACTGGTTTCCGTACCGCCAGCTCAAGGCCGCCTACCGGATCCTGCAGCCCCCGCATCCGGCGCGGCGCTGGAACGGGCCAGCCGAGGGCGCGCCTCGCCTTGCGCAGCGGGACGCCGTCGACGCGCTGCTGCAGATCCCGTACCTCTCCGGTTACAACCCGGCCACGGGCAAGCAAGGCGTGACCGTCTATGACGCGGCGCGCGCATTTCCCGGATGGAACCTCTGCGTCTCGGCCCACGCGCCCGAGGCGCGCCTGATGGACATGCGGGGCGCCGAGAGGCACCGCTGGGCGCTCGACGCGAAGCGCGTCTGGCCCAAGGTCGAGACGGATCTGGAGAATCGCGGCTACGACAAGTTCTGGCGGCGCGCCCTGCTTCTGCCCGGCGGGGACCTCCTGGTCGTATGGCAGTACATCGGGATCATGCGGATCGACAGCGGCTCGCGTTTGAAATGGGCGAACCTGAACGGCGCCCATCACGACGTCACCGTCGACCGGGCGGGCTCGATCTACGTCCTGACGCGAGAGAAGAAGATCCTGCCGGAGGTCAGCCGCGACGATTCGGTCATCGAGGACTTCGTCACGATCCTCACGCCGGAGGGCAAGCTCGTGAAGAGCATCTCGCTGCTGCGCAGTTTCGAGCGCTCCGACTACGCCCCGGATCTCGTGCCCATGAGGAGCGAGGGCGACCTCTTCCACACCAACACCGTCCAGGTCCTTGACGGGACGCTCGCCGCGCTGTCCCCGCACTTTCGCGAGGGCAACCTCCTCGTCTCGATCCACGCCCTCGGCATCGTCGCGATCCTCGACCCGGCGCAGGAGAAGATCGTGTGGGCGCTGTCCGGGCAGTGGCGCGCGCAGCACTGGCCGCATCTGCTTGCAACCGGCCGGCTCCTCATGTTCGACAACTTCGGCAGCATGCGGGTCGGCGAGTCGCGCGCGCTCGAGGTCGATCCTTTCAGCCAGCAGATCGCCTGGCGCTACGGCGAAGGCAAAGGGGAGGGGTTCTATTCGGCGACGAATGGCTTTGTCCAGCGGCTTGGAAACGGCAACACGCTCATCGTGTCATCCAACGAGGGCCGCGCGATCGAGGTCACGCCGGGCAAGGAGGTCGTCTGGGAGTACGACAATCCCTTTCGCGCGGGCGAGAAGAACGAGCTCGTCGCCACCCTCGAACAGGTGGAGCGACTGCCGGCGGACATGCCTGTCGCGGAATGGGCCGGCCCGGGCCGGGGGCGCTGAGCATGCGACTCGGGGCGTGGCCGCTCGGCGCTGGTTTGTCTTCGCCTTCTTCATTCCGTGACGCTCCCGGGCCGGACTTTGCTAACCTTCCTGACCATGCGAAAGATCCCTGCGACGCTCCTCCTCGTCCTCGCCGCGCTTCCTGCCGCCGCAAACGACACGCCGCGCGGGGGCGAGTTCTCGGCGACCGCGAGCGTGAACACGAAGCAGGGGACCCGCAGCATGAGCTTCAACGTGGTCGTGTCGAATCCCATGAGCCGCGAGGAGGCCCAGCCGCTCAAGAAGGTCCTCGAGGAGGGCGGGCAGCAGGCGCTGTTGAACGCGATCCGGGGCGCGCAGCGGGGGCGGATCCGGCTGGGCGGATTCGAGTACCCGATCGATCTCGTGGTGGCCGAAAAGGTCCAGGACGGCGAGCGCTACTCCGTCGTCACCGCGCGCAGCCTCAAGTACGAGGAGGTCCAGGAGGGCCGTGCCTCGTTGAACCACCCCTTCACCGTGATCGTCTTCGACGTCCCGGAGTTCGGCAAGGGGGACGGTCGCATCTACACGCAGGCCGCCCTCTCGGTGGACGGCGAGGGCCACGTGAAGGCCGAGCAGTACGAGGGTCAGCCGGGAACGCTGAAGGACGTCAAGCGGCTCAAATAGTCAGAGCCCCGGCACCTCGTCGGTTCCCTCGTTGATCCCCTCGAAGAGGATCGTCGACAGGTAGCGCTCGCCCGTGTCCGGGAGCATCGCCAGGATGACCGAGCCCTCCGGCGCCTTCGCGGCGACCTTCTTCGCGGCCGCGAACGTGCCGCCCGAGGAGATGCCGCAGAAAATACCTTCCTTCGTGGCGAGGTCGCGCGCGGCGTCGCGCGATTCGATGTCCGAGACGAGCACGATCTCGTCGTAGACGTCTCGGGAGAGGACGGCGGGAATGAAGTTGGGCGTCCAGCCCTGGATCTTGTGCGGCTTCCACTCCTGGCCGGAGAGCAGCGCGGCGCCCTCGGGTTCGGTGACGACGACCTTGATGTCCGGCCGCGCCTTCTTCAGCATCTCGCCGGCCCCCGTCAGCGTGCCGCCCGTGCCGTATCCCGTGACCCAGTAGTCGAGGCGCTTGCCCGCGAAGTCGACCAGGATCTCGGGCCCGGTCGTGTTGCGGTGGTAGTCGGGGTTGGCAAGGTTCTCGAATTGCCGTGCGAGAAACCAGCCGTTCTTCTGCGCGACCTCCTCGGCCTTCTTGACCATGCCGGTGGCGCGCTCGGCGGCGGGGACGAGCACGACCTTCGCGCCGAGGATTCGCATCAGCTTGCGCCGCTCGATGGAGAAGCTGTCGGACATCAACGCGACGAAGGGATATCCCTTGACGGCGCAGACCATGGCGAGGGCGATGCCGGTGTTGCCGGAGGTCGCCTCGATGACGGTCTGGCCGGGCTTCAGCGTCCCGCGCCGCTCGCCGTCCTCGATGATCGCGATGGCGAGGCGGTCCTTCACCGAGGAGAGCGGGTTGAAGGCCTCACACTTGACGTACATCGTCATGCCCTCAGGCGCGAGGCGGTTGATCTTGACGACCGGCGTGTTGCCGATCGTGCCGAGGATGCTTTCGTGAATCATGGACATGCCTCCCTGGGTTAGTGCATGAGGAGGGTAGGATATGCCTCCATGAGGAGAATGCCCATTCGGTTTATCTTTGGCGTCCTCTTGCTCGCCACCGCCGCCGCCGCCGCAACGGCCCCGGCCGCCGCTCCCCGCACCATGCGGGTCGACTACTTCCACACTGGCAACGCCGCGGGGGAGGTCTTCAGCCTCGACCGGGTGGTGCTGGAGCCCCTGCCCTGGCCGGGCAACCCGAAGCGGCCGCTCGACGACACGAACCTCGGCAAGTACTTCTTCGAGGTGATCGACCGGCGGACGAACCGCGTCCTCTATTCGCGGGGCTTCGCGTCGGTCTACGGCGAGTGGGAGACCACGGACGAAGCGAAGGATGCGCGCCGGACCTTCTCCGAGTCGCTGCGCTTTCCGGCGCCCGACGGGCCGGTCCAGATCGTCCTGAAGAAGCGCGACGCCGAAAACGCGTTCCGCGAGGTCTGGACGATGGTCCTCGACCCGAAGGACATGTTCATCGACTCCTCCGCGCCGTCCTCTGCCGGGGCGCTTCTCGAGATCCAGAAGTCGGGGGACTCCGCGGACAAGGTGGACTTCCTGATCCTCGGCGACGGCTACACGGCGGCCGAGCGCGGCAAGTTCGAGAAGGACGCGCGGCGTTTGACGGAGCTCCTCTTCGCGGTCTCTCCCTTCAAGGAGCGGCGCAGCGACTTCAACGTCTGGGCGCTCTGCCCGCCCTCGGAGCAGTCCGGTATTTCCCGGCCTTCGACCGGCGTGCACCGCAGGTCCCGGATCGGCGCCACGTACGACGCCTTCGGGTCGGAGCGGTACGTGCTGACCTTCGAGAACCGGTCGTTCCGCGACGTTGCGTCCTTTGCCCCGTACGATTTTGTCGAGATCCTGACGAACACCCGCACCTACGGCGGTGGCGGCATCTTCGGCCTCTACGGCACGGTCGCGGCCGACAGCCTGTGGGCGCCTTACGTCTTCGTGCACGAGTTCGGCCACCATTTCGCCGGCCTCGCCGACGAGTACTTCACGTCGGCGGTGGCGTACGGGCCGGCGCCGGCCAACCGGGTGGAGCCCTGGGAGCCGAACGCGACGGCGCTGCTGGACCCGAAGAACCTCAAGTGGAAGGACCTCGTGCTGCCGGGGACGCCGATCCCGACGCCGTGGTCGAAGGAGGAGCTCGAGAAGACCTCGCGCGAATTCCAGAAACGGCGGCGCGAGATCCGCGCGGCGAACGGGCCCGAGGACCAGATGGACGCGCTCTTCAAGGAGGAGCAGGTCTACGAGACGAAGCTGCTCTCGGGCGACAAGGACTCGGGCAAGGTCGGCGCCTTCGAGGGCGCGCTGTACGAGCCGACCGGGTACTACCGGCCGCAGGAGGACTGCATCATGTTCACGCGCGACGAGGTCCCGTTTTGCGCGGTGTGTCGGCGCACGATCACGCGGGTCATCGACCTGTACAGCCGCTGAAATGAGCTTTCGCCGAGGGTTGCAGCTCGCGGGGTTCGGCCGCCGCCACCTCGGGCGTATGGGGGAGGGGCGCCGAGCGGTGATGGGGCATCTCGCCGACCCGCGCGCCGAGAACCTTCCGATGCCGACGTTCGTGCAGCTACGCGTGACGAACCTCTGCAACCTGCGCTGCAAGATGTGCGGGCAATGGGGCGACACGGGCATTTTCCGCTCCCAGTCGGGTGCCGATGCGACCGACGGGGCGCTCGAGAGGGAGCGGATCCAGGAGCTGATCGGCGCAAAGCGCCAGCTTGCGCTCTCCGACTACGTGCGCCTGCTCGACGAGCTCGCGCCGGCGCGGCCCATCATCAGCCTCTTCGGCGGCGAACCGTTCCTGTATCCCGACATCATTCCCCTGATCCGCGAGATCAAGGCGCGGGGCCTGACCTGCACGGTGATCACGAACGGCGGCCGGCTCGAGGCGCTCGCCCGTGAGCTCGTCGAGATTGGCATCGACTCGATCGCCGTCTCGATCGACGGACCGCCCGACGTGCACAACCGGATTCGCGGCCGTGCCGACAGCTTCGAGAAGGCCGCGGCAGGCATCCGCGCGGTCGCGCGCTGGCAGAAGGAGTTGAAGCGCGCGCTTCCGATGCAGATCGCGATCCTCCCGGTCACGGAGCTCAACATGGATGCGATCGCGCCGGCCGTCGAGGCGCTGCGCCAGCTCCCGCTCGACACGATCAACGTGGGGCTGCGCTGGTTTATCCCGAAGCACGTGGGCGCGGACTACGAGCGCGTCATGCGCGAGGAGTTCGGCATCGCGGCGACGTCCTGGAAGGGCTTCGACTTCGACTGGAGCTCCGTGGCGGCGACGAAGGGACAGCAGATGACGGAGCTTGTGAAGCTTCTCAAAGGCCTCAAGCGCCGCCGGTTCCTCGACTCGACGCTGGGCCGGCCGTGGACGTCGTTCGTCCCGGACGTGCCGGCGGAGAAGGTGCCCGAGTATTTCTCGAACTTCGGCGAGACCTTCGGACACAGCCTGTGCCCGGTGGCCTGGTACTTCGCGCAGGTCGAGCCCGACGGAGAAGTGACGTTCTGCGGCGACTTCCCCGACTACTTCATTGGCAACGTGCGCAAGCAGCCGTTCCGGGACATCTGGACCGGAGAGAAAGCGCAGAAGTTTCGGGCGAAGCTCGCGAAAGAGCCGCTGCCCATCTGCGCGCGCTGCTGCGGCAGCTACGTGTATGGGAAATGGGAGCGCCCCTCACCCGCCGGGAGAGGGAGCCCTTAGAGTTCCCTCTCCCCCCGACGGAGGGAGAGGGCGAGGGTGAGGGGGGCTGCCCGTCACGACCGCAGCACATCCCAGAACTTGTAGAAGTTGAACCACTGCGTCGGATGTCGGCGTACCACGCCCTCGAGGTCGGCCGCGACGCGGGTCATGATCCGCACCGCATCCTCATCGGGCGAGAGCGTCGTGTCGGCCTGCAGCGGCTCGCCCCACACGTTGAAATAGGACCCGTCGGGGTTCCGGAGAAAGAACCCCGGCAGGATGTCGCAGCCGCAAAACCGCGCGAGCAGCGCCGGGGAGCGCAGGAAGGGCGTCGCCTTGCCGAAGAATGGCACGACGACGCGGTCCTCGGGATAGGCGCGGTCCACCAGCAGCGCGACGGCGCGCCCCCGGTCCACGGCGCCCCGCACCTTGAAGGCGGTGGCCATGGACGACCCGATGTCGATCGACTCGACCCCGACGCGCTCCCGCAGCTGCTGGCGCATCTCCTGCACGTCCGGGTCGAGCTCGGCCTGTCCCACGACCGCGGGCACCAGGTCGTGACGCCGGAGGGTCACGGCCCCCATCTCCCAGTTGCCGACATGCCCGGTCACGAGCAGAAAGCCGCGCCCGCCGCGGCGCGCGCGCGCGAGGACGCCCGAGTCTTCGGCGAAGGTCGTGATCCGCGGCACGAAGGTCTCGCTGCGCAGGCGCCAGACGTCGATCGTGTGGCGGCCGTACTCGAAAAACTGCTTGCGCGCGAGATCCTCCGCCGCAGGCTCGGAGACGCCGAGGGCGTTGCGGAAGTTGTCCCGCATCCCCGCTTTGGTCCGTGTGAGGAAAGTCACCGCGAGGCTGTTGCCCACGACGTTGATCGTGTTGAGCGCGGCCATGGGCAGCCAGCGCGCGCCGTAGTGCAGGCCGCCGTAGACGATCCGGTTCGAGAGGCCGTGGGTGACCCACTTCTTGCGGCCCCGGCCGGGAGCGATTCCGTCGTGATCGCCGCCGCCCGCTTCGACTTCTCCCATGGAGGGGTTCAAGTCTACAATCCGGATTGCACCCGATGAATGTTTTGTTGATGCGCCCCGATCCGGGCAACGAGCGGTTCGGGCTGGGGCCTTTTTTCCGCGTGGAGCCCCTGGGCCTCGAGTACGTCGCCTCGGCCCTGCGCCAGCGCGGCCACGACCCGTCGATCGTGGACCTGCGCTTCGGCGGCAGCGTGGCCGGGTGGATGCGCAGGACGCGCCCGCGCATGGTCGGCATTTCCTGCATGCACGCCCTCGAGTATGACCGCGTGATCGAGACGGCGCGCCGTGTCCGCCGGGCGGACCCGTCCGCGTTCGTCCTCGTCGGCGGTCACGCCGCGGCGGCGTTTCCGGGGCCCCTGCAGGTTCCCGAGATCGATGCGCTCTGCGTGGACGACGGCGAGGAGGTCGTTCCGGCCGTGGCGGACGCGCTCGCGATGGGGCGCCTCCTGATCGAGGTCCCGGCGCTGCTGCTCAACGGGCGTCAGGGTTGGGTCGCGACGGCGCCCCTCGGCGAGCGCACGGGCTTAGACGACGTGCCGAGCCCAGCGCGCGATCTCGTGGAGCGGTATCGCCACCGCTACCACTGCCTGCTCTTCAAGCCCGTGTGGCTCGTCGAGACGGCGCGAGGGTGCCCTTTCCGCTGCAACTTCTGCTCGGTGTGGCAGCTCTACGGGCGCTCCTTCCGCGAGC
>JBGPGG010000041.1:0-23096 GCA_041483715.1 Thermoanaerobaculia bacterium
CCGCATGGTCCCTCGAGCACCTCGTGCCGATCTTCTCGGCCGGCATCCTGTTTCTCGTCATCTGGGCGACCATGTACACGGCTTTCGGCAAGTACCCCGGCGACTGGCTCGCGATTCCGAAGGCCGTGAAGTACTGGATGGGCCAGCACGCCATCGCGCGCATCCCGGGCCCCTGGTACTACTACTTCCCGCAGCTCGCGTACTACGACACGGCGATCCTGGTCGCCGCGTGCTTCGCCTTCCCGTGGCGGGAATGGCAGCGCGATCCCCTGCTGCGCGCCGCTCTGATCCTCGCCCCGATCACGCTCGCCGCGGGGCTCCTCAAGGCGCTGCGGCCGGCCTCTGCGCTGCTGCCCGCCTGGAGCGCTCTGCTCGCGGCGCTCGCGGCCGCCTTCATCGCGCTCTTCGTCTGGAAGGACCCCGATCCGCCGGAGACGTCGCTCTTCCTGCGCTTCGTCGCGTTCTGGGCAGTGGGGTCGCTCGCGATCTACGGCTGGGCGCGCGAGAAAGTGCCCTGGCTCACCGTGCACCCACTGCTGCCGCTCACGATCCTCGCCGCGCTCGGCGTGGTGCGGCTGTGGCAGCAGCGGCGCCGCGCCTGGGCGGGGGTCGCGCTCGCAGTGACCGGACTCCTGCTCGTGGTGAACACGAGCGGCATGTACCTGGCCGCGTTCCGCTACGGGGCACACGACAAGGAGAAGGAGCCCCGCCACGCGGAGATGCTCGCCTACGTCCAGACCTCCCGCGACCTCGTCCGCGCCCTCACCGCGGTGGACACCGCGAAGGCGCGCGTGGCGGCCGGGCAGCCGGTCGTCACGGTCGCGGGCGAATCGACCTGGCCGCTGACCTGGTACCTGCGCGACGTCGTCGCTCAGTGGGCGTCCCGCATCGACAAGGCGTCGACCCCCGTCATCGTCGCCGACTGGGACCAGGAAGGCGCGCTCGAGAAACAGCTCGCCGCGAAATACGACGCCAAGCGGGTTCCGATCCGCGCGTGGTGGTTCCCGGAACCGGCGAAGGAGGGCGCCGTTTCGCGCCCGAGCTTCAAGGATGCGCTGCGGTGGTGGCTCTTCCACGAGATCTGGAGCCCGATCGGGTCGCAGGACGCGACCTTCTTCGTGCGCAAGGACCTCGGAGGCACCGGGCTGCTCGAGCCCCTGCAGCTCGAGGTCCAGGACACGTCCTCCCGCGACTACCCCTCCGACGGGACCGACCTTCCGGCCGCGCGGGTCTTCGGGGGCCCCGGCGCGGGCCCCGGGCAGTTCGCCGAGCCGCGGGGCGTGGCGGCCGACGGGAGCGGCAACATTTACGTGACCGACTCGAAGAACAGCCGCATCGAGGTTCTGGATCCCAACGGCGCATACCTCCGCGCGCTCGGCAGCAAGGGCCCGGGCGAGGGCCAGTTGAATGAGCCTTCCGGGGTCACCGTCGCGCCGGACGGATTGGTCATCGTCGCCGACACCTGGAACCACCGGGTCGCGCGCTTCGGGCCGGGCGGCGAGTGGCGCGGTGCCTGGACCGACCCGGAGAAGGCGTTCTTCGGACCGCGCTCGGTCGTGCTTTCCCGCGGATCGCTCTACGTCTCGGACACCGGGAACAAGCGCATCGTTCGCTTCGATGCCACCTCGGGGGCCGTTACCGGCCACTGGGGCGGCGCCGGCTCCGACGCGGGCCAGTTCATCGAGCCCGTCGGCCTCGCCGCCGATTCCTCGGGCCGCATCTACGTGGCCGACACCGGCAACCACCGCGTGCAGGTCTTCGACGCCGACGGCAAGTTCCTGCGCCAGTTTCCGATCTTCGGCTGGAAGGACTTCTACACCGAGCCCTACCTCGCCATCGGGCCGTCCGACAGCGTGCTCGTGACCGACTCGTGGAAGGCGCGCATCGCGCGCTACGACGCCTCGGGGGCCTTCCTGAAATCCTTCAAGGCCGACGGCCTGAAGCGCCCGACCGGAATCACCCTCGATCCGTTCGGACGGGTCGTCGTCTCGGATCGGGACACGAATCGCCTCTATTCCTGGAGCCTGGCCGACTTCCTGCGCTGACCGTGACGACGCCAACACAACAGATGCCCGGACCTCCCGCGAGCCCCTCGCGCTCGGCCCTGCTCCTGGGAGCCACGGTCGTGCTCGCGGCCGCCGGCCCCGCACTGGTCGTGTACGACCGGTGGCTGCGGCTACGCACCTCCCATCGCTATCTCACCTATTACGCGGACCGCTTCCCGTTGCTGAGGAGCATCAACCTGCCCGCTTACGCCGCCGTCATCGCGGCGGCATTCCTGCTCCTGATCGCCCTGGGCTACCCTCGGGCGTCCGAAACGTTGAGGGACTGGAGGCGCCGCTGCGCTTTCGGCCGCCGCCCTCGCCGCCCGAGCGCCTCGAGAGTCCAGCGTTCGGTCGGCATCGTGATCGCCGCCATCGGCGCCGCAGGCTCCGGGCTCCTGTTGCTCCGGCAAGCCCTCACCCGGCACATCCCCGGGCCCGAGCTCGCGGCGGCGCTGTGCGCCTTCGGCCTCGGCATGGTGCTGCGTGAGGTCTCGATCGCGGCGCTCGGGCGGACCTGGCGCCGGACCCGAGGAACGATTCTCTCGATCCTGGCCGCGCACGTCGCGGTCGTCCTGGCGCTCGCGAGCCATTACTCTTTTCACCGGTTTCAGCTGCCTCTACTGGGGGTTGCCGTCCTCGCCGTGGCAAACCTGGCCGCACGCGTCCGCAGGACGGGCCCGGTTCCCCTCCTCGTCCTCGCGTTCGTCTGTCTCTACACGTGGCACATCAACGCGTGGTGGTTCGCACTCGTCGGCGACGAGTACCGGAACTGGGATCTCGCCGAAGGGATCGTCTCCCGGCACGACCCCGCCTTCGTTGCGTCCCACCTCTTCCAGCTGGAAGGGGGTCTGGAAGGCCTGGATCCGTACTTCTGCTCGCTCGTCCAGGCGACGACGATGCGTCTGCTCGGCGTCAACAGCTTCGGTTGGAGATTCAGCAGCCTCTATCTTGCCGCGATTGCGCTGGCCTTTTTTCACCGCTTCTTTCGGACGTTCCTGACGCGGCGCGCGGCGCTCGCCACGACGGTGTGCCTCGGCGCGTCGCACTACATCATGGGCTTCGGCAAGATCGGCTACGACAAGTTCCAGGCCTATCTCGCGATGGCACTCCTGCTCGCCGCCGCGGGCTGCGCCATTCGAACGCGGCGCATGCTCGCCTTCGTCGGCATGGGCTTTGCCGCCGGTCTGTGCTTCTGGGTCTATCCGGCCGCGCTCTACATCTTGCCCCTCCCCGCCTTCCTCCTCGTCCTGTATGCCCCGCCGCGGGATTCGAAGACACTCGCCCACTGGGCGCTGGCGGCGATGACGACCGTCCTGACCGTCTTCCCGCTTCCATTCCAGCCGACCTACTTCGAAGGAAAACGGCCGGGCACGGTCTGGTACAACCCCGAGCTCGTGCACTCCGCGAGCAGACTCGTCGACCATTTCGTCGCGAACCTCGCCTACACGGCCTTCTCTCCGATTCTTCTCGCAGCCGAGGACCACTTCGTCACGTGCTCGTACGTGGACCCGCTCACCGGCCTGCTCTTCACCGCCGGTCTCGCGTCCACCCTCTGGCTCGTGCGGCGCGATCGCTTCGTCGTCTTTCTCGCGATCAGCCTGGGCTTCCTGATCTTCCTCGCGGGCACGACCCACGACCGCGAGTATCCGCCCACGACGAGGATGTTCCTCCTCTTGCCTCTGTTCATTCTTTTCGCGTCGGCAGGTCTCTGGCGCCTGCTTGCGCTGGCTCGCTGTGCCGGCGTTTCCGCCCCGGCCGCCGGCCGTGCCGTCTTCGCGACGCTGGCAGCGATCGTCGTCCTGAACGTCGTGCAGGCCCACGTCGTTTCGAAGCGGCGCAGCGACGGTTACCAGGTCTTCGATCCGCTGATGCTCCGCCTGGCGGAGAGGATCGCGGCCCTGCCAGCCGATCAGCGCGTCGGGCTCATGCTCGTGACCGACGAGGAAGGGCCCAAGAGCGACATTGCGATGGTCCTGAACGTGTATGCCCTGCCCGAGGAAGCCAAGCGCTATACCGTGATCTCCACGAGCGGAGCCAGGCTCGGGCCGGCGGAGCTCGCCCGCGTCTCCGACCGCGCTTTCGCCGTCATCGCTTCCCCGTTCATGAGCCGGGAGCTCCAGGAGGGCGTCGAGCGGCAGATCGCCGCCACCGGGAAGACGCCCTGCTCCGTCCGCACGTCCACGGGGCAGGAGCGCTTCAAGCTCTGGACGTCTTCGGAAGTGCCGAACCTCTGCGCGGAGTGAGGACCGGACCGCCGCACGACGAGCCCCGAAACCCGGCCGATCAGAGCAGGCGCAGCGTCCGCATGTGGATGTGGCCGTCGCCCCCGTTGGGGTTGCCGATCTCGATGCGAAGCTTCTGGACCGGACCGCCGAGCCCCGGGAAGTCGAGGTGCACGGTCGGGTCCGCCGACAGCTTGCGATACTCCTGACGGAAGGTCTTCTCGCCTCCCCCGGCGAGCGTCACGACGCATTTCAGGTCGATGTTCTGGGTCGCGGTCGTCAGATCGATCCCCTCGAGCGTCCGCGGCTTGCTGAACGTCAGCTCGAGAATGGCGGGATTGGCTCCAGCGGTGCGCGCAAGAGTCGCCGGCGAGTCGTCGAAGAGGTCCTGCATGCGCCCCATGTCGAGGGGCGAGTGCGCGATCTCGACGATCTGCCCGTCGACATCGAGAGAGTGCCGGTCGAGGCCGGCAGGAACTGCGGTCGATTCTACGCTGGCAGGCTTGCCCGCCGCCGACGACGACGGCGCTGCGCTCGGCGCGCCACCAGCCGCCGGCTCGCTCTTCTTGCAGCCGAAGACGGCGAGCACCAGGGCCCCCATGGCCAGACCGGCCGCCACCGCGATCGCGTTCTTCCTCATCTTCGAGTCCTCATCTTTCCTGATGTCCCACTTGCGGGCCAACCGTTTCATTCTAGCCAAAAGACCGCGCCGCCGCGACCGGCCGAAAGAGACGAATCGACAGTCCCGGTCTGCCCTCGCGTCACAGGCTTGTTGGGGCAGAAGTGACCGGCGTCATTTCAGCTGCGCCATACCTTCTCCGGGGTCCCATCCATCCACCGGTCCACGAGCTCGACTCCCTGCATGAGCGAGTGGTCCTGGTTGCCGATCTCGTACTTCCAGGAGCCGAAGCGGCCGCGGGAGGAGATGCCGCGCGGCTCGAGGTAGGCGTGGATCGTGTCGAGCGATGCGTTTCGCTCGACCGAAGGAATCGGGTACGAGTGCCCGGCGTGGATGAGGAAGACCGTCTCGATGAGCGGCAGGTCTGAGGGCTGCAGGATGCCCTCCGCGACGAGGCCGTCCACGACCGCCTTGCCGAAGTCGCCCTCCGGCAGCGGTTTGAATTTCGAATAGGAGGTCTCGGCCAGGACCGAAAAGTACTTGCTCGTGTCGCCGCCCGGGACGATCTCGGGCGAATAGTTGGAGAGGTAGGTCATCCGGTAGAACGGGGTCTTCGGGTTCGGGAAGTAGATCCAGTTCTTGTCCGACGGCGACGGGCGCTTTAAGCCCACGCCGACTGAGAACAGCCGGTTGAAGAGCAGCTTCCGCGAGGCCGCGCGGACATTCTCGGGCGCGTGCTTCAACCGCGACACGAAGGCCTCGAGCGGAAGGGCCGTCAGCAGCTTGTCGTACTTCCGCGTGGTGCCATCCGAGAACTCGATCTCGCGCTTCTCCTCGTCCACCCCGATCGCACGCTTGTGATACCGCACGCGATCGCCGACAAACGGCAGAACCGCTTTCCAGAGACCGACCGTCCCACCGTGAAGCGGGTATCCGAACTTCGCGTTCGGCCCCCAGTCGGTCGACTTCGGCACGACAGTCGCCTCGATGGCTTTGCGCCAGTCCACGACCGAGACCCGCTCGGCGATCCAGTAGTACCCCATCTTCTCGAGCGGCGTGGCCCAGACCTTGAGGTTGTACGGGTTCATGAAGTGCTTCGCCACGCCCGCGCCGAATTTGGCGAGGATCCACTCCTCGAAGTTGCGGAACGCCCGGTCCTTGTCGATCGTCTGGGATTCGACGAGGCCGATCAGGCATTCGAGCATCGCGCGCTCGGGCAGCGACGACAGGTGGTTCTGGAACGGATAGCGGACGTACTTGTCCTCGAACTTGATCCAGCTCTCGCGATCGATCGACCGGATCCCGTCGTTGCCGAGCACCTTGCCGAGGAACTCGTTGAAGTACTTGTAGCCGGAGAAAAGGATGTGGCCGGAGACGTCCCAGGTCCATCCCTTCGGGTCCGTGAAGCTCGTCGCGAGGCCGCCCACCTGACCAGAGCGCTCGAAGATCTCGAAGCCGTCCTCGCCCCGCTCGCGCAGCCGGTACGCGGCACCGAGTCCCGTGGGGCCGGCGCCGAGGATGACGATCCCGCCGCTCACTTGGCCTTCACAACGAGGCGGCGCAGCTGCTGTGCCTGATCCATCTCCGCGCGCAGATCGAAGAGGTATCGGATGACCCTCCAGATCGTGCCGAGCATCTTGAACGGCCGATGGATCGACTGGCCGGCCTCGCGCGGGAAGTGCTGCACGATGACCTCGGTGACCTTCCAGCCTGCGATCCGGCAGCGCGCGTAGATCTCGTCGCCGACAAAGTTGATGCGGTGCTTGATCTCGATGCGACGGGCCACTTCCTTGCGGAAGGCGCGGCAGCCGGCGTTGATGTCGTGGAGCGGCGAGCCGAGGATCCAGTGGGAGAGGACCCGCAGCCCGCGCGAGAGGATCAGCCTTCCTGCGGGATCGTGCCGCACCTTCTTCCAGCAGAAGACGACGTCCGCTCCCTGGTCGATCGCCTCGAGGAATCGCGGCGCATCGGCCATGGTGTGCTGGCCGTCGCCGTCCACCACCATGACCACCTCGCCCGGCACGTTGCGCAGGGCCGTTTCCGTGGCGACCGCGTAGCCCTTGTTGCCGTCGTGGTGCACGACGGAAACGCGCGGGTCCTTCTTCGCGAGCTCCTCGGCGATCTCGCCCGTGCGGTCGCGGCTGCCGTCGTTGACGACGACCACGTGCCAGGTGAGGCCAGGAATCGCCGACAGCGACGAGACCGCTTCGGCGACCGTCTTCGCGATCAGCTCTTCCTCGTTGTACGCGAGGAACCCGACTCCGAGGCGCACCGGACGCTCGATGGGCGGGACGCCCTTCGGCCCCCCGACTTCCCGATCAGTGACCATAGATGATCCATCCTGCTGTTGCCACCCAGGCAATCACGATCCCGAGCAGCCACGGGTCATCGACGAGGAGGGCCTGGGTGGGATTGCCCCCTCCCCCGCGGCGGTAGACGAGATGGACGTATCGCGCGAGGCCGAGAACGACGAACGGAACGGTCAGCGCGAGCGTCCGGCCTCCGTAGTGAGCTGCCGTCGTCGAAAGAACGCTGTACGCGCTGTACGCCGAGACCGTCGAGAGGCCCGTGACGATGAAGAGATAGTCGAGCCCTTCGGCCCGGTACGACGCGAGCGCCGGGCGGTGCTCGGACGAGGAGCGCTCGCCCGCGTGGTGAAACTCCCACTGCCGCTTGCCGGCCACGAGGAAGAGCGCGAGGAGATAGGCGCAAATCAAGAGGAACTGCGACGGATAGAGCCCGGCGAGCGCCGCGCCGGCGAGCGCCCGCAACGGCATTCCGGAGGCGACGATGAGGGCCTCGAGAAACGGGATACGCTTCAGGAGCAGCGAGTACGCGAGCATCAGTGCCGCGTAGGCGGCGCACCAGCGGCCGAACTCGGCCCGAAGCGTGAACGCCGCCCCAAGAGCCAGGGCTTCGATGCCGATGGCCGCGACGAGGGCCGTCGACACCGAGAGCCTCCCCGACGCGAGCGGCCGGTGGCGCTTTTCCGGATGCGCCCGGTCACGCTCCCGGTCCATGACGTCGTTGACGATGTACACCCCGCTCGCGACCGCGCCGAACACGACCAGCCCGGCCGCCGCAAGTGCCCATCCGGCGAGGCTGCCGAGCGCTCCGCCGAAGAGAAAAGGTAGCGGCAGGACGAGATTCTTGATCCACTGTTTTGGTCGGGCCGCGGCGACGAGGGCGGACAGGGAACCGCCGGCAGCCGACATCTCGGCCGGCGTGGTCTCACTCGACGATGTCACCGCCATTTTGTTCATTTTAAACGATGTACGCCTCCAAGTCTCGCGCGGATCGCGCCCGACGGCGCTCCGCCTCGCGCCGTGACGGCCGCTGTAGGATGCGTGGGCGACGGGAGGAGCACACCATGAGCGACCAGTACGTCGAGCGCGTGATCGACCTCACCGACCCGGCCCGCAATCGCATCCACAACATGACGCTCGACGACGCCCGCGCGCGCCTCGCCAGCCGGACACCAGAGGCCGTGCGGGAGATCGACGGCTCCTTCGCGCTCGTCGCACGGGACGGCCGGCGCGTGATCCTCGCTCGCTCGCTCGACCGCCCGCTGCGCTACTTCCTCGCAAAGCAGGCCGCGGGGCCCGCCCTCGTCGTCTCCGATCGGATCGACGCGATCCACGCTTTTCTCGAGAGCGAGGGCCTCGACGGCCAGTTCCACCCGAGCTACACGAGGATGGTGCCCGCCCACTACGTCGTCGAGATCGAGCTGGTGGGGTGCCCGGACCCGGCGCCCACGTACACGCGCTACTTCACGCCCGGGCGCAACCTCCTGCCGCCGGACCCGGCCGAGATCGGGCGGCGCTACGTCGCCGCGTTGGTGGACGAGGTCGCGAAATGGGTGCGCGGCATCCCGGACCGCGAGCCGATCGGCGTCTGCTTCTCCGGCGGGATCGACAGCGGCGCCGTGCTCCTCGCGGCGCACCACGTCCTGCGCTCATCGGGGGGCAACCTCGGGCGCCTCAAGGCCTTCACGCTCTCCATCGCGGGCGGCGAGGACCTCGACCAGGCCCGCGCCTTCCTGGCGCCGCTCGGCCTCGGCCTCGGAATGTTCCTCGAGGCGATCGAAACCGAGCCCGGTGCCATCGACCCCTTCGAGGCCGTGCGCGTCGTAGAGGATTACAAGCCGCTCGACGTCGAGTCGGCGACCATGGCGCTCGCGCTCTGCCGGGGCATCCGCGAGCGCTACCCGCAGTGGCGGTTCCTGCTCGACGGCGACGGCGGCGACGAAAACCTCAAGGACTACCCCATCGAGGAGAACCCGGAGCTGACCATCCGCAGCGTCGTGAGCAACCCGCTCCTGTACCAGGAAGGCTGGGGCGTCGGGAAGATGAAGCACTCGCTCACCTACTCGGGCGGGCAGAGCCGCTCGTACAGCCGCACGTATGCCCCCCAGCGGCGCTACGGCTTCGACGGCTTCAGTCCCTTCACCCGGCCCGCGGTCGTCGCCATCGCCGAAGCGATCCCGTTCGCAACCATGGCCGGCGGCGACACCGAAAAGCTCTACGCGATCAAGGGTGAGGTCGTCCGGCGCGGCGTGGAGTCGGTGATGGGCCTCGCGATGCCGGTGTTCCCGAAACGCCGGTTCCAGCACGGGGCGCTCGCCGCGGACGAGGCCGCCCGGCGGCTCGCCTTCGGCGAGGCGAGCTACCGCGCGCACTTCCTCTCCCTGTACGCGTGACGCGTGACGGTGCCTTGAGCTTCGCCTATCCGTCGACGGACCGGGAGCGCGACCGGTGGATCCTCGAGCGGCGCCCGGAGCGCAATCGCCTCGACCCGTCGCGTCCCTACGCGGCCCTCGTCGAGGAAGAGGCGGCGGAGAACGGCGAGGTCGTGTCCGTCGCCACGATTTTCCTGACCAACCGCGAGTGCCCCTGGCGGTGCCTGATGTGCGACCTGTGGAAGAACACGCTCGCGGAGCCGGCGCCGCCGGGAGCGATCGCCGCGCAGATCCGCGCCGCCCTTGCCTCCCTGCCTCGGGCGCGGCAAATCAAGCTGTACAACGCGGGAAGCTTTTTCGACCCGCAAGCGATTCGCCCGGAGGAACACGAGGAGATTGCCGCGCTGGTCCGGCCCTTCGAGCGGGTCATCGTCGAATCGCACCCGGCCCTGGTTGGTGAACGCTGCCTGCGCTTTCGCGACCTGCTCGATGGCCAGCTGGAGGTCGCTCTCGGCCTCGAGACGGTTCATCCGGAGGTTCTTCCCCGGTTAAACAAGCGCATGTCGCTCGGAGACTTCCAGCGGGCCGCGGCCTTCCTCCAGCATGCCCGCGTCGCACTGCGCGTCTTCGTCCTCGTCGGCCTGCCCTTCGTGGAAGAAGAGGAGGCCCTCGACTGGGCCTGCCGTTCGATTCACTTCGCCTTCGATTGCGGCGCGACGGCGGTCTCGCTCATCCCGACCCGCGCCGGGAACGGGGCCCTCGACGCGCTCGCGGAGCGCGGGGAGTTCACGCAGCCGGGCCTCGCCAACCTCGAATCCGCGTTCGACTTCGGCCTTGCGCTCGGCCGGGGCCGCGTCTTCGCCGACCTCTGGGACCTGGAGCGCTTCGGGCGCTGCGGCTCATGCCTGCCCGCGCGCGCGGCGCGCCTGCGCGAAACGAACCTACGGCAGACCGTCCGACCGCTTGTTACGTGCCCGGCCTGCGGCGGCCGCGCGTGAAAGGCGCCTTCGACGTCGCGGTCGTCGGCTCCGGGTTCGGCGGGTCGCTCGCGGCGCTGCTGGCGCGGCGCGCGGGGCGGTCCGTCGTTCTCATCGAACGGGGAGCGCACCCGCGCTTTGCGATCGGAGAATCCTCGTCGCCGCTCGCCAATCTTCTGCTCGAGGAGCTTTCCGATTGCTACGACCTTCCGAGGATCAAGCCGCTCGCGGCGTGGGGAACGTGGCAGCGCAGCTACCCCGGAGTCGGCTGCGGCTTGAAGCGCGGCTTCACGTTCTACGGGCACGACGCCGAAAAGCCCTTCGGCGCCGACCCGGACCGGCGCGACCAGCTGCTCGTCGCGGCGAGCCCCAACGACGAGGTGGCCGACACCCACTGGTATCGCCCCGACTTCGATCGGTTCCTCGCCGCCGAGGCCGCGGCGGAAGGCGCAGAGTACCTGGATCGCACGGAGCTTCTCGGGATTTCCGGCGCCGTCGCCGGATTCGACCTCGACGCCGAGCGGCTCGGCCGCCGGATGCGGCTGCGCGCCCGCTTCGTCATCGACGCCTCGGGGCCCGGCGGGTTTCTCCATCGCGCGCTCGGGTTGGAGTCCGTCCCGTTCCCCAATCTGCCGGAAACAGAAGGACTCTTCACGCACTTCGAAGGCGTCCACCGGCTCGACGATATGGGGATCTTCCCTCGCTCCGATCCGCCGCCCTATCCCGCCGACGACGCGGCGCTCCACCACGTGTTCGACGGAGGCTGGATCTGGGTGCTTCGGTTCAACAATCGAATCACGAGCGCCGGAATCGCCGCAGCTCCCGCGCTCGCGCGGGAGCTGCGACTGTCCGAGGGCGCGCCCGCCTGGGAACGCCTGCTCGACCGTTTTCCGACGGTACGCGACCAGTTCGACGGCGCGCGGGCGACCCTCCCATTCCTGCACCGCCAGAGAATGCCCTTCCGCAGCCGCTCTGCCGCGGGGCCGGGCTGGGCGCTGCTCCCGTCCGCCGCCGCGTTCGTGGATCCCCTCCTCTCCACCGGGTTTCCCCTTACCCTGCTCGGCCTCGAGCGGCTCGCGGATGCAATGCAGACCGACTGGGGGCGGCCGACCTTCGAGGAGAAACTGCGCCGCCACGAGGCGCGGACGCTCTTCGAGGCCGACACTGCGGCACTGTTAGTGTCCGCCCTCTACGCCCACTTTCACGACTTCCCGGTCTTCGCCGCGCTGACGACGCTCTACTTTGCCGCTGCGAGCTTTGCCGAGAGCGCCCGCCGCCTCAGCCGACCGGCGATGGCGGGATCGTTCCTATCGGCCGATCACCCGACGTTCGGTCCCGCGCTCGCGACCTGCTGCCGGATGGCGCTTACGGGCGGACCCGCGGGCCGCGAAGCGCTCCTCGCCGCAATCCGCGAAGCCATCGAGCCGCTCGACGTCATCGGGCTCGGCGACGCGTCGCGTCGCAACTGGTACCCGGTCGACCCGGGCGATCTTTACGCCTCCGCGCACAAGCTCGGAGCGACGTGCGGCGAGATCGACGCGCTGGTGCGGCGCTGCGGCCTGACCGCGGCTTAGCGCACCAGGCGCCCGCGCTCGAGGTCCCGCTCTTTCATCCACGTCCAGATGACGGGGGTGACGATGAGCACGTGAAAGAGCGAGCTGACCATTCCGCCGAGCACCGGCGCGGCGATGGGCTTCATGACCTCGGACCCGGTCGCCGTGGACCAGAGGATCGGCAGGAGTCCCATCACGACGGTCGAGACGGTCATGAGCTTCGGCCGCAGGCGCAGCACGGCGCCCTCCATCGCGGCCTCGCGCAGCGACTGTCGCGTGAGCGGCCCGGCCGCGGCCTTGCGATGCAGGGCCTCCTCGAGGTACACGACCATCACGACCGCGGTCTGGACGGCCGTGCCGAAGAGCGCGATGAAACCGACCCAGACGGCCACGCTCATGTGGAACTCCGTTTTCCACCCGTACACGAGGGCGAGATGGTGGAGGAGCCAGAGCAGGAGGTTGCCTCCCGTGAGGGCGAACGGAATCGCCAGGATCACGTGCGCCGCTTCCCGCGCCGAGCGATACGTGACGTAGAGCAGGACGAAGATGATCGCGAAGCAGACCGGCACGACGACCGCCAGGCGATTGCGAGCCCGGATCTGGTGCTCGTACTGCCCCGCCCACTCCACGAAGTATCCCGGCGGCAGGGTCACTTTCCGCTCCACGATCTTCTTCGCCTCGTCCACGAAGGACCCGACGTCGCGGCCCCGGACATTCAAGAACACGCGGTCGCGCAGGAGCCCGTTCTCCGCGGAGATCATGGAGGGCCCGGGCCGGACGCGAATGTCCGCGACCTGGGCCAGCGGGACCTGCGGCATCACGCGCGCCGACTGCATGGGCGCGGAGCCCATGGCCGGAACGAGGATGCGTCCGATCTTCTCGACGTCGTCCCGCAGCTCGCGGCTGTAGCGCACGCGGACCGGAAACCGGTTGCGGCCCTCGATCGTCGTCGTCAGGTTCTCGCCGCCGATCGCCGTTTCGATCACCTCGAGCGCGTCGCCGACGCGCACGCCGTAGCGCGCCGCGGCCTCGCGATCCACCTTGATCTCCAGGTACGGCGTCCCCAGGATCTGCTCTGCGTACACATCGGCCGATCCGGGCACGCCGCGGACGATCTCGGCGATCTCGGTCGCCTTCTTCTCGAGCATGGCGAGGTCCGGGCCGAACACTTTGACGCCGACCTGCGTCGGAATGCCCGTCGCCAGCATGTCGATGCGGTTGCGGATCGGCTGTTGCCAGATCGTCGTCACGCCCGGCAGGCGCGACCGCTCGCTCATCTCCCCGAGCAGCTTCTCGCGGGTCTGTCCCTTGCGCCAGGAGCCCCGGGGCTTCAACTCCACGAGCGTCTCGTACATGTTGATCGGCGCCGGGTCGAGCGCGCTCTCGGCGCGGCCGACCTTGCCCACCACCGAGGCCACCTCGGGGAAGCTGCGGAGGACCGCGTCCTGCTTCTTCATGATGTCGATCGCCTGCGTGAGCGACACCGAATTCGACGTCACGGGCATGAACATGAGGGTGCCTTCGTCCAGAGGCGGCATGAACTCCTTGCCGATCCCGGGAGCCAGGCGCCGGTCGAGCCAGCCCTGCGCGGCCGCGAGCCCGTCGGAAAGCCGCTGGAGTTTCTCGCCCGGGTACAGGGACGCGAGCACGCCCGCCGGCGCCGCCACCGGGGCAAGCAGCGCGCCCCCGCCCGCGACGAGGACAACGCTCACGACGAAGAGCAATGCGGCGGCGACGATCGTGCGGGCCTTGTGACGCAACGCCGCCGCGAGCACGGGCTCGTAAAGGCGGCGGGCCGCGCGCATCACCGGGTTCTCCTCTTCGCGGTGGACCTTGCCGCGAATGAGGAAGGTCGCGAGCACCGGCACGAGCGTCACCGAGAGCACCGTCGCTCCGATCATGGCGAACGTCTTGGTGAAGGCGAGCGGGTGGAAGAGTTTGCCTTCCTCCCCGGTGAGGGAGAAGACCGGCAGAAAGGCGAGCAGGATGATTACCATCGAAAAGAAGATCGGGCGGCCAATCTGCTTCGCGGCGTCGCGGACGATCTCGAGGATGGGCTTCTTCCCGGCATCCGCCTCGTAGTGCCGGAAGACGTTCTCGGTGATGACGATGCCGGCGTCCACCAGCACACCGATCGCAATCGCGATCCCTCCGAGCGACATGATGTTCGACGTGATCCCGAAGACGCGCATCAGGATGAACGAGGACAGAATCGCGAGCGGCAGCGGCAGCGTCACGATGAGAATCGACCGGAAGTGCATGAGAAAGAGGACGTGCGCCAGGATCACGAGCAGGATCTCCTCGACGAGCGCCCTCTTCAGCGTTCCGACCGCCCGGGCGATCAGGGCCGAGCGGTCGTAGAAGGGAACGATCTCGACGCCCGGGGGAAGGCCCTTCGAGACCTCGGCGAGCTTCTGCTTCACGCGCCGGAGTATCTCGGGCGCGCTCTCGCCGTAGCGCATGGTCACGACACCGCCGACGACCTCCCGGCCGTCCTTCTCGAGCGCGCCGCGGCGGAACTCCGGCCCGAGGGTAACGGCGCCGAGGTTCGAGATGTAGACGGGCGTGCCGCCGCGGGCCGTCACGACGATCCGCTCGACGTCCTCGACGTCGTGGATGAGCCCGAGGCCCCGCACGATGTACTCGAGCCCGCCCTTCTCGAGGACCTTGCCGCCGACGTTGTTGTTCGACATCTGCACCGCTTCGACGACGTCGCGGATCGTCAGGCCGTACGCGGCGAGGCGGTTGGGGTCGACGTCGATCTGATACTGGCGGACGAAGCCGCCGATGGACGCCACCTCGGCCACCCCCGGGACCGAGTTCAACTGGTAGCGGACGTACCAGTCCTGGATCGCCCGCAGCTCCCCCGGGTCCTTGCCCGCGCCCTCCAGCGTGTACCAGAAGACCTGGCCCACGGCCGACGCGTCGGGCCCGAGCACGGGGGTCACGCCCCTGGGAAGGAGCGCGGTGACGAGGTTGAGCCGCTCGAGGATCCGCGTCCGCGCGAAGTAGAGGTCCGTTCCGTCTTCGAAGATCACGTTGATCATCGAGAAGCCGAAGGCCGACGACGAGCGGACCGCTTTGACGCCGGCCAGGCCGTGCAGGTTGAGCGCCATCGGGTACGTGACCTGGTCCTCGACTTCCTGCGGCGAGCGTCCCGGCCAATCGGCGAAAACGATGATCTGCGTCTCGGAGATGTCGGGGATCGCGTCCACCGGGTTCGTCCGGGCGGTGTGGATGCCGGCCACGGCGAGGAGCAGCGTCAGGCCGAGGACCAGGAAGCGGTTGTCGAGGGAGAAGTCGATGATCCGGTTGATCACGGCTTTTCCTCCTTCGCCTTCGCCTTCACGTCGAGCGCGCCGCTGTACTGAATCGCCGCTCCGCCCGCGAGCTGCGCCTGCGAGTCCACGAAGAACGCCGCGGCCGCGACGACGCGGTCGCCCTCCTTCAACCCTTGGAGGACCGCGATCCGATCGCCGGACGCCTCCCCGGTCTTCACATCGCGCGCCGTGAACGTATTCGGAGAGGTTTCGACGTAAACCACCCGGCGAGCGCCCGTGTCGATGAGGGCGCTCTTCGGAATGACGAGCGACGGCGCGGCCGGGATCTCGAGCCGCGCGTCAGCGAACATGCCGGGCTTGAGAATCCCGCCCGGGTTCGGGAGCGCAATCCGCACCCGCGCCGACCGCGTTTCGCGGTCCAGAACCGGATCGATGAAGGCGATCCGGCCGCGCAGGGTCTTCCCGGGAACCGCCGACACGGAAACTTCCGCGGGCTGGCCGATCCGGAGACGGCCGAGCTCGTACTCGTAGACCTGCGCCATGAGCCACACGGTCGAGAGGTCCGCGAGCAGATAGAGCTCCGCCCCCTCCGTGACGTATTGGCCCTCGACCGCCAGCTTCTGCATCACGGTTCCCGTGATCGGCGAGCGATACGTCAGCGCGAGCTCGGGTTTCCGGGTCCTCTCGAGCGCGGCCACCTGCTCCGCCCCGATGCCCCACAGGCGGAGCCGCTCCCGCGACGCGGACACGAGCTCGTCGGCCGCGCGGACGGTGTCGGGCGTTGCGCCCGAGAGCGCTTGTCGGTTCTCGAGCGCGAGCAGGTACTCGCGCTCCGTCGCGACGAGCTCCGGACTGTAGATCGCATACAGCGGCGCCCCGGCCCGCACCGCTTGACCGGTGAAGTCCGCGTAAAGTTTCTCGATACGTCCGGCCACACGGGCCGACACGCGCACTTGTTTCGTCTCGTCGATCTCGATCGTGCCCACGGCGCGGATCGCGCCCGAGAGCGCTTCTTTCGCGGCCGGCACCGTCGCAATGCCCGTGGCCCGGATCGCTTCGGGCGAGAGCGCGACGCCCGCCGCGGATTCCGCCGCAGCGCCCGCGCCCGGTTCGTCGGCGTATTTCGGAACGAGCGCCATGTCCATGAAGGGCGATTTTCCCGGCTTGTCGAACTTCGAGCCCGGCGCCATCGGGTCGTACCAGTAGAGGACCTTCCGGCCCGACGAGTTCGCGGAAGGCGCCGGCGCCGCCGCCGCCGCGCCCGCCTTCGTCTCACTCCCCCGGCCGCACCCCACCGCGACGACGGCCGCCGCCACGAGAGACAGCGCAGCCTTCGCTCGACCCTTGACCCTCGACTCTCGACTACTCATGTCTTTCCTCCCCACCCGGCGTTCCCGGAACGAGCGCCAACCCCGACGCCTTCTGAAGCGTCGCCACAGCGCGCCAGGCTGCCGCCCGGCGCATCGCCAGCTCCGCCTCGTAGGTGTCGCGGTCGATCGCGGCGCGCACGAACGTCAGAAAGTCCACCTGCCCGACCGTGTAGGCCTCGGCGGCCGCGCTCGCGTTCGTCTCCGCTTGCGGCAGGATCGAGCCCCGATAGAGGCGCGCCTGCTCGATCGACCGCTCCAGGTCGGCGTACGCCTCGGCGATTCCACGGCCGATGTCGTTCTTGACCATCTCGAGATCCGCGCGCGATCCCGAAGCGTCGGCGCTCTTTTCGGCCTGCCTCTGCCTCAACCGCTTGTTCTGAACGAAGGGAAGGGTGAGCGAGACTCCCAGGCCCGCGAGGTCCTCGTAGTCGATCCTATGGGCGTAGTAGGCGGCCGCCGTAACGTCCGGCCTCGCCTCGAGGCGCGCGAGCGACAGGTCCTCCTCCGCCCGCCGGACATTCGCGGCGCTCTGCGCAACCAACGGACTCCGATCCACCGCCTCGCCGACGAGCTCCGTCTCCGCCGGGAGCGAAGGCTCCTCGGGCGGCAGCGCCGCGACGGCGACCGGCTCGGACGGCCGGAGCGCCTGCAGCGTGTTCCAGCGCGCCGCGACCACCCTGCGTTCCCCGCGCAGGGCAACGAGCCTCTCCTCGGCCGCCGTCACCTCGAGGTTGGACCGGAGAACGTCCGCCTGCGCGCCCTTGCCGACCCGGTACCGCTCGGACGCGGAGGCGGCGACGCGCTTCAAGCGGTTCCGGCTCTGTTCCAGAATCGCGGTCCGGGCATCGATCTCGCCGAGCGAAAAGAAGGCGTCCGCCACCTCGGCCGCAAGCCGAATGCGGTGGTCTTCGTGCGAGGCCGACACACCCGCGAGCTCGGCCTCGGCCACCGCGCGGCGCGCGGGCCGCTTGCCCGCCCCGGGAAAGGTCTGCTGCAGGCCCACGACCTCCATCGTGAAGTCGTCGCGCGAGAGCGAGAAGTCCGAGACCGGAAAGTCCTTCAGCGCGAGGTCGAGCTGGGGGTCCGGCAGCGCGGCCGCCTGGCCCACGCGGTGCCGCGCTGCCTCGATCCGGAACTCCATCCCGGTGATCTCGGGGTTGTGGGCAATGGCGCGCGCGATGGCCGCCGACAGACGCGTCTTCCAGTCTGCGTCCTGGGCGCTCAACGGGACGGCGGCGAAGACAAGGATCAGTGCAAAGCGAAACGGGCGCATCGGAAAACTCCCTGTTTCGGACCGGGCCTGTCCCGGTCCGCTCGACTTGAGAACTCGAGAGGGGTCTTCTCAGAGACGCAGGGGTCGGAGCGCGGAGGAGGGTGCAGCGCGGGAAACGACCGCGGCAGAGAGCATTGCGTCGAACGGTTCGAGGGCCGCGGGTTGCCTCGCAGGAGGCATGCACCACGCCACCGCCCCCGGATCGCGGGTCGCCGCCTTCACGGTGATCGACGCGGGATCGGAAGCCTTCTCGAGGGTCGGCATGCAGTGTGAACAGCATTCCGGCGCGGCCGCGACCGCGGACGACGCCTCGGTCTGCGGACAACAATCGCTGCACGCCGCCGCAACCGGCCCCGCAACGAGCGCCAGGCCCAGAAGGCAACTGAAAACGGCATCTCGACAGCGGTTCATGCTCGGTAGTAGTCTCTCACACCGGAACGAAATATTTCCGGGACCCATTTCGTTAAAGTGCCCCTAAGGCTAAGGAATCGTGACGCGCCCAAGAGTCTCTCGGCCCCTCGAGCTTCTGGCCGTTGCCCTCGGCGGGCTGCTCCTCGCCCTGCCCCTTCTCGGCCTGTACTGCGAGATGGCCTGCGCCGGCGGCGGCACTCGGGGTGCCTTGAGCGAGCGCCCGGCGCCGGCGGGACACTGTCCCGCTCACGGCGGCACCAGGCCAACCCGTTCCCCGGACACCCCGGCAGCTCCCGACGGCTGCGGACATCACGGTGATAGCGCCGCCCTGAAGAAGGGGATCGAGGGAGCAGAGCGGAGCCCCCGGCTTCCGATCGTCCGCGCCGCGCTTCCGGCGGCCGCCCGCTGTTGCCTCGATCGACTCGCGGTTTCCCGGGACTCCTCGGCACACCACATCACACCGCAACGCTCGGCCGCGCTTGCGCGCGTCCTTCGGCTCTAAGACTCTCTTTCCAGTCTCCCCCCTGGGTTGACGGCCCGCCAGCGCTTTGGCGGTGCCGTCCTCCCTCCTGCTCCCAACGAGGAGAAAGAGAGAGATGGCTTTCAACCGACGAAATTTTTTTCAGGGCCTCATGGCCTCCGCGGGGCTCGCGACCGCGGGCACGGCTCTGGGCCAGCACGCTCACGGGGCCGACCCGGAAGCCCCCGGGAAACCGGGGCAAACGGCCGGGCGCTTCTGGCAGCCGCGCGGCGGGATTGTTCCGGTCGAGACGCCGGATGTGCCGAAGATGCCCTGGCGGATGGAGAACGGCGTCAAGACGTTTCATATCGTCGCGGAGCCGGTTCGGACCGAGTTCGTGCCGGCGTCCGGCATGGGCCCGGCGCGCGTCTGCTACGCCTGGGGCTTCAACGGGAGCGTGCCGGGGCCGACCATCGAGGTGAACCAGGGTGACCGCGTCCGGTTCGTCGTCGAGAACCACCTCCCCGAGGTCTTCACGATGCACTGGCACGGATTCGAGATACCCATCGGTATGGACGGCGTGCCCGGTGTGACACAGGACCCGATTCCGCCCGGCGGCAAGTTCATCTACGAATTCACGCTGCACCAGCATGGGACCTTCTTCTACCACTCGCACATGCCGATGCAAATGATGATGGGAATGATCGGCATGTTCATCATGCACCCGCGAGATCCGTACACGCCGCGGGTCGATCGGGACTTCGGGTTGATCGTCCAGGAGTGGGCGCTGCTCCCGAACAACACGATCCCGAACTCCCTTTCGATGGAATTCAACTGGCTGACGATCAACGGAAAGGCGGGCCCGGCCACCACACCGATGCTCGTCAAGCTCGGCGAGCGGGTTCGCATCCGTCTCGTCAACCTCGGGATGGATCACCACCCGATGCACCTCCATGGCTACACGTTCTACACGACCGGCACCGAAGGCGGGCGCGTGCCGAAAGCCGCATGGACGCCGGGTAACACCGTTCTCGTCGGCGTCGCACAGGCGCGGGACGTCGAGTTCGACGCGATCTATCCGGGAGACTGGATGCTGCACTGCCATCTGCCGCACCACAACATGAACCAGATGGTTTCGATGGTCGGTCCCATGGCGCACATCGGGACGGGGATGCACACTGGCCTCTCGATGGAGGACGGGATGGGCATGATCCGCCAGGGCACAGCCCTCTCGGAGAATCTCGGCCCGAGTCTCGGCCGCGCCATCGGAACTGGCTCCGAGTTCGAAAGACCCATGACGAACCTCGCCCTGACCCCGGCGCAGGCGGCGATGCAGCGCCAGGGCATGCAACACGGAACCATGCAGATGGGAGCCCCGATCGCCGCAAACGCCTACGAGGTCCCGGGCTTTCCCCAGGATATGTGGATGGTCGACGACGGCGCCTACGTGAAACCGGAGACTTACGGCCTGCGGCCGACATGGACGGGAGGAATGATGGGAATGATGACGCTCGTTCGGGTCCTGAAGCCCGAGCTCTACGACCACATCCAGCAGCTCAAGGCCAGGCAGGCGGAAAGGGCAAAGCCATGATCCTTCGACGTCTCGCTCCCGCGCTTCTGCTCGGTCTCGCGACGGCTTCGGGTATCGCCCAGAGCCCCTCCGAAAAGCCCCTGACGCTGGCCGAGCTCGAGAAGATCGCGCTCGAAAAGAACCCCACTCTCGCACAAGCGACAGCGCAGGTCGACGCCGCTCGAGGACGCGCAAAGCAGGCGGGATTGTTGCCGAAGCCGGTCCTCGGCTATTCGGCGGAAGAGTGGGCATTCCAAAGTGGAACGGGCAGGGGCAAACAAGGCGTCTTCATCGAGCAGGCAATTCCGCTCGGGGGAAAGCTCTCCAGCAGCCGCTCCATCTTCCAAAAGGAAGGGATCGAGGCCGACGCCACCCTCGACGCCCAGCGCCTTCGAGTTCTCAACAGCGTTCGGTCGCTCTACTACGAAGCGGCCGTCGCGGCTCGTCGCGTTCACGTCCGGGAGCGCCTGGCCCAGCTGACCGACGAGGCCGTCAAGGTTTCGGAGCAGCTCTACAACACGGGAGCGGCGGATCGCCCGGACGTCCTCGAATCGGAGATCGAGGCTCGCGAAACACGGCTCGCGCTGGACGCGGCCCGAAACCAGCAGTACCACACGTGGTTGAGCCTCGCGACCATGGTCGGTCAGCCCGATCTCAAACTGCGCCCGCTCGCGGGCGAGGTCGACACGTCGCCTCCCGAGCTCGACCGCGAGGCGGCGGTCGCTGCGCTCATGCGCGACAGCCCGCAGCTGCGAAGGGCGCGGGCGCAAGTGGAGCGCGCAGCCGCCATCGTAACTCGGGCAGACCGCGAGGTCTTTCCGGACCTCTTGCTTCGGGTCGGCGCCGACTACGACCGCGAACTTCTGGACACGGGGCCGGATGCGGGCCAGCGCGTGGGCTGGGAGGGATCGGTCCAGGCCGGATTCTCGATCCCGCTTTTCAACCGCAACCAGGGAGACCGTGCCGCCGCGCGCGCGGAGCTCAGCCGGGCGAAAGCCGAGGTGCAGCGAATCGATCTCGCGCTGCGGAGTCGGCTCTCCGGGGTGTTCGAGGCGTACCTGACGGCGCTGCGAATGGCAGACGAGTACGGCAAGGAGATACTGCCGCGCGCCGAGCAGGCCTACCGGTTGTATCTCGACAAGTTCCAGCAGATGGCCGCCGCCTATCCGCAGGTGCTGATCGCACAACGGACGCTGTTTCAGACGAGCGAGCGTTATTTGTCGGCTCTCGAGCAGGCCAACGTGGCGGCGGTCCAGATTCAGGGAATGCTGCTCGTCGACGGTCTTGATGCGCCGCCCGCGCCGGGCGAGATCACGACCGGGATCGGCGCAAGCGAGCTACCCGGCGCCGTCCGCTCGGGCGAGCTCCCGATCTCCGTTCGTCCGCCGGGTCAGGAGTAATGACATGAATCCACGGAGGAACAGGCTGAAGCACGGAATTCGAACTGCGATGGTCCTCCTCTTGCTTCTTGCCCGGGCCGGCGTGAGTCTGGCTCAACACGAAGGACATCAGGTGGCGGGCGCCCCGACCGGTGACGGAGCGTGCATCGCTCACGCCAAAGAAAGTCTGCGGGTCCTCGAAAGCGCGAACCGGCGGCTCGAGGAAGCGAGGCAAACCAACAGTCCACAGCGAATGCGGGCCGCGATGGACGAGCTTCAGGGAGCGCTCGGCCAGCTGAAGACGCACCTTTTGCTCTGTGCCGAGGCGGTGTCCGGCGCGCAGATGGACGAGGGTATGCAGGGCACGGATCACTCCGCGATGCCGGGAATGCAGGGAATGGATCACTCCGGAACTGCAGTGACCGGGACGAACAATTCGAAGATGAGCATGCCGGATATCGCTCCGCCTCCCAAGAGTCCCGCGCCGCCCGGGAAGAGGACGGAAATGGACCATTCTCAGATGGACATGGATCAGTCCAAAATGAGCATGCCGGGAATGAACGCGCCCGCGAAAAAGGCTGATCCCGCATCCGCTTCTCCCGAAGGAAAGGAGATGAGCCAGGTTTCTCCGCAAACGAATACGAAGGATCCCGTCTGCGGCACGGAGGTGGGGACCCGGGCGACTGAGAAGGCGACCTACCAAGGGAAGACGTACTACTTCTGCTCCAGGGCCGACAGGGAGAAGTTTCTTTCCGATCCCGCGCGGTACGTCAACCGTTGAGGGGCATGTGATGTCGAAGCCGAAATGGGTCCTTCTCGTTCTCTTCGTCGCGATCGTGATCGGAGCGGCGCTCGTCTTCCGAGGCATGATTCGGCACGGGTTCAGCGCCCGCGACACGCCACACGCGGCAGAAGCCTTCCTCGCGCAACGGATGCGTCGTTGGGCGATCCCTGCGAACGCCCGGAAGATGAAGAATTCGTTCTCTGATTCCGCGGAGGCAGTCGAGGCCGGGCGGATGCACTTCGCGGACCACTGCGCGTCTTGCCACGGTAACGACGGAAGAGGAAAGACCGAGATCGGCCAGAACCTCTATCCGAAGGCCCCCGACATGTGGGGCAAGCAGACGCAGTCCCTGTCGGACGGAGAGATCTTCTACATCATCAAGAACGGCGTCCGGCTGACCGGCATGCCGGCCTGGGGGCAAGACACTACGGAAGACGACCGGGCGTCCTGGCATCTCGTCTCGTTCATCCGCCA
>JBGPGG010000042.1:0-22018 GCA_041483715.1 Thermoanaerobaculia bacterium
CCCGGCATCGCCTTCGCGAGCATCGTGTCCTCGCCGTTGCCCGGCACGCCGCAGGCATAGCAGTGGCCCCACTTGCAGTCCTCGGTGCGCATCTCCTTCTTCGCCTTGATGAGCTCGATCTGGAGCCAGCGCTTCTTGATCGACACATCGAGCACGTCCCACGGCAGGATCTCGTCGAGGTCGTAGGCGCGCAGGTACGACTCCTTCGGAATGCCCTCGGTCTCGAAGGCCTTCGTCCAGAGGTCGTATCGGAAATGCTCGGTCCACCCGTCGAAGCGCACGCCCGACTTCCAGGCGGTGTGTAGGATCCGCCCCACGCGCCGGTCGCCGCGCGAGAGTACGCACTCGATCTCAGCCTCCCGCGGCTCGTGCCACTTCATCTTCGCGCCGCGCACGTTCCGGAACTTCTCCTTGAGGTAGGAGAGTTTCCTCTCGAGGATCTCGATGCCGTCAAAGGGCGCCCATTGGAAGGGCGTCCAGGACTTCGGCACGAAGGAGCCGACGGCGACGTTGACATTCTTTCGGCCGTGCTTCCTGCCCTGCGCGAGGATGCCAACGACGAGCGTGACGAGCTCGTCGAGGTCCGCGGACGTCTCGGTCGGCAGCCCGATCATCGTGTAGACCTTGATCAGGTCCCAGCCGCGCGCGAAGGCGACGTCGGCCGCCTGGATCATGTCGTCGTTGGTGAACGTCTTGTTGATGACGCGGCGGAGGCGATCCGAGCCCGTCTCGGGCGCGAACGTGAAGCCGGACTTGCGCACTTCGGAGACGGCTTCGGCCAGTCCGACCGAGAAGGCCTCCGCGCGCAGCGACGGCAGCGAGATCGAAACGCGCCGGTCGGAGAGCTGCGGCGCGAGGCACTTCACGAGCGGCTCGATCTGCGAATAGTCCGCCGTCGAGAGGGAGAGCAGGCCCACCTCGCTCCAGCCCGATTCGGCGATGAACTTCTTCGTCATCTCCGCGACGTCGCCCGGATCGAGCTCGCGCACCGGGCGGTACCAGTAGCCCGCCTGGCAGAAACGGCAGCCCTGCGTGCACCCGCGCATGACCTCGAGGCCGAGGCGGTCCTGCACGATCTCGACGGAGGGGACCATGGGCTTGTCAGGGTAGTACTCGGGCTTCAACGTCGGTACCCAGGTGCGTTTGGCCTGCTTCGGGGCGCGCGGATCGTTCGGCGTGATCGCGGTGATGCGGCCGTTCGCGTCGTACGCGACGTCGTAGAGGGACGGGATGTAGATGCCCTCGATCTCGGCGAGGTGCACCAGCAGCTCGCGGCGGGAGAGCCCGCGCGAGCGCCCGTCGCGGTACGCGTCGAGGAAGACCGTGAGCGCGTCCTCGGCGTCGCCGACGAGGAACGCGTCGAAGAAGTCCGCGATCGGCTCGCAGTTGGCCGTGCAGGGCCCGCCGCCGAGGACGATCGGGTCGGACTCGCGCCGCTCCCGCTGCCATACCGGCAGCCCCGCGAGGTCGAGCATGTTCAGAATGTTCGAGTAGTTGAGCTCCGCCTGCAGCGAGAACCCGAGCACGTCGAAGTCGCCGACCGGGGCGAACGACTCCGTCGAGAACAGAGGTATGCCGGCCGCGCGCATTTTCGCCTCGAGGTCCACCCACGGCGCATACACACGCTCGCAGGCGAAGTCCTCGCGGCGGTTCACGAGCTCGTAGAGGATCTTGAGCCCCGTGTGGCTCATCCCGATCTCGTAGGTGTCCGGGAAGGCCAGCGCGAGGGTCACCGAAGCCTTCGCGAGGTCCTTGCGCGTCACGTTGCGCTCGAGGCCGATATAGCGGCCTGGCTTCTCGACGGTCGGCAGCAGCGGGTCGAGACGCGGCCGCAGGGACCTGTATCGCATGGAACAAGGAATTCTACTGGATTAGCCGGGCCTCAGAGGTACTTGAAGCCGCTCCCGGTGTTGAAGAGCACGATCCGCCAGGAAGGGTCGAGCACGCCCCCGGCCGCCAGGCTCTTTGCCGCCGCCCAGACCGCGCCGCCCTCGGGCGCGACGAAGAGGCCCTCGGAGGCGCCGATCTCGTCGCAGGCCGCGCGCATCTCGTGGTCGGTGACGGTCACCGCGGCGCCGCCGGACTCGCGCACATATTGGAGGATCAGGTAATCGGCGAAGGGCTTCGGTACGCGCAGCCCCGACGCGTACGTGCGGGCGTTCGGGAACTTCTCGGCGACGGCCTTGCCTGCGTTGAACGCCTTCGGGATCGGGGCGCAGCCCTCGGCCTGCACGGCGAACATTTTCGGGCGCGCGCTGCCGATCCAGCCCATCTCCTCCATCTCCTCGAAGGCCTTCCACATGCCGATGAGTCCCGTGCCTCCGCCGGTCGGATAGAGGATCGCGTCGGGCAGCGTCCAGCCGAAATCCTCGGCGAGCTCGTACCCCATCGTCTTTTTGCCTTCGACCCGGAAGGGCTCCTTCAGCGTCGACACGTCGTGCCAGCCCTCGCGCGCGGCGCGCTCCCCGACGATTCGCCCGCAGACGTCGATGAGGCCCTCGACGAGCGTGACCTTCGCGCCGTAACGCTCGCATTCGATGCGAAAGACGGGGGGCGTGTCGTCCGGCATGAAGACGTGGCACTCCATGCCGGCCTTCGCGGCATACGCGGCCGCGGCGCCGCCCGCGTTGCCCGCGGTGGGCAGCGCGATCTTCGTGTATCCGAGCTCCTTCGCCTTCGAGACGGCCGCGGAGAGCCCGCGCGCCTTGAAGGAGGCCGTGGGATTGGCGGCCTCGTCCTTGATCCAGAGGTCGCGGAAGTCGGACCGCGCTTCGAGCCGGCCGGCGCGCAGGAGCGGCGTGCCGCCCTCGCCGAGCGAGACGATGTTGGCGGGATCCTCGACGGGCATCATCTCGTGCCACCGCCAGATCGTGCGCGGACGCTCGCGCGCCGAGTCGCGCTCGATGCGCGAGGGGTGGTAGCGGGAGAAGAGGGCGCCGCCGCAGCCGGCCGCCGCGCACACGTTCACTCGCCGGTCGCGCTCGTAGCGCGCGCCGCATTTCGTGCAGGCCAGGTGCGCGAGGCAGGAGAACACGCGAAGAGTTTAATCCGTGGACGGCGTGAAGACGAAGGAAAGGACGCGCGGTCCGGGCGGAGAACTCACAGGCGGGACGCGCGAGGCAGAACTTCTGTCACTCGATGCGACAACGAAAGGATAGCACTCTTTGTGGCGGCGAAGATCCTTGATTCTCGCGCGAAGCGGAAGCGATAATCGCGGCGGTCATGGAACTCTCCGATCATCTTCGCGAGATGCTCAAGGAGCTGGGGCAGGCGATCAACGAGTCGATCTCGGGCTCGGGGCGCGTGCACGACTCCATCCAGAAGATCCGCGACGAGGGCTACAACCTCTACATGGTGCTCGACGCGAAGGTCGGCGTGAACAAGCGGGACCGGACTTCGCGCTCGCGCCGCGCGGGGGCGGTCGCTTCGGCCGAGCCCGAAGAAGCGCCGGGCACCGGCGAGCGCGCCGCGTTCCGCATCAACCTCAAAGACCTTCGGCTGCTCAAAGCCCTCGGCATTGATCCCACCCGCAAGGTCCGCACCCGCAAGGCCCCGGCCCGCAAGGTCGCGAAGTAGCCCTCGGCGGTCAGCTTTCAGCTCTCAGCTCCGGAATAGACTCCCGCTGATGGATCCTCTCGGCCTGACTCCGTCCGCGTGGGAGGCGTTTGCCGTCGCGGCGGACCTCCCGCGCTACCGCGGCCGTCAGATCTTCGACGCCATCCACCGCGGCGGCCGTCGAGACTACGCGGCGATGACCGAGCTTCCGGGCGCACTGCGCGAGCGGCTGGCGGCGCAGATGCCAATCCGCCTGCCGGAGATCGAGCGCCGCGACGACGCCGCGGACGGGAGCGTCAAGCTCGGGCTGCGGCTTTCCGACGGCGCACTGATCGAGGCGGTGTACATGCCCGGCTCGACCGCCTTCGCACAGGTCAACGAGTTCACCGACGCCCGCGCGGTTGCCCCGACCCGACCCTCGACGCTCGACCCTCGACACTCGACTCCTCCCACCGAGAAGTTCACCGTATGTCTCTCTTCCCAGACGGGCTGCGCCGTGGACTGCGCGTTCTGCGTCACGGGCCGGCTCGGAGCGGGGCGCAACCTGTCGGCCGGGGAAATCCTCGGTCAGCTGTACGCTGTGCTCGACGCGACGGGACGCACGACGGAGGGCCTGCGGATCGTGTTCATGGGAATGGGGGAGCCGTTCCTCAACCCGGAGGGCGTGCTTCCTGCGCTCGAGATCCTCTTCGAGATCCTTCCGCCGCGCCGGGTCACCGTCTCGACCTCCGGGATCACTTCGGCGTTCGCGAGCTTCGCGGCGCTCCCGCGCCGGCCGAACCTCGCCGTGTCCCTGAACGCCGCCGACGAGGCCACGCGCACGCGGCTCATGCCGATCACGCGCACCTACCCGATCCCGGATCTCGTGCGCGCGATGCGCGCCTGGCCGCTCGAGCCCCGCCGCCGGATCCTCGTCGAGTACGTGCTCATCGCCGGCGTCAACGACCGGGAGGAGGACGCGCTGAGGCTCACGCGGCTGCTCTCCGGGCTCGAGGTCAAGGTCAACATCATCCCGTTGAACGAGGACCCGACGTACCTGCCGGGTTGGAAGCGGCCCGACGAGCCGGCGATCGAACGCTTCGTGAAGACGATCGCCGACGCCCGCGTCACCGTCACGGTGCGGCGCAGCAAGGGCCCCGACGCCTCGGCGGCGTGCGGGCAGCTGAAAGGGAGGACGGAGGATCCGCGGAAGAGGTCAGACGGCAGTAGGCAGTAGGCAGTAGGCAGAAGGCGAAGGCAGAAGGCAGAAGGCAGTCTCGAACGGGGTCTGCGGTCTGCCGTCTGGCGGCTACGCCGGCATGTAGGTCCCGAAAAACTCCGTCCACTTGCGTGCATAGGCGAGCTTCGCGACGCCCGCGGGCTCGTCGTCGTGATGGCAGTGGCCAGCGCCCGAGACGTTCCAGACGGCGCTGCGCGGGGGCAGGGCCGCGGCGAGCGCGTGCGTGAAGCGGGCCGGCACGAGGAGGTCCCTGTCCCCGTGCACGAGGAGGATGGGGGCGGTGACGCGCGCGGCGGCGCGGATCGGATCGAGCAGGGCGAGGCCGTCGGAGCCGTCCCCGGAGCCGAGTTCCTGCCGGACCCGTGCGACCGCGCGCGCGATGGCGAGGCGGCTCGTGAGCGCCAGCAGCGGCGCGGGCAGCCGCGTCGCGCGCGAGAGGTAGTGGCGCGCCATCTCGCGCGGCCTGCCGAACGGCGACTCGAGCCAGATCGCGCCAACCCCGGCGCGGTCGGCGGCAAACTCGAGGGCTACCGAAGAGCCCGCCGAGCAGGAGTGGATTCCGATCCGCTCCGCGTCGAGGCCGAAGCCGTCCCGTGCGGCGGCGATCGTGAGCGCGAGGTCTTCCTTCTCGAGGAATCCGAACGTGAAGAAGCTGCCTCCGCTCCGGCCGTGCCCTCGCAGGTCCGGCAGCAGCACGTTGTACCCGAGCCGGAGCGCCCGCAGCGCATCGGGCTCCCACTCGCTCGCGTCACCGCCCTTGCCGTGGAGGAACAGGATCGTCGGCCGCCGCTCGGGCTCTCCCGGCGAGGCGAAGATGGCGGAGAGCTCCACCGGCAGGCGCGCAGAGCCCTGGTGACGCAGGTTCGCAACGACCGTGGCTGTCGACTCGAGCGCAACCAGGAGGTCTTCGTGACGCCCGGGCGCGGGGCCGAGGCCTTTGGGCGAGACGAGCCGCCGCGCGAGCGCGCGCGCGGCCAGATACGAGCCGCCCAGGTAGAGGAGGCCGCCCGCGGCGGTGAAGGAGGCGAAGCGGCGTGCGAGGCGCTTCATGCCATGGGAGGCAGGAGACGGTCAGCGGGAGGCAGGAATTCGACGCTGCGGCCCGCCTTCTGCACCCTGCCTCCTGCCTACTGGATACCCGCGCGCGCGCGCGCCTCTTTCCCCGCGGCTCCGAGAACGCCCACGACTTCGACCGGGCCCTTGACGTAGGCCTGGCAGGCCAGGCGCACGCCGCGGTCTTTCCAGCGTCCGCGCACGAGCACGAGCGGCTTCGCAAACCAGAGGGCGAGCGAGAACCGTTCGAGCTTCGTCGAGGGCGTCAGGTTGTCGGCGCCGGAGACCGGGATGACGGCGCACGTCGCGCAGAAACCCTCGCCGCCGCACCACTTCCACAGCCTGGCGTCGGCGTCGAGCGCCGCGTCCCAGAGCCGGTAACCCTCCCACACGTCGATCTCCCTGCCATTGATCACGCAGCGCACGCGGCGGAGCTCGGTTTTCGGATTTGCGGCCATCGCGAAGAATTATAAGCGGGACTCACGGACAGGAAGGCGTCGCCGTCGGAGCGGATGCCGCGGCCTCGCGCCACTGCGGGGCGAGGAAGACGAGATCCACGCCCCGGACCACCGCGCCCGGCGCGACAGAGACGCTGGTGCGCGACGGGTCCTGCGGGTCCGGCGTGATGACGGCCGTGCCGTGCCAGAGCAGGAGAAAGGTGTAACTCGCGGGCGCCGGCAGAGTCAGGCGGAAACTCCCGTCGCAGCCGGTCACCGCGACGGAGCCCCAGGGAACATCCTTGCCCCCCGGAATGCCGCGCACGCCGATTCCCGCGACGGGCTTTCCATCGGCGTTCCGCACCCGGCCCTCGACGATCGCGCGAGGGTTGGCGGCGACCCGGCGCGACGCGTCCGTCTGTTTCGGCGCCGTCGCGCACGCGCCCCCCGCAATCGCGATCGTGATCGCGGCAAGCACCATCGGGAGGTTGCGTCTCCCGTCTCCCGTCTCCCGTCTCACGTCCAGCGACTATGTCATCATCGTTCGCTGTCGGTCGAGATCGAGGGCGTCTAACCCAGGATCACGATCGTCGCTCCGAAACCGCCGCGTCCGGGGGGAGCGTCGAAGCAGTCCGCGACGTCTTCGCGCGCCGATAGCAGGCGCCGCACCTCGGCGCGCCGCGCCCCGATGCCCTTTCCGTGGATCAGGCGCACTTGCCGAAAGCCCGCGCGCCGCGCTTCGGAAAGGTATTCCGCCACGGCGGAGGCGACGTCTTCGGGACGGAACGAGTGAAGGTCGAAGGAGTCTTCGATCGGAATGCGCTTCAAATTGGAACCTGAAACCTGGACCCCGACTCTTAGGCCGGCCTCTCCGTGGTCGCCCGTTCGACGCGGGCGGCGTCGACGGCGATCGGCCCGCCGCACACGCAGGTCCCCTGGAAGTTGCCGGCGGGGCCGATGTCCGCACGGGCGACCTCGAGCCGCCGGCCGTCGTTGGTCGCGCGGTCCGAAGACCATCTTCGGACTGAGCCCGTGAGGCCGGCCGCGTTCTCGATGAAATGGATCGTCACCTGGCACCCGCACCTCGAGCACTCGGTCCAGTAGTAGTTCATCAGGTCCCTTCTTTTATGGACCCGCGCAGCTCGCGGTGGGCACGCTTGCGTTCGTACATGACGCGGTCGGCTTGCGCAAGGGCGTTGTCGAGGGACACCCGCCGCGAGTAGGGGTGGACCCCGATCGAGGCGGCGAGGAACTTCATGTAGGGCTTGCCGCCGGGCTTCGGCGACTGCTTGACCTCGTCGATCTTGGCCGGGAGCATGTAGAAACGCCGCCTCGCGAGCTCCTCGTCCATGCCGGGCAGGATCACGAGAAACTCGTCTCCGCCCCAGCGGATGACGTGGTCGTTGCCCCGGACGAGCTTCTTGATGCCGCTCGCGACGGTCCAGATCGCCCGATCGCCCTCCTCGTGGCCCTCCTCGTCGTTGATGCGTTTGAGGCCGTCGATGTCGATCAGCACGATCGACCCGCCCGCGTCGCTCTGCTCGAGCTCGGGCCGGACTTCGTCGAGGAAGAACCGGTTGTGCATCTCGGTGAGCGGGTCGAGCCACGCGCGGCGCTGCGAGCGCCGCGTGTCGTCCACCGTGCGGGCGTGGAGCGCCGCGAGGCGCCGCTCGGTGTCCTCCATCGCCCAGATGATCAGGCCGATGCCGAAGAGCATCTCGAGCAGCACGTCGAGGAATCCGATGTAGGGCAGGAGCGGGAAGCCTTGCGCCGGGGCCTTCGGCGCGCTGGCCAGCCCGGCCGGGAGTTTCGTCGCGGCCTGGTTGAGATTGAGGAAGACGGCGGATGCGAATTGCACGCCGGCGGTGAGCAGGGCGATCGCCCCGGCGCACTGCTGCCCGAGCCCCGCCCTCGGGCTCTGATAGACGAAGACGGCGGCGAGCAGCCACCCGACGCCGAGGATGCCGAGGTGGATGGCCACGAAGCGCGGGCTGTTGGCGATGGTGGCGTCGGTGCCCGCGCCGCGGGTCGTGAGGGCCACGATCAGGAGCGCCGACGGCATTGCCGCGACGGCGGTCACCGCGAGCGGCTTGACGAGGGAGATGTCCCGGTTCATCCGGATCGTGGCGACGCAGAGCGCCACGACGAAAAGGAACTTCCAGTACTGGTAGGCCTCGAGGCTGTGGGGGAGTCCGAAGGCGGTCATCGCCGAGAGCGACAGGAGCGAGACGAAAAGGAAGAGCCACGCAAAGCCGGCCGCCTGCAGGACGCGGCTTCCCTTGCCCCGCGAGAGGTACAGCAGGATCGCGGAGAGGAGGGCTGCGCCGACCGTCTGGACGCCAAGCCCGACGAGCAATTGTTCCATCGAGATTTTTTCCCTGACGAAGGTTAGACAGCCCGGCCGCCCCCGTCAACCTCTCAAACTCAGCGCACGTTCATGCGCGCCCCGAGGCGGCGCAGCTTCTCACCGGGGCCCTCGGCGCGGCATTCGGCCGCACCCTGCCCGGTGCAGGCCAGCGGCACACGCTCGAAGGTGTTCGGCCCGCGCAGGACGATGCCCCAGGGCCGTCCGGAGGGCTCCGCCGGCAACAGCAGCAGGTCGAGGGGCGGCTGGGCGCGCGCCATGACCATCGCGTAGAGCTCCTTTCCGAGGCGCAGGCGGTAGGGAGGAACGCCCTCGGTCGCAATGGCCGTGTTCTTGCCCCCCGGGTCCAACCAGATGCCGGCGAGGTCTTCGGCGGCGACCTCGTCGGCCGCCGTCGGGAAGATCTTTCGCGACTCGCCCCGCCAGCTTCCGGCGGGAGCGTAGATCTGGTCGAACGGGGCCCCGAGCCCCTCGACCTCGATTTCGTAGGGAACGCTTCCGTCGCCGCCGAGGCTCACGGAAGCGCGCACGGTTTTTCCCTCGACCCGGGCCCCGAGGGTCGCCTTGGCCTTCTGCCCTTCGGAGGATTCGACCGGGGCCGTGAACTCTCCACCGGGACCGGTGAAGTGCAACGCGAAGACACCGCGCTCGCGGTCTGCTTCGATCGAGAGCGTCGGCTGCGACCGCATGCGGGAAAGGTCGAACCGGCCGTAGAGGATCTCGAGCGCCGGCCTCGAGTAGAAGATCGCGCGATACCAGGAGGGGATGGGCACTCCGTTGATTTCCGACCCGGAACGGCGCGGGTCCTCGTCGAGGCTGAAACCCGCGAACGCGAAGACCTCCCGGACCCGAAGGACGCCGCCCTCGACCTTCGCCGTGCGTTCGCGGACGAGCGCCGATGGCCGGCCCTCGGCCTCGCGCTCCCACGCCCGGGTCCATTCGCCCGGCCGCCCGCAGTCCGGGTGCCTGCCGGCGGCGCCGCGGATCGGGAGCCGCGCCAGAACCCCGTCCTTGAAGCGCCAGACGGAGACGCATTCCGACGCGTCGGTCGAAGCCGCGACTTCGATGAGCGAGCCCGGGCTGCCGAGGGGGCCGGCGGTGAGCTCCACCTGCACGACGTCCCCCGCGGGCGCCGGCGCTTTCGTCTTCGCGACCTTCTTGCCGCCGGAGTCGCGAACCTCGAGGCGCACGGCGCCGCGCGCGGGCGCGGCCGTCACGGTTTCCTCCGTGCCGTCGCCGTCGAGATCGACGGCGAGGGTGGGCGAAAGAGGCTCCGTCGCGAGCGCGAGGATCAGCGTGAGGCCGGGGAGCAACGCGGACTAACTCTTGACGGCCGACTCTGTCGAGTCGAACCCGACGCGGGCGTGTGAGCCGTCGCAGTAGGGCTTCCTCGCGGAGTGGCCGCAGCGGCAGAGCGACACCGCCTTCCCGTCTTCGACCGGGACCACGTTGCCCTGCGGGTCCGTCACTGCGATCGGGCCCGACACGCGGTAGGGGCCGTTCGGAATGATCTTGATCGTTGGATCTGCCATGAAACCTCCGCGGTCATTGTAGCTCTTGCAGATGTGCTAACCTTTTTTTCGAGATACATTGCGCGCGTTCGAGAAAGCCCCGCCCGACGTCCAGGAGATCCTGACCAAGCCCATCAAGGAACTCGGCCTCAAGGTCGAAGGATCGCCGCTCGAACGACTGGTGCAGCAGCTCTACCGCGAGCTCGAGCGCAAGGGCCTCTCCCGTTTCCGCCCTCTCTGCTATCTCTCGGACGAGTGGGGCTGCCCCTCGGGAGAGCCCGTGATCGGCATCCCGTTCTATCTCGCCGACCCGAAGCTCGCGCGGCTCGAGAAGGAGATGAACGACCTCGAGGACCGGCACGAGATCATGATGTACCTGCGCCACGAAGCCGGGCACGCGTTCAACTACGCCTATGCGCTCTACCGCACGCCGGAGTGGCGCGACCTGTTCGGGCCGTTCCGCCGGCCGTACCGCGACGGGTACCGTCCGGTCCCGTTCTCGCGGCAGTTCGTGCGGCACATCGCCGGCTGGTACGCGCAGAAGCACCCCGACGAGGATTTTGCCGAGACGTTCGCCGTGTGGCTCACGCCGCGTTCGCGGTGGCGGGAGCGCTACAAGGGCTGGGGCGCGATGGCGAAGTTGCGGTACGTGGACCGGATGGCGCGCCGCCTCCGATCTGCCGAGCCGGTGCGGCCGCAGGGCCACACCGACATCACGGTCGAGGAGATGGAGACGACCGTCGAAGACTTCTACAAGAAGGCGCTCGAGCAGGAGGGTCAGTCGGTCGAGCTCGCGCTCGACACCGATCTCGTCGACATCTTCCCGGTCTCGCGGCGCAAGAAGAAGGGCGCGCGGGCCGCGGTCGATCTGCTGCGCGAGAACCGCAAGGCCCTGATCGACAAGGTGACGTACTGGACGGGAGTGCAGCGGCCGCTCGTGAAGCGGCTCGTGGAATCGATCGAGACGCGCGTGGGCGAGCTCGGACTGCGCGCCGCGCTTGCCAGCGAGATGGAGAATCTGACCGAGGTGACGGCGTACGCAACGGCGCTCGCCATGAACTACCTGGCGCGCGGCAAGTTCGTGCAGCCATGACGGGCAGGGGGGAAAGCGAATGAGCCGGGAGAAACTCAAGATCGCGGTCCTCTACGACGTCTTCGAGGAAGAGCCGGAGTCCGCGCCGCCTCCGCCCGAGAAGCCGTCGAAGGCCCGGGGCAAGCCGCCGCGCAAGAAGAAGAAGGAGAAGCACGACCGCGAGGAGATCTTCGAGGCCCTCGTCAAGCTCGGCCACGAGGCCGTGTACCAGGTCGTGGACGGACGCGATCAGTCGCTCATCGCGCTCGCGCGCGCCGACGCCGACCTCTTCTTCAACCTCACCGAGTCCTACGCCGGCGACGACACGATGGACATGAACCTCGCCGGGTACCTCGACCTGCTCGGCAAGCCCTACACGGGGGCGGGGCCGCACGCGCTCTACCTCGCGCAGGACAAGGCGCTCGCCAAGAAGATCTTCGCTTTCCACGGGATCCGCACGCCGTTCTTCGCGACGTCCTACAAGGGCAAGCTCGACCACTCCCACGACATCGCCTTCCCGCTGATCGTGAAGCCGACGTCCGAAGACGGATCGATCGGGATCGACACGGGCTCGGTCGTCGGATCGGTCAAGGAGCTGATGGAGCGCATCCACTACATCCACGAGGAGTTCGACGCGCCCGCGCTCATCGAGGAGTACATCGAGGGGCGCGAGATGTACGCCGCGGTCCTCGGCAACGAGAGCCCGGAAGTGCTGCCCATGGTCGAGCTCGACCTCTCGAAGCTGCCCGAGGGAACGCCGAAGATCGCGGGCAAGGAGGTCAAGTGGGAGAAGGACACCGAGCACTACCGCGTGACCAAGTCCGCTCCCGCGGAGGACCTCGACGAGGACACGGTCCGGCGCCTCTCGGACACGGCGCTGGCCGCCTACCAGGCCCTGAAGCTGCGCGACTACGGCCGCATCGACATGCGCCTGACGCGCGAGGGCGAGGTGTACGTGATCGAGGCCAACCCCAACCCCTGGCTCTCCTCGGGTGCCGAGTTCCAGATGGCGGCCCGCAAGGCAGGCAGGTCCTACACCCAGCTGATTGGCGAGATCGTGGATCTGGCGCGGGCGCGGTATACGGCGACCTGAGACAGTTGGCGGAGGATAAGATCTCCAGCAACCGAAGGAGTTCCACATGAAACGAAGCCTCGTTTTCGGCTCCGCGCTTTCTCTAACCCTCGGCCTCGCCGTGTTCGCCCCGGCCGCCGAGCTCGCGGGCGTGAAGGTGCCCGACACCGAAACGGTCGACGGCAAAGTGCTCAAGTTGAACGGAGTGGGTCTGCGCAAGAAGATGATGTTCAAGGTTTACGTCGCGGGCCTCTACGTCGAGACGCCCTCGAAGGTCGCCGCGACCCTGCTCGGGGCGAACGAGATCAAGAGCATGCGGCTGCACATCCTGCGCAAGCTCAAGGGCTCGCAGGTTTCCGAGGCCATCGCCGACGGTTTCGAGCTCAACTCGAAGGCCGAGCTGCCGAAACTGAAGGGGCGCCTCGACCAGCTCGCGGGGATGATCCCCGACGTGGCGGAAGGCGACGAGATCGCGCTCACGTGGGTGCCCGACAAGGGAACGCGCGTCACCGTGCGCGGCACCGACCGCGGTTCGATCGAGGGACGCGATTTCGCCGACGCCCTCTTCGCCGTGTGGCTCGGCCCGCATCCGATCCAGGACGATCTGAAGCAGGGGCTGCTGGGGAACTAAATTGGTCGACAGTGAACAGTCGACAGTCGACAGTTGATAGGGTCGACCGCCTCAGGCTGTCGACTGTCGACTCCAGACTGTCGACTATTCCTTCAGGCTGTCGACTGTGAACTGTCGACTGCCGACCTCCCGGTCAGCCGTCGCATCGTTCGGTCGATCGCGACGCCGAAGAACATCAACCTCGTCCAGAACCACATCGCGGGCGATACACGCTCGACACCTCCCGCGAGCGTCGTGACGACCGCGGCGCGGATTCCCTCGGGGGGATTCGGCGTGCAGAACGCCTCGAAGAAGATGGGGTCGTAGAAGTTGTAAACGAAGCGCCGGAAGCGGGCGAACATGCGGTTCGACTGGCGCTCGTAGGACGTGAAATCGCGCGCGTCGACGCGTCCCCGGCGCGAGAGGGCCTGGTCGATCACTCGCGCGGCACGTTCGCCGGTCGCCATCGCCAGGAACACACCCGTGGAGAACACGGGGTCCAGAAACGTGGCCGCGTCGCCGACGAGCACCCATCCGTCGCCGCCGAGGCGTTCCGAGGTCGCGGAGTAGTCGGAGATGCCGTAGACCTTCGAGCTGCGGCGCGCCCCCTCGAGCAGGCGCCCCATCCTTTCCGATCGGGCGATGAGCTCGCCGAATCGAGCCTCGATCGCCGCCCCCTCTGCAAAGCGAACCACGGCCGGATCGAAGACGCCGCCCACGCTGCACGTGCCGTCGGAGAACGGAATGATCCAGTACCAGACGCCCTGATCGATCGGGAGGAGGATGTCGCCGGGGCGGCTGTCTTCCGGCCAGCGGATCCCTTCGTAGTGCGCGAAGAGCGCGGCGCGCTTCAACTTCGGATCGAAATGCCGCAACCCGAGCTGGCGCGAGAGGACGGCCCCCTGCCCCGAGGCGTCGACCACGACCTTCGCGCGGATCTCCTCGGGCGCGGAAGCGGCGCTACGGACCCGCACGCCCACCGCGCGGCCGCCCTCGAACAGCACGTCCTCGACGGCGGTCTCCTCGCGGACCTCGGCGCCGCACGACGCGGCGTGCTTGAGAAGCAGGTCGTCGAAGTCCGCGCGCTTGACCTGGTAGGCCTTGGGGTGGCGGGGGTCGCGCGCGTCGGCGAAAACGACCGGACGCGTCGTGCCGTTGTCCTCGTTCCAGAAGAACGCGCCGTACTTCTCCATGAAGCCCGCGGCGCGGATCTTTTCGTGAACTCCGAGCCGGTCGAATATCGGAAGCGAGAAGGGCAAGAGCGACTCCCCGACGTGGAAGCGCGGGAACTTCTCGCGCTCGACGACGAGGACGCGCCGGCCCGCGCGCGCGAGCAGTGTGGCGACGGTCGAGCCGCCGGGGCCGCCGCCGATGATCACCGCGTCATACAATGAGGGCATGACTGGATTCTAATCTCTTGACGCCTCCCGTCCTGGCTTACGTCGATGTTCGAAAGGCCTTCCTTCCGGGCAGGCCTGTGCTCGACGGGTTCTCACTTTCGATCGCGCCGGGGGAAACCGTCGCCCTCGTCGGGCCTTCGGGATGCGGCAAGACGACGGCCCTGAAGCTCGCCAATCGCCTGGTGGATGCCGATTCGGGAACGGTCCAGATCCTCGGGCGCTCCTCCGCAGAGCACGATCCGGTCGCGCTCCGGCGCCGCGTCGGCTACGTCATCCAGGAAGGCGGGCTCTTCCCGCACTGGACGGTGCGCGAAAACGTGGAGGCGGTGCCGCGGTTGCTCGGCTGGCCTGAGCTGCAACGCCGCGCGCGGTCCGAGGAGTTGCTCGCGCTCGTCGGACTGCCGCCGGCGGAGTTCTCCGAACGGCGCCCGCGGGGGCTTTCGGGCGGGCAGCGCCAGCGCGTGGGCGTGGCGCGCGCCCTTGCGGCGGGCCAGCCGTTGCTCCTGATGGACGAGCCGTTCGGCGCTCTCGATCCGATCGCGCGCCGCTCGATGCAGCGCGAGTTCCAGCTGTGGCGCACGCGGTGGGAGGCCGCTGTCCTCCTCGTGACGCACGATCTTCGCGAGGCGTTCCTGCTGGCGGACCGGGTGGCGGTGCTGGAGGGCGGCCGGGTCCGGCAGGTCGGATCCCGCGAGGAGCTGACGCGCTCGCCGGCGGACGCATTCGTTCGCGAGTTCGTCGCGGAGTTCGCGCCGTGAGGGACCTTGCGCGGTTCTTCTGGGAGCGGCGCGGCGAGATCCTCGCGCTGACGGGCGAGCACCTACTCCTTGTGCTCGCGGCGACGGCGCTCGCGGTGGCGATCGGCGTGCCCCTCGGCGTGGCGCTCACCCGGCGCCCGGGACTCGCGCGCCCGGTGCTCGGGTTCGCCAACGCGGTGCAGGCGATCCCGAGCCTCGCGCTCTTCGGGTTCCTGATCCCGGTCCCGTGGATCGGGGGCATCGGCGCCCGCACCGCCATCGTGGCGCTCGTCGTCTATTCGCTGTTGCCGATCCTGCGCAACACGCACGCGGGCATCCTCGGCGTGGATCCCGCCGTGACCGAGGCGGCCAGCGGAATCGGGATGACGCCGGGGCAGCGTCTGCGGCTCGTCGAGTTGCCGCTCGCGTTCCCGGTGGTGCTCGCGGGCGTCCGGATCGCGGTGGTCGTCGGCGTGGGGCTTGCGACGATCGCCGCGGCGATCGGGGCTGGCGGGCTGGGCGTCCTCATCTACCGCGGCGTTGCCACGGTGGATCACCGTCTCATCCTCGCCGGAGCCATCCCGGCGGCCGCGCTCGCCCTCCTGTTCGATTTCGGCCTCGGCGCGGTCGAGAAGCGCGTTGGGCCGCGCCGATGAGGCGCAGCCTCGCCGCGGTGTGCGCGGCGCTGCTCGTTCTGGGCGCCTGCCGCGAGGCCGGCGAACGGCCGATCCGTATCGGCTCGAAGAATTTCACCGAGCAGGTCCTTCTCGGGGAAATCGCCGCGCAGGCGCTCGAGCGCGCGGGCTTTCGCGTGAAGCGCAAGCTCGATCTCGGCGGCAGCTTCGTGTGCCACCGCGCCCTCGTCGCGGGCGAGCTCGATCTCTATCCGGAGTATTCGGGAACGGCGTTCACCGCCATCCTCAAGCAGAAGCCGATCGGAGATCCGGTCCGCGTGCGCGAGCACGTGTCCGCCGCTTACGCCCGCGAGTGGGGGCTGGTATGGGCGCCCCCGCTCGGCTTCGAGAACACCTTCGCGCTCGTGATGCGGTCGGACCAGGCGCGCGAGCTCGGGATTTCGAAGATCTCCGACCTCGCGGGTCACGGCGGGTTGCGCCCGGGCTTCGGTTACGAGTTCGTCGAGCGCGCCGACGGTTTCCCGGGTCTTGCCGCCGCGTACGGACTCGCGTTCGCGGCGCGGCCGGCGGAGATGGACCTCGGGCTGCTCTACCCGGCGCTCGCGCAGGGAAAGGTGGACGTCGTCGCGGGCAACTCGACGGACGGCCTGATCGCGGCGATGAAGCTCGCCGTGCTCGAGGATGACCGGCGCTACTTCCCTCCGTACGAGGCGGCCTTCGTCGTGCGCGGCGCGATCTGGAAGGACGCGCGCGTGCGTCGCGCCCTCGAGGCGCTGTCCGGATCGATGACGGCGGACGCGATGCGGCGCATGAACGCGGCGGTGGACCGCGACGGCCGGCGGCCCGAAGACGTGGCGCGGGAGTTTCTGTCGCACGGGCGCGATCGGTGACCGAATCGGCGCCGATTCTGTTACCCTGATCGCAAGAGGACTGGAGCGAATGTCCGGCGCTTTCGAGCTTTTGACACAGGCGGACTGGGCGATCTGGGGCGGCGCCGTTCTCCTCCTCTTCCTGCTGATCGTTTCCTTTCGGTCGCGGTCCTACGTTTTCTGCCAGTATTTGAAGACCATGACCGGGATCGCGCTGCGGCCGACCGAGGTCAGGCGGGCGTTCAAGACCGGAGGTCGCGAGGGCGTGCGGGAGCTGTTCTTGGACTTGATCATCCGCGAGGATCTGAAGGAAGGGCCCGCTGCGATCCCGGAAGGGGTCAGTAAGCAGTAAGGCGGGAGACCCGCTGTCGACTGTCGACTTCTGACTGTCGACTAGTTTTCAATCAACTTAAAGGTCGGCACCACGTCCCGTCCGAGGACGCTGCGCAGCACCGTGGCGTGCAGGACCTCGTCCGACAGGATGCGCGCGGCCGAACCGGAGAGCGCCCGGTCCTGGAACCGGTCGACGACGTAGAGGTAGACGCGCGCGGCCCCGACCTCGAGCTTGAAGGCGAGCTCGAGCACGTCCTTCTCGTTCGCCAGCGGCACGCCGAACACGTATTCCTTCTTCGGCTCGACGGGCGCGGCGCCCTTGCCGCGGATCGCATCCACGAGCAGGTCCCTGTGGATCTCGTGGCTGCCCTGGAAGAGAAGCCCGACCTCCTTTGCCTTCTCCGAGAGAAGCCCGCTCGTGCCGGCAAGGCCGTAGGCCCAGATGGCCTGGTGCTCGAGCGCGAGGGCAGTGTTCATCAGCATGATGTCGTCGGAAGCCGGCTTCTCCTTGCCCGGCACGGCGAGGAGGGGACGATTCGCAGCGACGAGTCCGAGGGCAAGACCCGTCGAGGCGGCGGATCGGAAGAGATCGCGTCGGTGCATGGGCGCCTCCGTGGGGAGCATGGTATGCCAGACGGGAGACGGGAGACGGGAGACGGGAGACGGGAGACGACCGAATGCGCGCGGATGGAGGTAAGCTCCGGCGCGTCAATCATGAGCCAGAGGCGAGAGGATCCCGACCGCGCCTTGATGGCCCGGGTGGAAGCCCGGGACACCGACGCGCTCGCCGAGCTCTATGACCGGCACTCGGCGCGCCTTCTGGGTCTGGCGCGGCGCATCCTCGGCGAGAGCGGGGAAGGCGAAGAGGTGCTGCAGGAAGTCTTCCTCTTCGCGTGGCGCGCGGCCTCCTCGTTCGATCCGTCTCGCGGAAACGTCCTGACCTGGCTGCTCATCGCGACGCGAAGCCGCGCGATCGACCGCGTGCGCTCGCGCAAATCGGCCTCGCGCCCCGAGTTGCGAAGCCTGGAGGACATCGGCGAGGGGCCGGTCTCGCGGGATGACGTCGAGGGCGCATCGGCCAGCCGCCAGTGGGAACAGATCTGCCGCGGCGCCGTCCAAGAGCTGCCCGAGGACCAGAGGCGCGCGCTCGAGCTGGCCTATTTCGAGGGCCTGACGCAGCAGGAGATCGCCGACCGCACGGGAACGCCGCTCGGGACCGTAAAGACGCGGGTCCGGCTGGGATTGATGAAACTTCGGGAGCGGTTGCGCCCGTATCTTGGGAGTGGAAGCGATGGCGCATAGCGAGCGACACGAAGAGCTCGTCGCGGCGGCCGCCCTGGGCATTCCGTCGGGCGCCGACCAGGCGGAGCTCGCCCGGCACCTCGCCGAGGGATGCCCGATTTGCGAGGAGCTGCTCCTCGACCTTCGCGGGGCGGCGACCGCGATGGCCGCCGGAGTGCGCCCGGTCACACCGGCGCCGCACGTGCGCTCGGGCGTCCTTGCCTCGCTCGGGCCCTCGCGGGCTCCGGCTGCCCGCCCGGCTTCCACCGGTGCCTGGCGCGTCTTCGCGGCGGCGGCGGCTTTGCTCCTCGTCGCGGTGGGGCTCGACGATGCGCGCCTGCGCCGCCAGAGCGAGGACCTCCGCAGCCAGTCTGCCGCGCTCGCGGGCAGGCTGCAGTCGGCACAGACCGCGCTCGCCGAGCGCGTGCTGCGTGCGCGCGTGCTGGAGAGCGACGACGTCCAGATGATGCTGCTCGGCGGCAAGGACCCGCAGCCGGGAGCCCGGGGCCGCGTGCTCTGGAGCCCACGGGCAAGGCGCGGCATTCTCGTCGCGGGCAACCTCGCCGCGCTGCCGGCCGACCGCCAGTACGAGCTCTGGGTTTTCCTGAAGGGCAAGCCCGTCAACGCGGGCATCTTCGACGTCGACGCGTCCGGCCGCGCCCTCTTCGAGTCCACGGACTTCCCCGAGCCCGACGCGCAGAACTTCGCCGTGACGGTCGAACCGCGCGGCGGCGTGCCCGCGCCAACGGGCCCGGTCGTCCTGATCGGAGCGCCAGCGTAGACGGGGGTTCCGGCTCGGCCATAATGCTCCCGTGCGTCCGCTGATCGCCGCGCTGCTCGTTCTGGCGGCTCCCGGTCCGGCCGGCCCGGCCCGGCCCACATCGCCCGCTCCCGTGATCGGCGTGGCATTGAACCTCGAAGCGTCCACGCCCGCCGCCGTCCGGCAGGAAACCGTCGAGATGGTCCGGCGGACCGGCGCCTCGTTTTTCGCGTTGACGCTGTCCTGGTCGGCCGCCGAGCCGTCGCCGCGCAAGTACAACCTGGCGGACATCACGCGCACGGCGCGGCTGCTGCGGCAATCGGGCGCGACGCTGCACCTCGATCTCCCGCTCGTGACCGAGGCGGCACGCGACGTGCCGGCGGACCTCGAGGCCGTGGCGTTCGACGATCCGAAACTGTCGCTGCGGCTCGGGCGGCTGCTCGACGCCCTCATGCCGGCCCTTCTCGATTTCCAGACCCTGTCCCTCGGCGATGCCGCAGACGTGTATTTCGCCGACAAGCCCGACGAGTTGCGCGCCTACCGGCGGCTCTTCGAGGGCGCCGTGCAGTTCCTCGAGAAGAAGGCGCCGCATCTTCTGGTCGGGGTCACGACGCTCGCGCCGACCGAGAGCCCGGCGCCCGAGGCCGCCGCCGCCCTTCACCAGAAGAGCCCGCTGCTGCTCTACATCTATTCCCCGTTCGTCAAGGACAAGCCCTTCGAGCAGCGCGTCCCCGACGCGCTCGAGAAGGACTGGCCGCTGCTCGTCAAGGGCGCCGCGGGCCGCCCGATCGCGTTTCCCACCGTCAGCTACTCGTCCTCGCAGGAGAATGCTTCGAGCCCCGGCAGACAGGCGGAGTTCATCCGCGCCTTTCGCCGCTTCCTCGCGAAGGCGGACGGCCGGACCCTGCTCTTCGCGCGCTACGTGGCCTTGCGCGACCCCGACCCTTCGGGGCCCGAGCTCGCGCAAGGCTCCTCGGTCGCACAGCGGCACCGGGCGGCGTTTCTCGGCAACCGGGGTCTCGAGACGAGCGCCGGCGACCCGAAGCCGTCCTGGCTCGAATGGGTGAAGGCGCCGTAGGCCGGGCGGTAAGATGCCGGGCATCAGGAGGTAGATCGATGTCGTTTCATTTTCGATCCGCGGCTGTCGGCCTCCTCGCGGCGGCGCTCGCCTCGTCCTGTTCGTCGAGCAACCCGGCGCCCCCCGTGCCGGTCGCGGGCTCCGACCTCGCCGCGCTCGCCGGCCGATGGGTGGGCGAGTACTCGAGTGAAGCGACCGGACGCACGGGATCGATCGTTTTCGAGCTCAAGTCCGGCGACAAGGTCGCGCGCGGCGACGTCCTCATGGTGCCGAAAGACGCGAAGGATCCGGGCGTGATGCCGCAGGTGCTCACCATCAATTTCGTCGACGCCGCGGGAGGCGTGTTGCGCGGGACGATGGACCCTTACCGCGACCCGGCGTGCGACTGCCAGGTGCAGACGACGTTCGTCGGACGCCTGTCCGGTGACATGATCGAGGGCACCTTCACGACGACGCCGAGCGGCAACGCGCCGATCACGACGGGCCGCTGGAAGATGGCCCGCCAGAAGAAGTAGCGCTGTCCTCCGCGATGCGCGCCGCCCCGTTCACGCTCGACCGGTTCATCCTCGAGGAGCAGCGGTTCTCGCCGGGCTCGACCGGAGAGCTCTCGCTCCTCTTGTTGCGCCTCGGCGTCGCGGCCAAACGCATCGCCGCCGCGCTCGCCGGCGCGGGGCTGTCGCAATCGCTCGGCTCCGCCGGCTCCTCGAACAGTCAGGGGGAGGAGCAGAAGAAGCTCGACGTCCTCGCCAACGACATCCTGCTCGAGACCTTCGACTACGGTGGTCTCGTGTCGCTCGCCGCCTCCGAGGAGATGGAGGAGCCGGTCGTCTGCGGCGGCAAGCTCGCGGAGGGCCGCTACGCCGTGCTATTCGATCCGATGGACGGCTCCTCGAACATCGACGTCAACGGCACGCTCGGGACGATTTTCTCGATCCGCCGGCGGCGCGACGGAACGGTCGCGGACCTGCTGCGCGCGGGCCACGAACAGGTGGCCGCCGGGTACTTCCTGTTCGGCCCGGCGGTCCTGCTCGTCTACACCTGCGGCGACGGCGTGCACCTCTTCACGCTCGATCCCGCGATCGGCGAGTTCCTGCTGACGCGCCGCGACGTGCGGATGCCCGAGCGCGGCAAGGGCTACGCCGTCAACGAGGGGCGGACCCACTCGTGGGCGCCGGGCGTGCGGGCGTTCGTCGAGTACCTGAAGCAGCCGGACGAGGCGTCCGGACGCCCGTACTCCACCCGGTACTCGGCCTCGCTCGTCTCCGACGTGCACCGGTTCCTCCTCGAGGGCGGCATCTATCTGTATCCGGGCGACGCGGCGGCGGGGGGCAGGGGCGCGGGCAAGCTGCGGGTCCTCTATGAATGTCATCCGCTGGCCTTCGTCGTCGAGCAGGCGGGCGGAAAGGCCTCGACGGGTGTGGCGCGGGTGCTCGACGTCGCGCCGGCGTCGCTGCACGAGCGCATGCCGCTCGCCATCGGGAGCCGCTCGGAGGTCGAGCTCTTCGAGAGGTTCGTCGCGAGAGGATGAAGAACCGCGCTCGCGGCGCTCGCCTGGAACCCCGCGCGGCGAGTCTACGAGCTCGATGAGATCCACAGCGCCTTCCCGGGCGTATTCAACCTGACGGGCCGGTTCGAGAAGGGGGACCTCGTCTACCGCCGCAAGGAGGGGGGCCGCATGGAGCGTGTCTGGACGATGGAGTTGCACCGCAAGCCGGGCCCGACCCCGTGACGCGGCGCTTGGCGCTTTCTGCCGCTGCGCTGCTTCTCGCCGCCCCGGTCTTCGCCCACGACTTCTGGATCGAGCCCTCGACTTTCCGCCCCGCCGTGGGCTCGACCCTCGGCGTGAGGCTCGTCGTCGGACAGAGATTTCGCGGCGACGCGCTCCCGCGCAATCCCGCGATGATCGCGAGGTTCGTCCTCGTCACCGAAGCGGGCGAGACTTCGATCGGCGGAAGGGCGGCGGATGAGCCAGCGGGCTCCGTGCGCATCGATCAGCCGGGACTCGCTCTCATCGCATACCGAAGCCTCGAG